>JAYUAU010000018.1:0-5375 GCA_043741135.1 Sphingomonadales bacterium | reverse complement strand
ACCGAAATTGGCCGCGCCGCTAAAGCCAACGCCGACTTGATAGGAAAGCGAAAGCGCGATGCTGCGTTCGCGGCTGAGGTATGTTGATGTATTCTGGCGGCTCAAAATATTGAGCGCGCCTGCATCGATCAGAACGCGGTTCGCGCTGACTTGCGACCCGTCGATGTTGAGCAGGCCGAGCGTGTTGATCGTGACCGTGTCGCCTGCGCCGACGATCGACGCCCGTGCGGTGACATCGACGCCGTTGTAACGCGAACTGCTTGAATTGAAACCAAGCGTGACAGTAGGTGCAGCTAGATTCTTTTTGAAATCCTTGCCCAAGCCAAGCTTCACCGCCGCCTGGAGATAGATCCCGGTTGTTTGCGATTGGCCCGAATAGCGGTCGGTTTCGATCGCGGCGCCAAGATCAATGCCCGCGTTGCTGAAAATCGCCAGGTTACGCGTGGCGGCAACATCAGACCCGTAGATGTTGACGCCAGCGCGACCGGTGCCGCCGCGTGCGAAGATCGCGATGTCTCCGCCTGCAACTTGGCTGGCGACTATCGTCTGATCGACCGAAAGCGAGGAAGATGTTGTGCGCGAATAGCCGATTGATGCGGTGACGCTCGCATCAAGTGATCCATTGCCCGATTTGACAGTATCGACGATTGTCTTTGCCGAATCATAACCGTTCCTAACTGCAAGCCCCGCCGCGAGCAGGCTGACGGCTTGAACGCGTGCATTGGATGATTTGGTCGCGATGTCGCCAAGGCGCGCGACGGCGGTAATAGAATTGAGCAGTGGGCTCGAGACACCCAATGTCAGACCAAAAGTAGAAGCGTTGTACGTGGTCGACGTGCTGGTGACGTTGACGTTGTTAACGATATCGACGGTGTCACCCGCAAGCGTGACGGCGTTGAGCGCGGCGATACGGCTACCGACGATATCGAGGTCGCCACTACTCGGTATGCCCGAAATGCCCGCACCTGCGCTGATCCGGACAGCGCCAGATGCCGCGCCAATCAAGCTGCCGATATTAGAAACCTGTGTCGTGTCGACGACGTTGCTGGTCTTTGAAACGCCAAGAAAGAGACCTGCACTGCTCAGGCTAAAGCCGCTCTTTTTGACCTTGGTACTCGTCAGATAGTCGCTTGTCGTTGGCACGCTGCTGATCGTGATATTGCCGCCCGCCGTGATATCGACGGCCTGATCGCCAGCAATGTCGCTATCGAGAATTGATGTCTGTCCTATGCTGTCAAGCAATATCCGGTTGCCCGAAATGCTGCTGGCGAAGACCGTTTCAATCTGGTTTGATGTGACTGATGTCGTCGTTCGTTTGGAAAGGAAACCGCGTTTCACCGTGCGAATGGTTTCATCGAAATTTGATGAGTTGACGCTGCCTGTTACAATGATATCACGCCCCGTCAGCGCGACGTTACCCGTTGCCGCGATATCGGATCCCGCAATGTAAGCAGTGCCCTGCGCCGCGCGGATGTTGACACCACTTTCGGAGCGCAGCGCCGACCCCGTGACGTCGAGTTCCTCATTCGCATTAATGAACAGGCCCGATCCGGCGGAGATATTCGAGCCATCATAGTTTGAGACGGTTTCAACCGAATTTCCAAACGTATTCTTGCTCGATTTCCAGCTGAGCGTCGTGGTGCCCGTTGATGCGATTCCGCCAATCGAGATATCGCGTGCAGCGCTAACCCCCACGACGCCGTCCGCCGTCAGCGCGGCGGCTTCGAGGCTGACATCACGACCCGCCGTCACGAACAGCGCGCCGAACGCGTCAAGCTGAGCGCCGATCACTTCGGTGCTGGTCAGATAAGTATTCTGGTACAGCCCCCTGCCAAGGTCGGTGTATTGGCTGCTGTTACGAAACGTTGTATTTGCTTTCAGGCTGACATCGCGCAGGGCATTTAATGAAAGGTTGTTGGCATAAATACCCGCGCCTCCACCGATCAGAATGTCTTGGTTCGCGATCAGGCTGACCGCGTCACCACTGATCGAGCCGCGATTGACGTTGAGAATATCGCGCCCTGCGGACAGCACGACACTTCCCAACGCATCAATTGAAGCGCCGACGAGGGGCAAGGTGCTATATGAATAGGATCCGCAATAGCCGTAAAAACAATAGCTGTATGAGGTCGTAGCCGCTGTGACGGCGGCTTGGTTGTCAGCGATGATGATGTCGGTCGCCGCGTTAATGATCGTTGCGCCGCCGCTAGACACCAGCTCTTCGACGCGAACCGAGCCGCTGCGCGAGACAAGAACGGCGTCACCGCCCGCATCGATGGTGCGGACGTTGATTGCGCCGTCGGCGGCGATAGACACCGGCCCGTCAAGTGCGCTCACGACACCGGCCAGATTGATACCCACGCCTGCGCCGGTTCCGATCAAGCGGATGCGGTTGGCATACATGCCGCCAAGGATACTCGAATCGATTGCCAGCAGCCCGCCTCCGGCAGCGCCTGCTGTCGCGGTCCGGTTCGCATAATTGAAACTACCATTGCCGCCCGCGACGAGCAGATCACGCGCGTACAAGCTGGCGTTGATCTGCGCGCTGCCAGTTACAATATCAAAAAAGTCGACGTTCGATCCCGATAGTCCGCGCCCCTGAATTTGAACCGCGCCGCCGTTTACCTGAAACCCTGTGAATGCCCGGTTTGCATCAAATGTAGGCACCCCTGTCGACAGCGACGCACGCGAGATATTGATAAAGCCACAGCCATCACAGGTGATGCCAGCCGGATTGGCAATGACCAGCCCGGCCTTGGTCCCGAATATTTCGATCGTGCCGAGTAGATCAGACCGGGTGCCATTACGCACTTCGTTGATGATCAGCGCGGCAGGTCTTGGCGCAGCATTGACGCGGAGATTGTTGTTGGCAAGCACCTGACCCGCAATTACCGATTGGCCGATGACCTGACTATTGTTGAAAATCGTGCCTTCGGGGCCGACATTGAGTTTGGAAAACACATTATAAGAGGTGCCATTCGCATCGGGTGTTGCGATGTTGACGATTGGCGTACCGCTTGTGGTGATATCAAGCCCGGTTCCCGGCACAGAGACGACGATTGGTGCCGTTGTTGCGGTTTGCGCATAAGCGGACGACCAACCTTGCGTTGCGATGCCCAGCGCAAATATGAGCTCGATCGCTGTTCCGGTTTTCATTGCCTTCATCACAAATGCTCCCCCGTGTTAAATTGCTTTTGCTAAATTGTGAGTCGCACCGACGCGGCGAGTTCGACCCGCGCGCGTTGGACGGTTGCAGGCGCTGACAGCGGCGCTGCGACTGAAATTTCGGCGAGCATTCTGCGGTTCAGCAGGCGCAGACCAAGTGATGATGAATGCAAAAAACCCCGCTCGAACGGATCACCCCGTTTGGGGACGATGGCCCCAGCGTCATAGCCGACGATGGCCGACAACTGCGTTGCCGTATTGTTTGGGGCATCGGAGAACAACCTGAACAAACCAATGCCCAATTGCTGTCGGACTGTAGCGCCGCGCGTGCCGCTAATGCCATCGTCGCGAAATCCGCGCACAGTCGAACTACCGCCAAGGCTCAATCGCTCAGCGGGCAGCACGGGATCGAACGCCCATTGACCGCGGAGCGCGACGCTATAGTCGGTTGCCACGCCCAAGATTGCCATCCGCGCCTGATAGCCCAGATTGGCCTCAAGCTTGCGGAATTTGAGACCATCAGAGCCTGGGCCTATGTCGGCCGCTTCAGCGCCGAATATCGCAAAGCCGCGCGATAGCGTCAGGTCGGCGAGGACAAGCCCGGCACCAATGCGGCGCTGCGCGCGAAATCCGACCTGACCCGAGACAATCCGGTAGCTGTTCGTTGATAGGCGAATGTCCTGAATACGGTTGACGGTGTCATAAAATGACAGTGCACCCGAGACTGAAATCTTGGTTTTGCGATCGCGAAACAGTAGATGATCAATCCCAAGCGAACCGTTGACACTGTCACCCGTATTTCCAAACCGAAGCTCATTGCTTTCGAGCACAGTGAAAAATTTATAGCGGCCACCTGAGACGATGAGCGTGGTATAGCCGTAAGGAAGCGAGAAAAACGCGCCATAACCCTCGGCCCCTTGTTCGGCGCCGCGCTCGACATCGCGGATATAATAAAATGACCAGAAATCAGCCGCACCAAAGGGGCTATCGATATCGAGTGACGCCGTACCGACCTGTCGTCCGGTATTTGCCGAGCCGTCATTGCTCAGCGTGATGCTCGGGCGGATCCACGGCGCGTTCGCTTGTCGTTTGACGATGATGTTGCTTGTTCCGGCGGCTGTGCCGGGCACGATGTCAATCCGCGGTTCACTGCCGCTCAGTCGGGCAAGCTGGTCAACACCTTGTTCGAGATCTCTCAGATTGAGCTGATGCCTGCTCAAGCGTGGGAACGCTGAATCCAATTCGCTGTCATAAGTCAGCTTAACCGCGCTGCCTTCGCCCTCAATAGTGTTGAGCTGACCTTCCACCACAGTAATCCGTACCGCGCCTATTTCTAATTTTTCGGGCACGTAGATTGCGCGCGATGTGATGTAGCCGTCGCGAACATAGCGGTTTGTAATTGTGCGCAACAAAGCATCAATCTGAGACTGTTCCGTGCACGGACTGATCAAATCATTCAATGCAACTGAAAAATCAGCTAGTTTATAGCGGGTTAAACCCGATATCAATGCCTTCTTGACGGCTATGCAAACATTGGAATTGGCCAATGGCGCATCTTCTTCGTCGCCTAAATCAATTTCTGGCGCGCGTATTTGGGAGTCATGAAATACTCGCTCGCGTTGCTGAAGGCGTTCGGACTCGCGTTCTTCTAGTCGCTGCGCCTCACGCCGTACCGAATCGGGTATTTTCTGGCCGTGCGCATTAGAAATGCACAGTAATACGCCAAAAAATGCGACAAATATTTTCAATTATTTCGACCCGCGACTTATTTTGACTCGATCCTAACGATCTGATCATTCAAATCAAGTCAAAAACTAGGGCGTGTCAGTGAGCCGACAAAGTTTTTTGCATTTAACATTAAATCGAGTTCTCCTCCCATCAGTCAAATTAAGCTTTGATCGCCCCCTCACTCTCGCCAGCATCGAGGCGGCAGCCGTTGGACGCAGGCGCAAGCTTGCGTCCGTAGCGCAGCGCCGTAGCCGTTGAGGCCCAGCGCGTTGCCGCAGCGATTGCCCGGGGTTCGGCTTCGCTCCGCACGAGCAGCGCAGCACCACCGTTGCTCGCGTTAAACTCGCCGATCGTTTCAGTCCCATCATAGAGGAACCGCGTCGTCACGCCTGCGCCAACGCTCTGAAACAGTCAAAGTGCTGGATCATAGCCAAGCGTGACACTGAAAGGCATCGTGCTAATTAGTATCGTGTCCCCAAAAT
>JAYUAU010000017.1:0-31113 GCA_043741135.1 Sphingomonadales bacterium | reverse complement strand
CGAGGAGCGCAGCGACGCGGCAATCCACCCGCCGCACATTGTATGGATTGCCGCGCTTCGCTCGCAAAGACGATTCAATCTGATCGATTTTGGGTCTAGCCCCTTGGGAATCCCCCGCGATTCAATCTGATCGATTTCGACTCTAAAAATACGATTGCGCTCACGATAGTCTCATCGTCCAAAACACATCAATTTGACGTTGAAATCGCGCGGGCCCCTGATGACCAAGCGCGCGGATTGATGTTTCGCACTGCTGTGCCGCCATTTGGGGGCATGCTGTTCCCGCTCAACCCGCCGCGTGAGGCGAGTTTCTGGATGAAAAATACAGTCATCCCGCTCGATATGATCTTCATCCGGGCCGACGGCACGATTGCGCGAATCGCCGCTGAAACAATCCCCTATTCGCTTGGATATGAAAGTTCGGGCGAACCCGTCGCCGCAGTGCTTGAGATAGCGGGCGGGCGTGCCGCCGCACTTGGCATCGCAGAAGATGATAAAGTCTCATGGAATGACGCGCAAAACTGATCTCTATGTTGCACGAAGCCAAGTCTGCGCGTAATTGACCCATAATGAGCATCATCGGCAATACATTCACATGGTGGAACGGCGCTGGCTTTGGGACGTGGCTATCAACGCGGCGATACGGCACGCGCGTGGGCAGTGATGCGCAGGGCAATCTATATTATGAAGGCAAAGCCGATAAAATGGGCCGTAAACGTCGGTCGGTAATGTATAATGGGTCTAACGATGCGAGCCGCGTTCCGCCTGAATGGCACGGCTGGCTGCACGGCACGCTTGATGATCTCCCTGAAAATGCGCTGCCTCCCGCGCGGCGCTGGGAAGCCGAACCAACAGCAAATCTAACCGGAACGCGCGAGGCTTACTTGCCCGCAGGCGCGCTTCAAGTCGGCGGCGCGCGCGCGCGCACCCGAAGCGATTATCAAGCGTGGCAGCCTGAAGGTGATAGCGCGTGAGGCGTATGGCGCTTATTGGGATCGGTAGCGTCATTGCGATCGTCGCTGCGTGGCAGGGTGCGCTCGCGCTTCAGCAGACGATTGCCCCCGCACTTACCGGGCCAAAAACTGATGCTGCGCCAACGCTGATTGCCGCACCAAAGCCAGCAGTGCCGTCGCTGGCCGAAACGCCGATGGCGCAGCGCGTCGCAACCTTGGGTCTGCTCAATAAACGCAACGGCCTTTACCGTGATTTAACGATGAAGCCGGGCGAGGCGGTGCGGATTGGCGATGTCGTGGTGCGGCTGAAAGCGTGTGAGACTACACAGTCATACGAGCCTGAGCAGTTAACCGGCGCGTTCGTCCAAGTGATCGTTCATGGCGGCGATGATAAATGGCGCAAAGTTTTTTCAGGCTGGCTGTATAAGGAATCGCCCTCGCTCAATGTGGTTGAACATCCAATCTATGATGTTTGGGCCAAAGCCTGCACGATGCGCCACCCTGATACAGGCCCCGATACGATTGTGCTGCGCGGTGGTGCTGATGTGTCATCGTCAGATGCTAAATCGCGCCCGAAAGCAAGGAAATCGGCAGCTTCGCCGGCTGCGCCCGAAGCCGAGCCAGAGCCCGAAAGTGCTGATGATAGCAACGCCATATAGGCGCTTCGGCTGATTTCAATCGCGCCGAGCGAAGCCAAATGCGGTGTGATAAATTGGCAATCGAGTAACGTAAATCCGCCGTGACGCAACCGTGCAACCAAATGCGCGAGTGCTACTTTTGAAGCGTCGGTCGCGCGGCTAAACATCGATTCGCCAAAGAAAGCGCGGCCTAGCTTTATGCCGTAAAGCCCGCCGACGAGGCTGCCGTCGTGCCATGTTTCGATACTATGCGCGAACCCCCGCGCATGAAGCTGGGCAACCGCCGTCGCAATTTGGGCGTTGATCCATGTCCCTGGCCGATTGTCAGCAGCTTCGGCACAGTGAGCGACGACGCTTTCAAACGCGCGGTCAACGCTTGTTTCGAAGCGTTCGGAGCGCAATACTTTGGTGAGCGAGCGCGACAATCGAAAGCGCTCCAGCGGTAAGACGCCGCGCTTTTTTGGTTCAACCCAATAAAGCGACGGTGCGTCACGGGCATCAGCCATCGGGAAAACACCACTCGCATAGCCGCGCAACAACAAGTCAGGGTCAAGCGGTTCTTCCATATCTGTTTAGAGCCTTTTGCGATAAATCTGAAACATTCGTCTTTGCGACCCCGGATTTGATCCGGGGGCGGCAATCCATACGGGTGGTGCAGCGGGTGGATTGCCGCGTCGCTGCGCTCCTCGCAAAGACGAAGTGCATTTTTGAGCCACATGCTCTAGATATGGACGCACACCCTATCAGGTCAACACCGTCGGAGGATTCGTTATTCCATGACAAGCAAATGGCGATGGTTCTACGGTGCTGTTTTAGCCGCTCTGGCAGGATGTTCGTCGCCCACCTACTCGATTGCGCGATCAGAGGACGGCATGTTGATCCTGGGAGGTGAATATCCAACCGACTTCGACGCCGCTCTCGGGTTTGGCACGATCAGCGCGAAAGGGCACTGCATCACGCTGACACTCAAAGGTATGGGCGATTTTCAGCCAGTATTCCGCAAAGGTTCAACGCGGACCGAACTTGAAAGGCAGTTGGGCGATTTGGCCATACCCCGGCCTGTCAGCTTTGGGGGTTTAGATACGAACTTCCTGACTAAACAAGGATTGGATAAATCCCCTGCGGTTTCAGAATGCCTCGGCGTTCCCGCGATCTCATCAGGTTTTTTTCCGCCGCCAATGGATGCTCGACCAAGGCGATCCAACTGACGATCGATCATTCGGGACTTATGTCGGGAAGCAACGCGGACAGCCTTCCACGGCGGGCGAAACTGCCCAACCGCTCAGTTCCTTTCGTGAATCTGCGTCCTAATAATGCACTGAGGCCCTCTTGGCGTGTTCGCAGTGTGGTGGAGTTATCCCACAGCCAACATCGCAGCCTGCGCAATTGCGCTAGGCTGGTTCGTTTTCGGGCCGTGGCAGCGTTCCTTGGTGGTTGAAAAAACACGGGGACACGTTGCTCCGTTACCGCTGTAAGCCTTCACTTCATCTTTGCTAGCTTGCGTTCAATCCCCGTCCAGAGCGCAGTATAGGCCGCACCCGCTGGCGTCCGCAGCGCGAATGTGCCGAGCGGTTCGCGCCGCACCGCCATTTGTTCAACCGCACTCGCCATCGGGATGATTGGCCAATCAGGCTCAGCCTCAATCGCTGAGCGGTGAACAATCCGCCGCCGGTCAACCATGTTGAACACCGGCAATACCGGCGCATGCCCCTTATGTTCACTATCAAGATGCGCCATCACATCATCAAGCGCGCGCCGTGATAAGGGCGATGGAATGACGGGAACGACGATCAAATCAGAGGCACGGATCACTTGTTCAGTTGTGATCGTCAGCCCCGGCGGGCAATCGAGAATGATCCGGTCATACCGCTTGCTAAGGTCACCGATTAGCTTGCTCAGTCGCTTCTTTCTATCGAGCGCAAAGAAGAAGTGGTCAAGCCCGCGCAGCGATGTATCCGCCGCAAGCAGATCAAGCCCCGCGATGCTCGTCTTGCGGATTAGTTTTTCGGGCGATACGTCTTTGGCAAAAACCGATTGGGCAGCCCCTTTGGCAAGCGGGCCGGCACTGAGCAAAAAACTAGCGGCTGACTGCGGATCAAGATCCCAGAGCAGCGTCCGTCGCGCCGATTGGGTCGCTGAAGACCAGGCAAGGTTGACCGCCGTGCTGGTTTTGCCAACCCCGCCTTTGAGCGAATATACTGCGATCGCTGCCATATGCCTTTACTACTCCTGATAGCGTAGTGACATTAACATCCCGCTCCGCATCCCTTCGACAAGCTCGGGGTAAGCGGTGGAGGAAGGATCACCAACGCCTCATATGGCTATCAGTTTCGCGTTGAGAGTAAAGCGTCGGCAAGCCGTTTTCCCGCATAGCCTCCGATGAATTGTGCCAAAATGAAACCGGGCGCATCGATCATCCTGATGCCCGCAAAACTATTGGTAAATCCGCGCGCTATGGTAACCGCGGGGTTCGCAAAGCTGGTTGATGAGGTGAACCAATAGCCAGCGACAATCCACATCGCGACGAGTGCGGGCAGCGTTTCAGGCTTATGCCGCGCGCCGAGCATGATTGTGAAGATCAAACCGAATGTTGCGACGCCCTCGCCAAGCCACTGGCCAATCCCCGTGCGCACTTTTGTGCCTTCTTGTATCAGATCAAGCCCGAACATCGCATGAGCAAGGATGGCTCCCGCGACTGCACCGATTAGTTGAACCGCAATGAAGGGCAACCAAGATTTACGCTCACCAAGCAGCAGCGTGACGACGGGATTGAACTGCGCGCCCGAAATCGGCCCAAGCAAGGTGATCAGCAAATAGAGCATCGCGCCCGTGGCGGCAGTATTACCAAGCAGCGCAATGGCATCATTTCCTCCCGCAAGGCGCTGTCCCATAATCCCAGAGCCAATCACGGTGGCGACCAATAGAGCGGTGCCAATCGCTTCGGCGGCAAGTTCGCGCTTCATGAAATTGCGGGGGGAACGCAGCAAGTGCCATTCGAAGCAGCGGCCAGCTCAAGTGCATGCACATTCGCATGGGCTTGATCGATCAATGTATCGGGGATTTTGTCGCCGTAAACCGTTGCTTCGCCGTTGGTCAAAAAGGCTTCCCAAATCACGCCGTCGGGATCGACTGTCCAGTTCTTTTCTGACTTAGCATAGCAGCAAGTCGTAGCGCCTTCATCAAGCACGGGGCGACCCGCCGATTGCAAGCGCGTGAAGATATCACTCAATTCCTCAGCCGTTTCGGCCTGAACGCCGATATGTTCGATGCCAGCCTTTGTATGATCAGCCGACGATATCGCAAAGTTGACGCGCGGATCTTCGATCATCCATTTGGCATAATCAGGCTTCACCACAGTCGGTGGGCTCGCAAACAGGTGTGAATAGAATGTGATCGATTGCTCTAAATCACTGACGCCAACGTGGAGATGGATACGTTTCATAAGCTCTTCCTTTCTGGAATGATCATAGCGGGCATTGGGACGGGGCAAGGCGTTGCACCACCACAACAATTTTCGGTGAGATAGGCAATCAGGCTACCCATCGCGGCAAAGTCAGCCGCATAAATCAGTGAGCGACCACGGCGGACACGGTTGATTATCCCCGCCCGCTCCATGAGCGCAAGGTGGAACGACAGCGACGATGCCGGAACGCCCGTCGCTTGCGCAATCGCACCTGCGGCCATTCCCGGCGCGCCTGCCTGAACAAGCAAGCGGAACAGCGCCAAGCGGTGCTCCTGCGCAAGTGCGGAAAGCGCAGTGATAACGGTGGGGGCGGTAAGCGGGGGCACGGTCTCTCCAACGATTCGATATTCGTGGAAATATCGAATCGTTGGAGAGATGTCAATTCAATTCGATATCTATCGAATTATCTTACCGCCTCACTTGCCGAAAGCCACGATGTCACATCGGTTATAGTGCGGCGCGCATCTTCCTCCATCGGCGCATGGCCAACGGCTTTATACGAAATGAGCGTTGATCCTTTGATGTTGGCGGCAAACCATTGGCCTGCGCTGAATGGAATGAGCTTGTCGTCCTCACCCCAGATGATCAGCGTCGGTACTGTGATGCTGCGAATGACGGTTGGATCGATGGGCACGCGTTTGGTGCTGAACCGGACAATCGTTGCCTGACGGTTGCCTGGATAGCGGAGCAATTCCCAATAACGATCAATCATGGCAGGCGTGATGATGCTCTGCACTGAAATCGATTGGCGCAGGCTTTTTTCAAGAAACGAACGCGGCGTGATGTAAAGCGCAATGTTACGCAAACCCGGCGTCTGCGCGATG
Source organism: Sphingomonadales bacterium (assembly GCA_043741135.1). Taxonomy (GTDB): domain Bacteria; phylum Pseudomonadota; class Alphaproteobacteria; order Sphingomonadales; family Sphingomonadaceae; genus Aquisediminimonas. The sequence goes on along the minus strand of JAYUAU010000017.1, from coordinate 25,235 downwards.
CGAAAACCGATGGGCAGGCTTTTGGGCTTGGCATCGGGCGCGCCGCTCGCGTCGACGAGGATAAGTCCACTCAATTTTTCGGGATGCGCCACCGCATAGCCAAGCGCTATGCCGCCGCCCATCGAATTGCCGCCAAGTGTGAAGCGTGAGACACCAAGCTTCACCGTAAGCGCATCGACCGCGCCGATAAAGGCTGCCATTGAATAATCGCGTTTTGGGTGCGGCCCCGTCAGCCCGTGCCCTGCCTGATCAAAGCGGATCACACGGTGTGTTTTGCTCAGCGCTGCTGCCCACGGATCCCATGTGTGGAGCGATGAATTCGATCCGTGAAGCAACACGATAACCGGCGCACCGCGCGGCCCTTCATCACGGACATGAACGTTCATGCCGTTCACCTCGATAAATTGCGACGTGGCACCACCGTATTTTGCGCGCATCGCAGCAGCATCAGTATCTGGTGTCCACCCCGCAATGGTGCCGCCCACGACAAGCACGACGAGGATGATCAGCACCCATTTGAAAAAACGCTTCATCGACTATTCCCTCTATAAAATCTCAAACACCAGCTCTTGCGGGCGGCAAAGGCGCACACCCTTTTCAGTTTCGACAAGCGGGCGTTCGATCAGGATGGGCGTCGTCAACATCGCGTCAATGATCGTATCACCGTCGGCGTCAAGCAACCCCATCGCCGCTGCTTCGGTGCCGCGTATCCGCAAGCCTTCGTGCGGCGTCATGCCTGCACGCGCGTAAAGCGCGGCTAAACGCTCGCGGCTTGGCGGTGTGCTCAGATATTCGATTACCTCAACCTCAACGCCGAGCGCCTCTTCCAAAATGGCGAGCGTTTTGCGCGATGTTCCGCATGCAGGATTGTGAAAAATAGTTGCTTTCATCGCCGACTCCAAAATGCGTCGCACCGTCTTAACGCCGTAGACAGAGGCGTAAATCACTTTTCTAATTGCTATTAAGAATTCGTCGCAATAGAGCAGCGAAGCATTAACGCGAATCAATCGCAATAATCCGCTTTCAAGGAAACATCATGTCATTCCGTTTCGCTTCCCCCGCGCTCGCTCTCGTTCTAATCGCCCCCGGGGTCGCGTTTGCCAACGATGGCGACGACGCCGGTGATGCAATCATTGTGACGGGAAAGGTTGAAGGGTATCGCGCGGTTGATACGACGAGTGGCACCAAAACCAACACGCCGATCCTTGATGTGCCGCAATCAATCAGCGTTGTCACCAGCGAACAATTAAGCGATCAATCTATTCGCTCAATCGCGGATCTAGTCCATTTATTCCCCGGTATTTCAGCAGGTCAAGGCGAAGGCCACCGTGATCAAATCACCTTGCGCGGTAACAATTCAACCGCCGATTTCTTCGTTGATGGCCTGCGCGATGATGTTCAATATTTCCGCAGTTTCTATAATGTCGAGCGCGTTGAAGCGCATAAGGGCCCCAATGCCACGATCTTTGGCCGTGGCGGCGGCGGCGGGATCATCAATCGCATCACCAAGGGCGCGCTTGTCGATCAAACGCTGATTGCGGGTGAAGCTTCAATCAACAGCTTTGGCGCGGGGAGCATCGCGAGTGACATCAACGTTGGCATCGGCCCCGCAGCGCTGCGGCTTAACACTTTTTATGAAGCGCTAAACAGTCACCGCAATGCGTACAATGGCAAACGCTACGCCGTAAACCCCGTTATCGGTGCGCAAATTGGCGAACGCGTGAAGCTCCAGCTTGGTTATGAATATGTGAGAGACAGCCGCGTGGTTGATCGCGGTGTCCCTTCTGCCGGGATATTGGGCACGCCTGCGGTTGGAACAATTGGGGCTCCAACCGGCCCGTTACGCGGTTTTCGCGACACATTCTTTGGCACCAGCGGCGTTAATCAAACCGATTTTGAAGGTCATACGATCACGTTCCGGAGCGAAATTGATCTAAGCGATAGCCTTAAACTCAGCACACAGTCACTCTACGGCGATTATGACAAAATCTATACCAATGTCTTTCCAGCGACGGGAATCAGCGGAACTGCGGCTGCACCGACGCTTGGTTTTGAAGCTTACCGAGACCCGACGACGCGCAAAACCACAATCAGTCAGGCCAATCTTGAATGGCGCGGCGACACCAGCGGCATTGGCCATGTGATCTTGGCAGGTGCTGAATATACGCGGCAGAACACGACCAATGAGCGGATCAACGGCTTTTTTGATGGCGTCGCACTTGCCCAAACGAGCAGTGATCGGCGGCGCGTCAACGGCGTTGCGCTGGGAAACACGATCACAATACCCGTCGCGACATTCCGCGCGGGCGCTGGCAACCGATCAGTTGCGACTGACATCTCGCAAGTCTCTGCTTACATCCAAGATCAAATTAGTATTGGTGATAGCGTCGATCTTATCGCTGGGCTTCGCTATGACCGGCTCAAGCTTGATTTCACGAATGTTTTGGCGAACACCCGCTTTGCGCGCACCGATGATCTCTGGTCACCGCGTGTTGGTTTGGTGATCAAGCCAGTGCCGCAGGCGTCGGTCTATGTGAGTTACACAAAATCATTTTTGCCGCAATCAGGGGATCAATTCCTGACGCTTGACGCGACCCTTGCGACGCTGGAGCCAGAGGAGTTCAACAATTACGAAGTGGGCGCGAAATGGGATATCAAGCCTGATTTAACCGCGACAATTACGGTCTACCGGCTTGACCGGAGCAATACGCGCGCGACCGTCAATAACGTAACCGTGCTAACGGGTTCGCAGCGCAGTTCAGGGCTTGAAATTGGATTGTCGGGGCGAATCGTGCCTGCACTGCAAACAACATTTGGCTATGCTTATACCAAGGCTGAGATCACCGGCGCCACCACTGCTGCGCCTGCTGGCAGGAGCATTGCCCAAGTGCCGCGCCATCAGGTTTCGCTTTGGAACCGTTATGATGTGAACGACCGATTGGGGCTTGGCCTAGGCGTTTATCACCAGGCAAAAAGCTTTACTACGATCAGCAATTTGACTGAACTGCCAGCCTATACGCGGATTGATGCGGCGGTATTTTTCAAACTGACCAACGGCATTGAAGCCCAAATCAATGTCGAAAACCTAACGAATGTGGCCTATTTCCCGGTCGCGCATAATGATGTGAATATCTCAACCGGCGCACCGATCAACGCGCGATTCACAATAAAAGCCCGCTTCTAACCACATAACGCGCGGTGAATGGTAACGATTCTGGGGTGATCTGAGTGTCAATCAGCTAATATTCAAGAATAATGCGTTATGCTGATCGGCTATGTCATTTGATTCTCACGTGAGCGCCACGCTCGACCGCCGTGCGCTGTTGATGGGGTCGCTTGCGTCCGCAGCGATGCTTGCAATGCCGGGCCGTGCATTGGCCGTGGTTGATACTCCTAGATTGCTCTCGATTGCGCAGCGCGAACTTGACCGCCACACGGGATGGATTTGGCTGCGTGATAAAGTGGGCATCGTTGATTTCAATCTGCCGTCGCGTGATCCGCGATTGTTCATCGTCGATATGGTCGCGGGAAGCGTTGAGTCATTTTACACAACGCATGGTCGTGGGTCTGACCCAGAGCATGACGGCTGGTTAAAAAGCTTTTCAAATGTGCCTGAATCAAATGCCAGCTCACGCGGCGCTTATGCAACGGGCGCTTATTACGAAGGAAAGCACGGGCTTTCGATGCGGCTCAAGGGCCTTGAGGTCGACAATGTGACCGCTGAGGACCGTGCGATTGTTGTTCACGGGGCATGGTATGCCAATCCCGACGTGATTCCAACACAGGGTAAGCTCGGGCGGAGCGAAGGCTGTTTTGCTCTGCCGGAGGATAAACTTGCACAAGTGATCGCAAAGCTAGGCCACGGACGCTTGTTGTTCGCAGACCGTCTATAATATTGCGGGAAGCACCGGCGCAGCGGGGACGGGCACAGGCGCTGGCTTGATCATCACAGGTTTGGGATCAACGCGCGGGGAATCGAACGATGCGGTCACAGCGGCGTCTCGCACGTAGACATCCTTATACGTCGTGAGCTTTCCATCTACACCCCGTCCAATTGTGAAATAACCAATATAAACGGGGATCGTTTCCTTGAACGGCACCTTCACCGTCTTGCCTGCTTTGATCAGTGCGACGAGTTCATCAGCGGTGCCGCCTTGTTGAATAACGCCGAGTATGATCGCGAGCTTCATCACATCCTCAGTGCGCAGGCAACCGTGGCTGTACGCCCGGTCAGTTGCATTAAACAGGCTCCGGTTAGGTGTATCGTGGAGGAAAATAGCCTCAGCGTTGGGCATATCGATTTTGATATAGCCAAGCGCCGATGAAGGCCCCGCTTGCTGGATAACTGCCAGCGTTTTTCCAGCACCCGTCCATGTATAACCGCGCGCCTTGGCGGTCGCGGGGCTGCGAGCGATGAGCGCGCCGACGCTTTCTTTGATGATGCTTTGCGGCAGATACCACGGCGGGTGAATGACCACGCCTACCGCATCGGCGGATAATTGCGGTGTTGGTGTATCGGTTTTGCCCACGATCACACGGTGGTTCGAAATCAGTTTTCCATTGACCATCAGCCGAATGACATATTCGGGCACATTCGCAATCAAATGCCGAAGTCCGAGCGCTTGCGGTAACCAACGCCACCGATCCATATTCGCGCGCACCAAATTAAGCCGCGCAATATTGGCAGGCGGAGTGGCGGCAAGTTCAGCCTTCAATGCGGCATAATCAGGATGAAGCGGCTCAAGCGCGGCTATCGAGCCAGCGATATTATGGCTGATCAGTGCATTCTGCATAACCGTTAGCGTTGGGAATGATTCTGCATCACTATCCTTGATCAACCACTGCACGCGCGCTGCTGCGGGCGTCCGGCCATCGCGCATATCGGTGGCAAGTTTAGTGAAGGCATCGCCCGCGATTTTATCAAGCGCTTCGCTTTCGCCGCCAAGTATTGCCGCCGCCAGCGCGGCTGGTGCATAGTCCTTGGACAGCAGTCCGCTTGTCCCGATTGAATTGATCACATTGAGCAACGCCGACGCATCGCCCGCCGTCCAATGAGGCAATATCACGGGCACGGGCGCAAGCGCAGGCACCACCGATGGGGGCACTACAGGGATAGGCGGCGCTGGCGTAGCGGCAGGCAGAGGCGGGATTGATGAGGGCAAGATGGACACCGGAGGTTTTGGCACTTGCGCAATAACGGGCGCGATCAACCCCGCGTAAAGCACCGCACTTACGCTCATCAATCCAAAGGTCTTCACGCACTTCATGAGTTGTCGTCTACTCTTTCGCTAACCATTCTTCGAGCCACTTTATCGTGTAATTGCCGTTGATAATATCGGCTTCTTGCAACAAGGCTTGATGCAAGGGGATGGTTGTCTTCACGCCTTCAACGACCATTTCCTCAAGCGCGCGCCTCAGCCGCATCATGCAGCCTTCGCGCGTGCGGCCGTAAACGATCAACTTGGCAATCATCGAATCATAATAAGGCGGTATCCGGTATCCGGCATAAAGCCCGCTATCAACGCGGACATGCATCCCGCCGGGCGCGTGGAAGGCTTTCACAAGCCCGGGCGACGGTGCAAAGGTTTTCGCGTCTTCAGCATTGATCCGGCATTCAATCGCATGTCCCTTAAATTCAATATCTTCTTGGCGCACTGATAGGGGACGGCCTTCGGCAATCCGTATCTGTTCACGCACCAGATCAACACCCGTAACCATTTCAGTGACGGGATGTTCCACTTGCAGCCGCGTATTCATCTCGATGAAGTAAAATTCACCGTTTTCCCAAAGGAATTCAATCGTGCCTGCTCCTCGGTAGCCCATGTCGGCCATAGCTTTGGCCACGATGCCGCCCATTCGGTCGCGCTCGGCGGGCGAAATGATTGGCGATGGGCTTTCCTCAAGCACCTTTTGGTGCCGCCGCTGAAGCGAACAATCGCGTTCACCCAGATGGATCGCATTGCCCTCACCATCGCCAAAGATTTGAAACTCAATGTGGCGCGGATTGCCGAGATATTTCTCAAGATAGACAGTCGCATCGCCAAACGCTGCTTTGGCTTCAGAACCTGCTTGCTGCATCTGCGTTTCGAGTTCGTCTTCGGAAGTGACGACCTTCATTCCGCGACCGCCGCCGCCTGATGCCGCCTTAATAATAACAGGATAGCCAATATCGCGTGCTATTGCTTTGGCTACTTCGACATCTTCGATGGCACCGTCAGAGCCGGGCACCAGCGGCAGGCCCAGCGCACCCGCAGTTCGTTTGGCCTCAACCTTATCGCCCATTGTGCGGATATGTTCAGGCTTAGGGCCGACAAAGATGATCTGATGTTCTTCAACGATTTCGGCAAATCGCGCATTTTCTGAGAGGAAACCGTATCCTGGGTGGATAGCATCGGCTTGGCTGATTTCAGCGGCTGAGATGATCGCAGCGATATTGAGATACGAATCGGTGGCTGAAGGCGGGCCAATGCAAATTGCTTCATCGGCCAACCGAACGTGCATCGCATCAGCATCAGCAGTTGAATGAACCGCGACGGTCTTGATCCCTATTTCGTGGCACGCACGGTGGATGCGGAGCGCGATTTCTCCGCGATTGGCGATGAGAAGTTTTTCAATGGCCATGGTCAGGCGTTACTCGACAACAACAAGCGGCTGATCAAATTCAACCGGCTGGCCCGTGCCAACGAGGATCGAAATCACTTTGCCCCCGCGCGGCGCGACAATCGGGTTCATCACTTTCATCGCTTCGATGATCAGCAATGTATCACCTTCGCTCACGCTGCCACCAATGCTGACAAACGGCGGCGCTTCGGGGTTGGGTGACAGATATACCGTGCCGACCATTGGCGATTTGACAGTGCCGGGATGATCACCAATCGGCGCTGCCACGGGTGCCGGAGCCGCAGAAGCAGCCGACGCAGGGGCGTGCGCAACCGCCACTGGCGCTGCGGCTGCCATCATCGTGCGCGCAACACGAATTTTGCGCCCGCCATCCTCAACTTCAATTTCAGACAGCTTGGTTTCGTCAAGCAATTCGGCAAGCTGGCGAACGAGTTTGATATCGACTTGCATTGTGCCACTGGCTTTCTCGGTCATTGGAACCCCTATTGTTTCATTATCACGTCAGTGTCAGAGCTTGGCGGCGGCGTCTAGCGCGAGCGAATAGCCCAAAACGCCAAAGCCAGCGATTATGCCGCGCGCTGCCGGCGTAACAAAGCTATGGTGCCTAAAGGTTTCCCGCGCATGCGGATTGGAAATATGGACCTCGATCACGGGAACGGTGATTGCCTTGATCGCATCATAGAGCGCAACCGACGTGTGCGTAAGCGCCCCGGCGTTGAGGATCACAGCCTTTGCCGCTTTGGCATTGGCCTCATGAAGCCAGTCGATCAAATGCCCTTCATGATTTGATTGGCGCAAATCAATCTCAATATCCATACCGCGCGCTTTGTCTTCAAGCATGCCCGCAATGTCATCAAGCGTATCAGAACCATAGATTTCAGGCTCACGAAGACCAAGCAAATTGAGGTTTGGGCCGTTGAGAACATAAATGGTTGGCAAGGGCAGACTTTCAGTTGCGGCGGTGGCGATGGTATCCTTATATGAGACTTGAAACAAAAGCGCAAAATTAGTGAGACGAATTTGATATTTTCAATCCAGTTGAACGGCGAACCCCGCTCGGTCGCCCCCGGCACTAGCATTGCTGCGCTCGCGGCTGACCTTGGACTTGACCCCTCCAAGGTCGCAGTTGAGCGCAACCTAGTCATCGTGCCGCGATCAACACTTTCCCAAGTGATGATTGAAGACGGCGATGTCCTTGAAATCGTGCATTTCGTCGGCGGTGGGCAGGATAATGGTTTGGCGGACAGCTGGAGTGTCGCAGGGCGGAGCTTCACGTCACGCCTCATCGTTGGCACGGGCAAATATAAGGATTTCGAACAAAACGCCGCCGCTGTCGCCGCGTCGGGTGCGGAGATTGTCACTGTCGCTGTCCGCCGCGTCAATATCTCTGATCGCAATGCGCCGATGCTGACTGATTATATTGATCCCAAGAAGATAACTTACCTGCCCAATACTGCGGGCTGTTTTACCGGCGATGAGGCAATCCGCACACTGCGTTTAGCGCGTGAAGCCGGCGGCTGGGACTTGGTCAAACTTGAGGTGCTCGGCGAAGCGCGCACGCTTTATCCTGATATGCGCGAGACTTTGCGCGCGACTGAAATCCTCGCGAATGAGGGCTTCCTGCCGATGGTCTACTGCGTCGATGATCCGATTGTAGCCAAGCAATTGGAGGAAGCGGGCGCGGTCGCTGTCATGCCGCTCGGCGCGCCGATTGGATCGGGGCTTGGTATTCAAAACCGCGTGACCATTCGCCTGATCGTCGAAGGCGCAAAAGTGCCTGTGCTGGTCGACGCGGGCGTTGGCACAGCTTCGGAGGCCTCTTCAGCAATGGAGCTTGGCTGTGACGGCGTGTTGATGAACACTGCGATTGCCGAAGCCAAAGACCCAATCATGATGGCCGCTGCGATGAAGCTCGCGGTGGAAAGCGGGCGGCTCGCTTACCGTGCAGGCCGGATGGGGCGGCGTATGTATGCCGATCCATCGAGCCCGTTGGCGGGGTTGATTTAGGGGGTTGCCCAACGAATTGACAATCGAAGTGGCGTATGAGACTGTGAACGTAGCAGGAACAGGATTTTTTGTGCAAGCTTCATTGTCGCGCGAACTTTTGGATATTCACCCAAAAACCGCCTCTGCGCGCCAACTTGACCAATTCTTTACGCGCGCAGATGTCGCTCAGAAATGTGCGCAGGTGGTTGCGCGCCACATTCGTGATAAACATGAATGGCTGTGGGTAGAACCTTCGGCGGGTGAGGGCGCTTTCTTTGATTGCCTGAGCTTTCCCAAAATTGGTCTCGATATTTGTTCGTTGCGGCCTGATATCATTAAGGCTGATTTTCTAAGCTGGAATCCAGGACAGTCGGCGCGGAAAATTGCGGTGGTTGGCAATCCTCCCTTTGGGAAGAATGCCTCACTCGCGCGCAAATTCTTCGACCATGCTGCTCAATTTGCTGATATTATTGCCTTTATCGTCCCAAGAACTTTTGAGAAACCACAGTTTGTAAACCGCCTTGACCGCCGCATGCACCTTGCTCATTCAGAGGCTCTTGATGATTGTTCGTTCGAATTTGAAGGCGCGAGTTATTGCGTGCCAACGGTTTTCCAAATTTGGGAGAAGCGATCGGATGCTCGGCCAATTACTGAAGCTATTCGTACCCATCGCGATTTTGCGTTTGTTGCTCAACCCACCGCGCATTTCGCGTTTCAACGCGTCGGCGCACGGGCTGGGTTAGCGTCGGTTGAGGGCCTGAGGAAATCGCCACAATCGCATTATTTCATCAAAGCAAATGTATGTGACAAGGCGCTTCTAGGTCGCCTGCGATCAATAAATTGGGATCCCATCAAGCAACGTACGGCGGGCAACCCTAGTATCGGCAAAGCTGAACTGGTTAGCGCTTATACGGCGGCGATTATCCCAATTCGCGATTGATTAGTCCTCTCAACCGCTTGCCCTGAATCCGTCGAAGGATTGCATTTATTTAGAGCGAGTAGGCAAGACGATGTAAGGACAGCCCTTCGACGAGCTCAGGGTAAGCGGAGATGGTTTGAGATTTACATCATAGCATAGTGACGGTTTTGCGTGACGGGCTTGCACCTCGCCTCACTTCGCGTCACTCTCCCTCCAATGCCTAAACCATATGACGAGATTCGGGGGTTTTCGGAAAGCGGCGTCGCGCGCGCTGAATTTGCCGCATTGGCGCGCTGGCTTGATGGCACGCCGCCTGCTGAACTGGAACGGCGTCAACAAGCAGCCGAAGCGACATTTCGTCAGCTTGGGATTACCTTTGCGGTTTACGGCGATGATGCGGCGGCTGAGCGGATCATTCCGTTTGATATCGTGCCGCGCGTGTTTACCGCATCCGAATGGTCAGCTCTTTCAGCAGGGCTGACACAGCGCGTTGAAGCGATCAATGCTTTCCTATCGGACATCTATAGCGATCGCAAAATCATTGCTGACGGCATCGTTCCGGCTGATTTGATCTACGATAATCCGCAATTCCGGCAAGAGATTGATGGCATTGTGCCGCCGCACAATGTGTGGGCGCATATTTGCGGGATTGATCTCGTGCGCACAGGGCCAGATGATTTCTGGGTGCTTGAAGATAATGCGCGCACGCCTTCGGGTGTATCCTATATGCTCGAAAACCGTGAGGCGATGATCAGGCTATGCCCCGAACTCTTTCGCCAGTTTCAGGTTGAACCCGTCGATAGCTATACCGATTTGCTCCATGAAACGATGCAATCAGTCGCACCGCGCGGCAAAGATAGCGATCCGGTGTGCGTGATCCTGACGCCAGGCCATTATAATTCGGCCTATTATGAACATAGCTTCCTTGCCGATACGCTCGGGATTGAACTCGTCGAAGCGGCTGATCTGGTGGTTGACGATCAAAAAGTGTGGATGCGCACGATCACGGGGCGCGTTCAGGTCGATGTAATTTACCGCCGTGTTGACGATGATTATCTTGATCCTGAGGTGTTTCTTGCCAGTTCGATGCTCGGCGTACGAGGGCTGATCGGGGCTTACCGCGCAGGCAATGTCGCGATCATCAATGCGCCGGGGACGGGAATATCTGATGATAAGGCGGTTTATTCGTACATGCCCGAAATCGTTCGCTATTATTCAGGCGGGGAAGCTCTGCTCCCCAATGTCGAAACATGGCGCTGTCGCGAACCTCAGGCGCTCTTATATGTGCTCGATAATCTGGGGGAATTGGTGGTCAAGCTCGTTGATGGCTCGGGCGGCTACGGAATGCTTGTTGGCCCGATGGCAACGCGCGCTGAGATTGAGACATTCCGCGCGGCGCTCATCGCTGAACCACATCGCTATATTGCGCAGCCAACACTCGCTTTGTCGACCGTGCCGACGCTAACCGAGGCGCGCATCGCGCCGCGCCATGTTGATTTCCGCCCCTATGTGCTGAGCCGCCCGAACGGTGTGAAAATCGTGCCAGGCGGCCTTACGCGCGTCGCGCTTAAGCAAGGGTCACTGATCGTCAATTCAAGCCAAGGCGGCGGCACCAAGGATAGTTTCATCCTCTCCGATCTAAAGGGAGTTGGCTGATGCTCGCGCGCACCGCATCGTCGCTTTATTGGCTTGGCCGTTATATTGAGCGCGCTGAATTTACCGCGCGGCTGGTTGAAGCAACGATGCGGCTTGATGCGCTCTCAACGCGTCCGGCGGGAGATGATGCGTGGAACAGCGCGATGACAGTTATTGAGGCCAATGAGGCGTTTGCTGAGACCGGCATGGCGCTGACGCCGCAAAATGTAACGCAGTTCCTCACCGTTTCAACGCGGCATCCAGGGTCAGTCGTTCAGTGCCTCAACCGCGCGCGCGATAATGCCAAAGCCGTGCGCACCGCACTTTCGCGCGAAGCGTGGAGTGCGATCAACCGTGCGTGGTTGCTTTTCCACGGCAAAGATCATGCCGGCGATAGTCAGCAAGTGCTCACGCTTGTCGCGCAAGCCGAAGCCGAAACGCGGGGGTTTGAAGGGGCGACGAACCGGATGTTGCGTAACCCCGCCTCCTTGTTCATCCGGCTCGGTTCGGCTGTGGAGCGTGCCGATAATACGGCGCGGTTGCTTGACGTTAAATATCATATTCTATTGCCTGAGGGCGAAAGCGTTGGCGGTGCGGTTGACCGTGATCAATGGACGACGATCCTCCAAACCGTCTCAGCGGTAAACGCCTACCGATGGCTTTACCGCGAGGGGTTGAAGCCGTATTTGGTCACTGAGCTGCTCATTCTGCGCCGCGAATTGCCGCGTTCGCTTGCCGCCTGTGCCGAAGAAATCGTCCGGCATCTTGACGCGCTTGGTAAGCTCACGGGCCAATACGGCGAACCCGATGGCATTGCGCGCACGCTTGACGCGCACTTTGATAAAGTTACGCGCAAGCAGATTATTGATGATGGCTTGCACGAATATCTCGAAGGCTTTCTCGATCGTAATGCAGAGCTTGACCGAGCGATTGCGCGGCAATTCAAATTTGTTTGAGGGGTAGCAGCAGTCCTTCGCCATCTACCATTCGTCTTTGCGAGCGAAGCGAAGCAATCCATACAACGATTCAGCGCGTGGATTGCCGCGTCGCTGCGCTCCTCGCAAAGACGATTCACTTATTTGACCCTTTTGCACTAGCTTAGTGGGCAAACGAATCAGGGGAGATCATCAATGACCTATTGCGTGGGAATGCGACCCGAGGCGGGGCTAGTGATCATTGCTGATACTCGCACCAATGCCGGGATCGATAATATCTCAATCTATAACAAGCTCCATATGCTCGCTGAAGATGACGAGCGGATCATCGTCGCGGCGTCAGCGGGGAGCCTTTCTTCAACGCAAGCGATGCTCGCGATGCTTGCGGAGGGGCTTGAACCAAACGAACCCGAAGGCCCGCGGCGCCGCGTTGCCGATATGCCAACGATGTTCCGCGTTGCGCAATTGGTTGGTGAGGCACTCGCTAAAGCACGCGGCGATGTTGCCCGCGCGCTCCATGGCACAAAGATCAACGCGGATGTCTCAATCCTGCTCGGCGGGCGCGTGGGCGATGGCCAGCTGGTGCTTTACCTCGTCTATAGCGAAGGCAATTTCATCGAATGCCAGCGCGATTGCCCCTATGCGCAAATCGGTGAACTTAAATATGGCAAACCAATTCTTGACCGTGCGCTGCAATGGGAATCGCCGCTTGATGAGGCGGTGAAGGTCGGGCTGATTTCATTTGATTCGACAATGCGGTCAAACTTGTCGGTCGGGCGTCCGCTTGATGTGATCGTGATCCCAAACGAGCGCGACGCACCCGTCGTGCGCCGCCGGATCGAGCAAGATGATGCCTATTTCAACGAACTATCGGCAAATTGGGGGCGACTGATGAATGAGGCCCGCCAGCAAATCGCTGATCCCCCGTTTATGAAGGAAGCTGTGCGCCAGAACGCCTAACGCACATCGGGATAATGGTGCCCCAGCCGCGCGCGAGCACCAATCGCCCAGAGGATGCCGACCTTGAAATAAATCCAATTGGCTTTGAGTGGCCCCCAAGCGGCGATGCGGCGGTCGGACGTCCAGACCCAGCGGCGCTGGATGCGGATTTTGCCGAGCGCTGCGAATTTGATGCACAGATCAGCCTCCTCCATGATCGCAAGCGCGGGATCACAGCCGCCGAGTTTCAAGAAATCGCTGCGCCGGAAAAACATGGCGTGATCACCAAAGAGCAGCCTCACCCCGCGCACAAACAGATGCGGGCGCGTGATCAGCGGGGCATAATATGTCTTTGCCCAATTATGCAGCGTCGTGCCCCAACGCGTGCCGCTTGGCCCACTAATCCTTGGCAAAAAGCTTGAGAGCGCAAGCGTAGGATCAGTCATGGCAGTGCGGATTACCGTAACGGCATCAACGGGCAAAAGGCTATCGGCATGGAGAACGCAGACGATGTCTCCTACCGCTGCCTCAACGCCGCAATTGATCTGCGCGCCGCGCCCACGCGTGGGTGAGGTGATGGTTCGTAATCCTGCCGTTTGCGCTAATATAACCGTCGCATCGCTGCTTCCGCCATCAACGAGTAACCATTCATCGGCAGGCGGATCAAGCGCCATCAAGCATTTGATCGTGAGCGGCAATGCGGCTTCCTCATTGAGTGCGGGGATCAGGATCGTAACGCGCATCAGGTGATCAGCCACGGCCAGCGCGGCAAATCTTCGGGGCGATCACAATCTGAAAGCGTCTCAAGGATGACCGGCGTGATGTTCCGCGCCGCCAACCGCGCGCAGGTTTCGGGGAACACCGCGTCACTGCTCCACGGCATATCAGTGAACAGAAAGACGTGCGGTTCTGCGACACCGATCAGATAATAGCCGCCGTCTTCAGCGGGGCCGATCACAACTTCATCCGTGCGCAAAGCGGCAATCACCGCCTCGATATGGTGCGCCTCCAAATCAGGCGTATCAGCGCCGAAGAAGATCACTGGCGCTGGATCGAGCGCTGCGATCAACCGCGCGGTTAAATCGCCCTTGGGCTGTTCGACAAAGTGAAGATCGTCACCCAGCCATGAGGCAAATTCAGCGCGCGTGGCTCCCGTATAGTGCACTTCAATCTCTGCCCCAGCCGCGCGCAACCGTGCAATAGTTCGCTCAGTCAATTGCCGATGAACGCGCGCAGCCCCTATGGCTCCTAGCGCGGGGATAAGCCGCGTTTTGGCAAGCCCTGGCGCCGGAAACCGGGTGAAGAGAACCGCGCGGGGTGCCCTCATTTTGGGAGCGGTGTGGCACGCGGCTGAAAGCTAAGCTCAATCGGCGTTATGATCCCGTCATCGCGAATCCGGATATGCGCGAACGCTTGAAGTTTTGGATCGAGCAGCTGTCTTTGAAGCGCATCGGCTTTGGTTTGCGCAATGTAGATTTTGCCGCTTGAAAGCCCATTTTCTGACTCGCTGCCTGGCTCAACGCGCGCGGTGATCGTGCAATCGGATTTCGGCACTGGATCAGACGGGTCAATGTTGTCAGCCAGAACGGCGATGTCAATTTTTGGGGCAACGCCCTTTATGCACACCGCACTAATGTAGTGTCGTTCGCCCGGCGCAGAAAGCCCCGGCCACTCATAGCGATAGATGACATAATGGCCGCGCAGCAAATCACGCGGATCATAACCGCTGATGGGTACAATCCATGTCGTGCCCTGTTGAGACTTGTAATGCGTAAACGCCCATGATGCGGAAAGTGCTATTAAGGGAAGAATGAGCGCAGCGATACGGAACCAAACCTTCATGTCGCCACCTCCGCTTTTGGCGCAAATCGGCGTGAGATGGTCAGCGCCCCCCACGCAATGCCCAGCGTGACGATCCCGACAATGATTAGGCCAATCCCACTGCCAAGCAAATCACTCGCTAGCTCAAAGCTCAAGATGATCAGCCGCAACGCGATAATTGCCACCGCAATTTGGAACAGCCAGCGCACATTTGCGTTCAAAGCGCAGGCAGCCACACCGCTCCACAGCAGCATGAATAAAATAGCGGCAGCGACATCGCTTTTGCCAATGATGGCGACGCCAAGCAGGATTAGACCTGATAGCGCCATCAATTGCGCGGCGATCATCGCACCCGCATTCCGCCGGATAACAAAGGCCGCCCCAGCACCACCCCATAAAAGGAGGCATTGCATAAGCGCCACACTTACATCTTCACGGCCAGCTGACACGGGCGCGAAAAGCATCGAGGTTCCCACAATCGCAGCGATGCTGATCCCGCCTATTATCGAGGTGAGCGACAATTGAATGACTCGCCGCCAAAATTCAGAGCGCCTGCTGTGCGCGCGGAAGTAGGTTGCGCCAACAACCGCGATGATTGGCGGGGTAATGATGAGCGCTTGATAGGCGACCGAGAGCGTGTTTCTCGGGGCAATATCAAGACTAAATCCAATATGAGCGAGCGTTGTGCCAATTAGCCCTGCTACCCACATCAAAGCCACCGCCCAGCCGCGCCCCATCAAAAGCATGACGGGTGAAAATAGTATCATCCATAGCGCGAGCGGCTGCCACAGCGGCGAACTCGTTTGATAGACTTGGCCCAGATGCCCGAAAAATGTCAGCCCAAGCGCACCAAGGACGAATATCTGCGCGTCGTTGAAATATTCATTCGTTTGGGTCGGTAGTTTGAAAGCCATATAGGCCGCCAGCGTCACCATCAGCAGCATATGCACCGAAAGCCGCACGAGGCCAGGAATATCATCCCAATTCGCCGCGACAACCGAGATCAGCCCGAGTCCAATCGCGAGCGCGCCAATCCCGATGAGTGACCATAAAGCGAGCGGGCGGCTATGCTTGCTTTCATAATCACGAATGCGCGCGGCGGTTTCGCCGTCGATCAGACCCGCTGCCTGCCACGCTGTTAGTTTGCGGTCAGACATTGGTCGTTGCCCCTTCTGATGGCTGGCCAAAGATGCGTTTGAGCATACGCCGCACAGTGAAGATAGCGTAGACGGCCAGAACGAGCAGTCCAACTGCAACCACAATGGCGATGGCTGGATTGGCAAGCACGGTGAACAACAGCCCGCCGGTCGCAACATCTTCACCGGTTGAAACCGCGATATTGCTAAACGGTTCGGGACTGGCATTCACAATTGCGCGCGTGCCCGCTTTGGCCGCATGGCTCATGAGTGCGCCGCCGCCGCCAAGCAGCAAGGTGATCACTTGCCATGTCGGGTCTGAGGCATCGACGAGCGCGAGCGCCAGCAATGCGCCACCGATGGGCCGGATCGCGGTGTGAACTGCATCCCAAATCGTATCAAGCCACGCAATTTTATCAGCAAAAAATTCAGCGATCATTGCTGTGCCCGATGCACCGAGCACCCAATAATTCGACAGAACCGCGAGGCTGGCGAGATGTTCAGGTGGAGCAATCCAGCCAAACCGCATCGCAAGACCCGTTGCAAAAACGCATAGATACATCCGCCATCCGGCGAGCAAGCTGACGCTGCCCGCAACGCCCAGTATCTCGACGATCCCCACGCTGCACCTCCTTACTTTTTGCCCCTATCGCGCGAGGCAAATGCAGGATAGTCGACTGTGCATGAATGACAATCCCAAAGCGCGTGAAGCCCCTCCAACCGCGACACCAGCCGCCACACTCATCATATTTCGTGACCGTGAAAGTTCGCCGCCTGATATTTTGCTGGTCGAACGTGCGGCGCATATGGCGTTTGCGGGCGGCGCAATTGTTTTTCCGGGTGGCCGCGTCGATCCCGATGATCATGCAATTGTTGTCGCGCGCGCGCTGTTTGCGGGTGGCAGTGACGACGCTGATGATAATGCCGCGCGCGTTGCAGCAATCCGTGAGACGCTCGAAGAAAGCGGGATTGCGATTGGCTTTGAGCGCGAACCCGATGCCGATTGGATCATCGCCGCACGCGTGCGTTTGGCAAAGGCCGAACCGTTCAGCGCGATGTTAGCCAAAGCTGATATGAAGCTAGACCTCGACGCGCTCATCCCCTTTTCGCGCTGGCGGCCCAATTTTAACGAAGTGCGCACATTTGATACTCGCTTCTACATCGCCCGCGCGCGAGCCGATATGCCCGAGCCTATCGTTGATGAAACCGAAAATGTGCACAGCTATTGGTCAAATGCCGCCGCAGTGCTGGCAGCGGCTGACGAAGGGAAAGTGCGGGTGATTTTCCCAACACGGCGCAATCTTGAACGGCTCGCGCAGTTTGGCGATTTTGATGCGGCAAAAACGCAAGCTCACGCGATCACGCCTGATCTGATTTGCCCCTATATCGAGGAAAAGGAAGGCGTGTCATTCCTCTGTATTCCCGATGATCGTGGCTATCCTGTCACAGCCGAGCCGCTTTCGAAAATGGTGCGCGGATAGTTAAGACTAATTTAACTCGGTAGGGCGCAGTCTCGCAGACGATAGGCAGGAGTTGGGCCATGGGTGTTGCGAGTGATGCGTTATTGACTGTGCGGGCAAAACTATGTGATCGGATCGATCAGATAGCCTATGAACTGCCGCATCTCTCACTTCATAAATTGGCGTTTGCGATTGATGATGTGCGGCGAATTGCGCGCGATCACGGCCTCACCCCGCTTGTTGAATTGGCAAGCGGGCTTGAATCGGCATTATCAACATCGCATGATCAAATCATGGTGCTCCCTTATCTCGATTCAATGCGCGATGCGGCGGGCTGCGAACAGCTTGATGAGGCGGCAACGCAAAGCTATTTGGGCATGATCAACCAACGCCAATACGGCTGATGGAGGCTCTGCTTCCGGTCTTTATAGCGGTGATGCTCGCCGAAATCGGCGGGCGCACTCAGGCGATTGGCAATGTGCTTTCGCTCAGCTATCCGCAAAGTCAGAAAACTATCTTTCTCGGGCTTTTGCTCGCATCTTCGGCAAGTTTGGCCGTTGCGAGCGTCGGCGGATCAGTCATGGCGGGCTTGATGGCCTATGATGCGCGCAGCTTGCTCTTTGGCCTCGCACTGATGTTTGCGGGTGTGCCGATGCTTCTCAGTGTCAAGCGCCCCGTGGTAAAACGGTTAGGGTCACCGCTCACTTCAAGCGTGTTCGGCTTTGGTCGCGTTCAGTTTGGCGATGCTTCACAGTTCATCGTCTTTGCGGTTGCTGCGCGAACGGGTGAGCCTGTCCTCGCCGTGATCGGCGGATTGATGGGGATTATGGCGGCAAATGCGCCGCCAATCGTGATGCAGAGGGATTGGCCGAGTAAACTCCCGCTGCGACCGATCCGGATCGTGGCGGCTATCACCCTGACACTGGCGGGCGCTTTTGCCGTGATTTCAGCGCTCAAACTGATTTAGGCTGTCGATCAGTCTCAGCGGCATAAGTCATGCCACTTGATGCCGTGAAGCTGCTAAAGTCCAAAAGAATGGAGACAGACTATGACCAATCAGATTACTGATGTGAGCGCTGCCCTCAACGCTGTCCTTGCCGATAGTTTCGCGCTTTACCTTAAGACAAAGAATTTCCACTGGCATGTGTCGGGGCCACATTTCCGCGATTATCATCTCTTGCTCGATGAACAGGCCACGCAAATATTGACGAGCACGGACCTAATCGCTGAACGCGTTCGCAAAATTGGGGGTACGACGCTGCGCTCAACCGGCCATATCGCGCGGCTTAGCCAGATTGCGGATAATGATGATGATCAGGTCAGTGCCGCAGCGATGCTTGCTGAGCTTCGCGCTGATAATCTGACGCTGGTTGCAGCCCTCAAATCAGCAAAAGACATTGCCGACGCCGCAAAGGACAACGCCAGTTCTGGCGTGATTGATCAGTGGACCGATGAAGCTGAACAGCGCGCGTGGTTTCTGCTCGAAAGTGGTGCATGACGAGCCTAAGCGCCGACAGTAACTACCCAGAAGTCTGAAGGCGCATTCCATCGCAGCGGGATGTTCGACGTGCCGATACCAGCCGTGACTATAAGCGTTCGGCGCGCTTCACGCACTATTCCGCACGCGTAACGTTGACCAAACCGCGAGGGGATCGCGAGCGCCCCCCAGAGTGGTAGCACGATTTGCCCGCAGTGCGTGTGGCCTGCCAGTGTGAGGCTAACGCCGTCGGCATGTGGGAAGATATCGGGGCTGTTGCTTAAGAATATGGGAACGCCACCAATCGTTGCCATTGCTGCTCGTGTCAGTGGCAGATTATCGTGCTGTGTAAATTCGTCATCAATCCCGCCAATCGCAAGGGCGCCGCACCGCGCCGCCGAATTGTTGATGCCAATCAACCCGTATTTAGCAATTGCGCGGTCTGCCGCGCCTGCGTTTCGCCAATGATCATGGTTCTCGCGCACGACGATGGTCGCGATTTTGGGTCTAAGCTTTGTAAGCGGGGCAATCGCTTCGTCAAAACTAATGCGTCGCGTCGAAAGGCCCTTGTCGCTTACCAAATCACCTGCAATGAGAACGCAGTCGGGGGCGAGCGCATTGATCCGATTAACCAAAGCAGCGATCCGCGATGGCGGCGTTTCAGGTTCAACGACGTAAAGGTCTGAAAGTAAAACCAGTCGAACCGACAGAGCGCCAGTTGGCCAGTTTGCAACATGATGAATGTGATTGCGCTGAACCGCAGGGGCAATTGCTTGCCAATAACCAAGTGTTAAAAGCATGAGCGCTATAAACGCTAGCAGCAGCGCTATGCGTTTCATCACTGAAACAGGCGAGTAGCGGGCGATAATCTGGCGCATGGCCGTCTACCGCCCGCTAAGATCAGGTTACGAAGCGCCTTGAATATTGACCGCTGCAAATTTGCCGCGACGATCAACTTCGATATCAAACTCAAGCCTGTCTCCTTCATTAAGCGTGCTCATACCAGCGCGTTCAACCGCAGAGATATGGATGAAGGCGTCGGGCTGACCATCATCGCGTTGAATGAAGCCGAAACCCTTCATCGCGTTGAAGAATTTGACAGTTCCCGTCGCTTTTTCGCCCGTAAGCTGGCGCTGTGCAGCACCGGCACCGCCAGCAGCGCCGCCACGGTCACCACCAAAACCACCGCTTCGCTCAGGCCGTTCGCTGCGTTCGCGCGGCGGGCCGCTATCTGTGACAGGGATTGGATCGCCGTCAATCACAAGGTCAGTCGCCGAAACTTTGCCGCCGCGATCAACCAAAGTGAAGCCAAGCGGCTGGCCATCAGCAAGTCCCGTCAGGCCTGCTTGCTCGACCGCTGAAATGTGAACAAACACATCCTCGCCGCCATCATCACGGACGACAAAGCCAAAGCCTTTTTGCGCGTTGAAGAATTTTACGACGCCTTTGCCTTCACCAACAACTTGCGCTGGCATCGCAGGCCCGCGAGGCGCACCGCCACCGCGAAATCCGCCGCCGAAGCGATCACCGCCACCAGCACCGCCGCCGCCGAAACGGTCTCCGCCGCCACCGCCGCCTCCGAAACGGTCTCCGCCGCCTGCAAACCTATCACCGCCGCCGAAACCGCCGCCAAAGCCACTATCATCGCCGCCAAAACCATCGCGTTTATCACGTCCACGACCGCCACGATCACCGCGGCCACCCTTATTAAAACTCATGCCTTATCGTACTTTCTCAATATAACTCGTCCGCGTTCATCCACAAAAACTCCGGTGCGCCGGACGATGGCGCAACGCGTTTGGCACTAAGTTACACCGCACCTACGAGTCGCGATAGCCTATTTATCCACAGGCTGCGAGCCTTTTTGACTCAATAGCGCAGCTGTGAGGTCTATCGTGTTTGAATGGCGATGAAATAGATCGAATTCCACGCTGAAATGGGGGTTCTAAGTTGGTAAGACCCTCACTCTAATCGTGTATAGCCTCTTGACGGCGAGCGCAAACGCGCGTCTCGATAATCACTTACGATGAAAGCCCGCATTTGATGACTGTCCATTTCCACGAAGAAGATTTGCCCGCTGATGTGTTGGGCTCCGGTGCGCTTGCAGTCGATACTGAGACGATGGGGCTGCACCCCGCGCGTGACCGCCTGTGTCTTGTGCAAATTTCGGATGGTGGCGGCGATGAACATCTTGTTCGTTTTAGCTCAGACAGTGATTTTGCCGCGCCCAACCTGAAAGCAGTGCTTGCTGATCCTGCTCGGGTGAAACTCTATCATTTTGCACGTTTTGATTTGGCATCAATCGAAGCCTATTTGGGCGTGATGGCGGCCCCTGTATTCTGCACTAAGATTGCCTCACGCTTGATCCGTACTTATACTGATCGTCACGGGCTTAAAGAATTGGTCAAGGAAATCTTGGGCATCGATATTTCAAAACAACAGCAATCGTCCGATTGGGGCGGCCCCGTTTTGAACGATGCGCAGCGCGAATATGCGGCTTCGGATGTCCGCTATCTCCACCGGCTTGCCCAAGCGCTTGACGTTCGGCTTGTCCGCGAGGGCCGACGCGAAATAGCGCAATCTTGCTTCGATTTCCTGCCCACCCGCGCGACGCTTGATCTGGTCGGATGGCCAGAGATTGATATTTTCGCGCATGCTTGATCGCACGAAACGGCAAATGTGGGCGCGCCCCGCTGGTGGGCATGACCGCATCATTGGTCTGTCGCGGCTGGTCTTGCCCGCAGCGGTCGGGATATTGGGTGCAATTATGGCGCTCGCCCCTTTAAGCAAGCGCGGCGAAATCAGTTTCGTATTGGCGAAAGACAGCGTTGAAATTGCCAAAGAACGAATGCGCGTTACCGCCGCCACCTACCGCGGTGAAGATGGCAAGGGTCAGCCTTTCATTATAACCGCAGGGTCTGCGGTACAAGCCAAATCGAGCGATCCGATTGTCAAAATGCGCGACCTTTCAGCGCGGATCGAACTGGCTGAGGGACCTGCGATGTTATCAGCTGTTGCCGGGCGTTACGATATGAACCGTGAAATCGTCAAGGTTGATGGGCCTTTGCTGTTCTCAACTTCGGATGGTTACCGCTTGGCAACGCGCGATGTGTTCGTTGGGTTGAAATCACGCAAAATTGCGAGCGGCGGCGCGGTTGAAGGGCGAATGCCGCTCGGTAGCTTCAGCGCTGATATCATGCGCGCTGATCTGGTCGCGCGCACTGTCTCGCTCGAAGGCAGAGCTCGCTTGCATATCGTTCAAGGGAGCGCCAAATAGCCGCCATGCGAATTCTTCTCCCCCTATCACTTACCCTCGTCCTTGCCGTTCCCGCTTCGGGTCAGGCATTGCAAGGCCATAATGCCAAGGCCCCCGTTGATGTCGCGGCTGACCGGATTGAGGTTCAAGACCGTTCTGACCGCGCGATATTCTCTGGCAATGTCCGCGTTGATCAAGCGGGCCTGACGCTCACATCGTCAAGGCTCACGGTCAATTACGAAAATGGCGGTGGGTCAGGCGTGTCGATTGAACGGCTCGACGCAACCGGCGGCGTGACCGTGAAGAGCGCCACTGAAACCGCGCGCGGCGATATCGCGATTTATGATTTGCCGAGGCGGCTGATCACGATGGTTGGCGGCGTCACACTCGTCCAAGGCGCGAACCGAATCAATGGCGGGCGGCTCGTGATCAACCTTGATACTGGCGTTGCCTCGGTTGATGGCAATGGCCCCTCAATTCGCGGAGATGACGGTGTCGTTCGTGGTGGTGGTCGCGTTACGGGGCGCTTTACCGTCACTCAACGTCAGTAATAGCGCTACTCATCGGATAGGCGCGGCAAAAGCCATGCAATATTCTTGCCAAACGTTCAAAATTAACCATTAGTTAAGGCTGAAATGCGACCAGTCAGCCGCAGGAGCCATGATGACCGTTGAGACTTTAGACCGCGCAAGCCTGATCACACCAGCCGAAGTTAACGGCCTTTCGGTGGTTTCGATTGCGAAATCTTATGACAGGCGCAGTATCCTCTCGGATGTTTCACTTTCGGTCGCGCGCGGCGAAGTGGTTGGGCTGCTCGGCCCTAATGGCGCTGGGAAAACGACCTGTTTTTATTCGATCATGGGATTGGTCAAACCCGATTCAGGCCGCATCCTGCTTGATGGCGATGATATTACCGGCCTGCCAATGTATCGTCGCGCGATCCTCGGGCTTGGCTATTTGCCGCAAGAGACGTCGATTTTTCGCGGGCTTACCGTCGCTAAGAACATCAGTGCGGTACTTGAGTTGGCAGTGCCAGATAAGGCCAAACGCGCTGAACGCCTTGAATTTCTGCTTGATGAGTTTGGACTTTTGGCATTGCGCGATTCGCCCGCAATGGCGCTTTCAGGGGGCGAGCGGCGGCGCTGTGAAATTGCGCGTGCGCTGGCGGCTGACCCGTCGATCATGTTGCTTGACGAACCCTTTGCGGGGATCGATCCGCTGTCTATTGCTGACATCCGTGATCTGGTTATAGATCTCAAACAACGCGATATTGGCGTGCTAATCACCGATCACAATGTGCGTGAGACGCTCGAAATTGTTGACCGCGCGTGCATCATCTATGATGGCCGCGTGCTTTTTGCGGGCAGCCCTGAAGCGCTTGTTGCGGATGAAAACGTGCGCCGCCTTTATCTGGGCGAAAGCTTTAGCCTTTAGCCATGGCAATGGGGCCTCGTCTTGATTTAAGGCAAAGCCAATCGTTGGTGATGACGCCGCAATTGCAGCAAGCGATTAAGCTGCTCGCGCTGTCAAACCTTGAAGTCGAAGCCTTTATCGCTGAGGAAATTGAGAAGAACCCGCTGCTTGAGGCGGGCGCTGACGATGCCCCCGAGCC
Source organism: Sphingomonadales bacterium (assembly GCA_043741135.1). Lineage (GTDB taxonomy): Bacteria > Pseudomonadota > Alphaproteobacteria > Sphingomonadales > Sphingomonadaceae > Aquisediminimonas. The sequence continues at coordinate 1,438 of JAYUAU010000017.1, read as the reverse complement.
GGGTGATCAACCGCTTTCAGAGGAGCGCATTGATACGAGCGAGGCGCTGCTCGATACCAATGCGGGTGAAAGCGAGATGAGCCTCGACGTTGATATGACCGCTGAAACCTTTCACCATGATAGTGCCGCCGACGGTGGGCCGGGTATGGATGGTCGGCTCGGGCTTTCGGGCAGTGAAGCGAGCCTTGGCGGCTTCGAAGATGGCCCTGATTTTGATGCTATGGCGGCCGACGCACCTACGCTGCGCGAACATTTGCTCGCGCAAGCTGGCGCCATACTTTCAGGCACACACTATCTGATTGCCACGCATTTGATCGATCAAATTGATGAGGCAGGCTATCTCACGCTCGCTTCGCTTGATCTGGCAAACCGATTGGGGGTTCCCTTGGTTGCGGTTGAGCACGCACTCGCCGCCGTGCAAAGTTTCGATCCAACCGGCGTTGGTGCGCGCAGTCTCGGTGAATGCTTGTCGCTTCAGGCGCGTGAGGCAGACCGCTATGATCCTGCAATGGCGCGGTTGCTCGACAATCTCGAATTGCTTGCCGAAGGGCGGTTGACGCAATTAAAACGCATGTGCGGCGTCGATGATGAAGATATGAGCGATATGGTGCGTGAACTGCGCAACTATGATCCAAAACCTGGGCTTCGATTTGGAAGTGCGCCGATTGAGGCGGTAACGCCTGATGTATTCATTGCAGCGCGCGGGGACGGATGGGCGATTGAGATCAACAGCGCGACGCTGCCTCGGTTGCTGGTGAACCGCAGCTATTATGCTGAACTATCAGGCGGCGCGCAGGATAGGACCTCAAAAGCTTGGCTTACCGATGCGCTCGCGAATGCACACTGGCTCGTAAAAGCGCTCGATCAGCGCCAACGCACGATCATTAAGGTCTCTACTGAGATCGTTAAACAGCAAGAGGCGTTTTTCCGCCACGGCATCGCTCACCTCCGCCCGCTCACATTGCGCACGGTGGCTGAGGCGATTGAGATGCACGAATCAACCGTTAGCCGCGTGACGAGCAACAAATATCTCAGCTGCGCGCGCGGCCAATATGAACTCAAATTTTTCTTCACGAGCGGCGTGGCGGCTAGCGACGGGGGAGAGGCGGTTTCGGCAGAGGCGGTTAAAAACGCGATCCGCGGGCTGATCAATGCCGAAAACCCCAAGGCCATTCTGTCCGATGATACTTTGGTTGATATGCTCAAAGTCAAAGGCTTCGATCTCGCGCGGAGAACGGTGGCGAAATACCGCGAAGCAATGGGCATTGGTTCATCAGTGCAACGGCGGCGACAGAAAGCGATTGAAGCGCAAGCCGCGTGACCGTGCTTGCACATGGGGTGTCGAGAGCGAATGAAGATGTCCGATTTTATAACACGACATATGTCCGATGCCTTTCATAGTGCGAGGCAAGGCTGCGGAGGGCTGGCGACGGCGTAG
>JAYUAU010000016.1:0-2324 GCA_043741135.1 Sphingomonadales bacterium | reverse complement strand
GCGGCTGAATTCAAAAAGGCTGAAGGCATTGATTTGACGAGCGATAAGCTTGCGCTGCAACGGTTGAAGGAAGCCGCTGAAAAGGCGAAGATTGAGCTGAGCTCAGCGCAATCAACCGAAGTCAATTTGCCCTTCATCACCGCAGATGCCACGGGGCCAAAGCATTTGGTCAAGACCATCACGCGTGCTGATCTGGAGAAAATGGTTGAAAGCCTGATCAAGCGCACGCTTGATCCGTGCAAAAAGGCGCTGGCTGATGCGGGCCTCAAAGCCGCTGACATTAGCGAAGTTGTGCTCGTCGGCGGAATGACGCGGATGCCGCGCGTTCGTGAAGTCGTGAAGGACTTCTTCGGGAAAGAACCCAATGTTGGCGTAAACCCTGATGAAGTCGTTGCGATGGGTGCCGCGATTCAAGCTGGCGTCTTGCAAGGCGACGTAAAGGACGTGTTGCTGCTTGATGTAACACCGCTTTCGCTTGGTATTGAAACGCTTGGCGGGGTTTTCACGCGGATGATTGATCGCAATACGACAATCCCGACCAAGAAGAGCCAAGTCTATTCAACCGCTGATGATAATCAGAATGCCGTCACAATCCGCGTGTTCCAAGGCGAACGCGAAATGGCCGCAGATAACAAAGCGCTTGGCAATTTCGATCTCGTCGGCATCCCACCAGCCCCGCGCGGCGTGCCGCAGATTGAAGTGACGTTTGACATTGATGCCAACGGCCTTGTTAGCGTTCATGCTAAGGATAAGGGCACGGGCAAGGAACAGCAGATCAAGATCCAAGCCTCAGGCGGTTTATCGGATGCTGATATCGATCAAATGGTACGCGATGCGGAGCAATTTGCTGAGGAAGATAAAAAGCGCCGCGAAGCCGCCGAAGCCAAGAATAATGCGGAAAGCCTGATCCACACGACCGAACGCCAGCTTGTCGAACATGCTGATAAGGTTGATGAGGCGTTGAAAGGCGAAATCGAAGCTGCAATTGCCGAAGCCAAAACCGCAGTTGAAGGTGGTGAACCCGAAGCGATGACCGAAAAAGCCCAAGCGCTCGCTCAAGTTGCGATGAAAATGGGCCAGGCGATTTACGAAAAGGAACAAGCCGCGGCGGCGTCTCCTGCGGCTGAGGCTGGCGGCGAAGATGTCGTTGACGCGGAGTTTTCTGAGGTTGATGAGACTAAGTGAGGAAGCCCCCTCTCCCCTTCAGGGGAGAGGGTCGGGGAGAGGGGGAGTTGGGTGCGGTTCGGTAACTGCCCCTCTCCCAACCCTCTCCCCTAAAGGGGAGAGGGCTTTTTAGTGTCTGACGATTATTACGAACTACTCGAAGTTGAACGCTCTGCTGAAGACGGGACGATCAAATCATCTTACCGCAAATTGGCGATGCGCTTTCATCCCGATAAAAATCCGGGATGTGATGTTTCCGAAGCCAAATTTAAGGCGATCAGCGAGGCTTATGATTGCCTCAAAGACCCCCAAAAGCGCGCGGCCTATGATCGCTACGGTAAGGCTGCCTTCCAAAATGGTGGCGGCGGCGCGCAAGACTTTGGCGGTTTTTCAGACATATTCGAAAATATCTTCGGCGAATTCACCGGCGGCGGTCGCGGTCGCCAGCGCGGGCCAGCGCGCGGTGCAGACCTTCGCTATGATCTTGAAATCAGCCTTGAAGAGGCGTTCCACGGCAAGAAAACCGATATCACGGTTGAAGTTTCAGCACCGTGCGAACCGTGCAGCGGATCAGGCGCGAAACCCGGCACCGGATCAAAGCAGTGCAACACCTGCGGCGGGCACGGCAAAGTACGCGCGCAACAAGGCTTCTTCGTGGTCGAACGGCCCTGCACCGCGTGCCAAGGGCGCGGCCAGGTCATGTCTGATCCTTGCCAAAACTGTCGCGGAGAGGGTCGCGCTGATAAGCGTAAGACGCTCGCGGTCACCGTTCCTGCGGGCGTTGATGATGGCACACGCATTCGCTTGACGGGTGAAGGCGAAGCGGGCGCACGCGGCGCACCCTCAGGTGATCTTTATATCTTCCTCCACGTCACGCGCCACAGCCTCTATCAGCGTGAGGGCACAACATTGTTTGCGCGCACGCCGGTTAGCTTCACAACTGCGGCACTTGGTGGCACGATCACCGTACCCGGGCTTGACCGCGTTGGGCATGAAATCCGCATCCCAGCGGGCATTCAATCGGGCAAGCAAATCCGCCAACGCGGCGCAGGCATGCCTGTGCTCAATGGTCGCGGCGCGGGTGATATGGTCATTCAGATTGAGGTGGAAACCCCTACCAAATTATCGGCCAAGCAAAAGGAATTGCTCGAACAGTTCCG
>JAYUAU010000015.1:0-31882 GCA_043741135.1 Sphingomonadales bacterium | reverse complement strand
AAACGGTCATTCGCTTGCGGCGGAAATGCGGGCTTTGATCGCAGAACGGACGCGCAAGCGCGAAGTTGCAGAAACAGTCGCCCGGCTAAAAGAAATTCGTGCTCAGACCCTAGGCATGTTCGGCCCCAATCCAGACAGTGTTACCTTGATTCGCGCGATCAGGGATGAGGAATGATCGTTGTAGACGCCAGTCTCGCAGTTAAGTGGTTCCGCGCCGAAGCATTCAGTCAAGAGGCTGTGAAAGTGTATGAGGAGAATGCTGGTAACATCCTTGTGCCTGATTTGTTTGCGGTGGAAGTTGCAACGGCGCTTGTCCGGAATGCCAATATGATCAAAGCGGCACGCCGAATATCGGAGGACTCTCTGTCGGAGCTTGCTGCCATGATAGGCAACGATTCAATTCGATTGACCCGCCTTGTTACGGGCCAATTGCGTGATGCCGCAACGCTCGCCCTCGACTTAGGCCGCCCACTCAAGGACTGTATTTACCTCGCGTTGGCGATCGAGATGGAATGCGATCTAATCACTTGCGACGCAAGGTTTGTCGAGAAGGCGAGGGGCGTTTGGAGACGGGTAAGGGTGTTGGGGGAATAGATATAATAGGCCACTATTGACACTATTTTATACTATGATAGTATCTCCGAAAGTTTAGGAGATAATCTGTGCAGATCGAGATCGATTTCGACGTTTTCAAGGCGCTCACCGCCCGTCGCATTTCAGAAGCTGACTCATATAACAGCGTCATTCGTCAACTACTTCAAATGCCTGCCAGCCAAGAAGAACTCTCTACCGGAGAAAACCCTGACTTGCCGAGTTGGCGGGGAAACGGTATGCGAAACGCAGCCGCAAAGGCCATCGCGGAAGCCGGTGGCAACGTCTATTTTGGCAATACATGCTTCCCAAACGGCACGCGGTTTAGAGCAACCTATAAGGGGCAAACATATCAGGCTGAGGTTCGTGACGGTCGCTGGATAGGCGCTGATGGCATAGCTCGTCGAAGTCCTTCAGATGCCGCAGGAGCAATTTCTGGAACGAACGTGAATGGGTGGCGGTTTTGGCACGTCATGCGTCCCGGCGACCCGAATTGGCGGCGTTTGGATGAGCTTAAGAAATGATCCGCTCCTTTGCCGACTCCGAAACCGAACGCGTCTGGAATGGTGGGCGCAGCCGAAAGCTGCCCTCGGAGGCCGGATATGGTTAAGCCCGCCAAACTCTACGAACTACTCCTCCAGTCCAGCAGTCGCTCAATCGCCTACCGCGATTTTGAGAAGCTGGTGATTGCATTCGGTTTTGATTTCGTTCGGATGAATGGCAGTCACGCCATTTACACTCACCCGAAACTGCCCCGGCCTTTCCCGATCCAAACCGAAGGCAAGGACGCCAAACGCTATCAAGTGCGCGAATTGCTTGAATTGGTGGAGCAATATGCGCTAACACTAGGCGCGTGAACGAGCCGCATTACCATATCAACCTTTTCTGGTCTGCAGAGGACGACTGCTGGATTGCAGATGTTCCAGATTTGCGCCCTTGTTCAGCGCATGGTGACACGCGTAAGGATGCGTTGGCGCATTGCTATGATGCTATCGAAGGCTGGCTCGCGGTTGCGCGCGACCATAAGATGGAAATTCCCGAACCGCGCTACCGCCCTGCAATCTATGCGGCGGCATGATCATGGCGCTGCGCACCTCTGACCTGCGGCATTAGCCGCAAGCAGTACGATCCAATCCCGGACAGGCTGTGAACTTGCGGCATTCGCAAGGAGAGGACGCATGTCCCGTTCACGCCGCAAAACACCGATTTTTGGCCACACTACCGCTGAAAGCGACCATCAATGGAAGAAGCACGCCGCCCGCACGCTGCGCCACCGAGTGAAACAGCACCTCAACACCAATCTCGATGGTGACTGGTTTGCGGGAAAACGATGGGATGCAGTCAATCCTTGGGATGCACCGAAGGACGGCAAGCATTATTGGGCAAAGGCCAAAGCGAAGGACATGCGGAAATAGCAGGCGCAGTATTTTCCCCGCCCTCCCTAAACCCCGTCCAACTCCACGACCATATCTTCATCGCCAAATTGCGTTGGCAGTGCCCAGCGGATTTGGGTTCTTAGCAATGCTTCGAGGTCATCGGCCCCTGCGTTCGAGGCAGCGGCGCGTTTTTTGAGCAAGGTGTAGAGCAAAATTTCGCGCGTCGCAGGCGGCATTGCGCTTCGCCTGCCGCGCGCAAGAGCATCTGAAAATCGGATCGCTAACAAAGACATAGAGCAGGATTATCGCCGCACCCCTTACGCTTAACCCAACAAGAGAAGTTAAGCCCAAATTATCCACCCTCTCCCCCACAAAAAACGGGCCAGCAAGTTGCCTTGCCAGCCCGAGGTGGGTTCATCGCAGGAGGAACCCGGGGGAGGGGGTGGGCTCGCGGGGGGAGGGGGCCCACCCCCAAGCTCATAAAGTCGTGATCAATTGTTATACGCCCGTTCGCCGTGGCTTGAGAGGTCAAGCCCTTCGCGTTCAGCGTCGGCATCAGGGCGCAGACCGATGATCTTATCAAGCACGTAAAAAATGATCGCAGAGCCAATGCCTGACCATAGCAAGGTAAGCGCAACCGCTTTGATTTGCGTGATCAATTGACCGGCCATGTCATAGTCACCAGCTTTGGCGACCGCAGCGGTATAATCGATCCAGCCTTGGCCGCCGAGCGCAGGATCAGCGACAATAGCCGTAGCGATGGCGCCGATGATGCCGCCGACGCAGTGGATGCCGAACACATCGAGCGTATCATCATATTTGAGCTTGTTCTTCACATAGGATACGAAGAAATAGCAGGCTGGCGCGGCGACAAAGCCTAGAATGATCGCAGTGCCCGGATGCGCAAATCCGCTTGCGGGGGTAATCGCTACCAAGCCCGCAACTGCACCCGATACCGCGCCGAGCAAAGATGGTTTCCCGTGGTGGATTTGCTCGACAATCGCCCAGGCTACAGCGGCGGCAGCGGTTGCCACAAAGGTGTTGATGAAAGCGACAGCAGTGATACCATTAGCTTCAAGGTTCGAACCAGCGTTAAAGCCAAACCACCCGACCCAAAGCAATGAAGCACCAATCATCGTCATCACAAGGTTGTGCGGCGGCGTTGCTTCTTTGCCGTAGCCAATCCGCTTACCAATCATCAGGCAGCCGACAAGGCCAGCGATTCCGGCGTTGATATGAACCACGGTGCCGCCCGCAAAATCAAGCGCGCCCATGCCCCACAACAGCCCCATGTCGGTTGGTGCCGCATAGAGGAAGTCTGGGCCTGCCCAATACCAAACCATATGCGCGATTGGGAAGTAAACGAACGTCAGCCAGATGACGGTGAAGATCATCAAAGCCGAGAATTTCACGCGTTCGGCAAAGGCACCAACGATGAGCGCAGGCGTAATGCACGCAAAGGTCATCTGGAAAATGATGAAGACATATTCGGGCAGATAAACCCCGTTTGAGAAGGTGGCTGCAAAAGTGTTCGCGCTTACCCCCATCAGCAGGACTTTATCGAAGCCGCCGATATAAGGATTACCGCTGGTGAACGCCATTGAATAGCCCCAGCCCACCCAAACGAGCGCGGCAATGCAAACGATCATAAACACTTGCATCAATACGCTGAGCATATTTTTAGATCGGACAAGCCCGCCGTAAAATAGCGCGAGGGCGGGTACTGACATCATCAGGACAAGCACTGATGATGTGAGCATCCACGCGACATCGCCTTTGTTGACCATGTTCGCGGTTGGCACGAACGCGGCAGCGGGTGCCGCGTCTTGCGCCCACGCCGATGTGGCGGCGATAAGTGCCCCCAATCCTGATAGTGATTTCAAAACTAATCGCATATTTCCCCCCTGTTTCACAGCGCGACTGATCCGGTTTCGCCGGTGCGGATGCGCACGGCTTCGCCCAGATCAATTACAAAGATTTTTCCATCACCGATTGATCCGGTGTTTGCGGCTTGCTGAATGGCTTCGATCACGCGCGGGGCTATTGCATCGTCGCACGCTGTTTCAACCTTCACCTTTGGCACCATATTGGTTGAATATTCAGCACCGCGGTAAATTTCGGTCTGGCCCTTTTGGCGGCCAAAGCCTTTGACTTCGGTGACGGTCATCCCCGAAATGCCAAGCTCAGTCAGTGCCTCACGCACGTCATCAAGCTTAAACGGTTTTATTATTGCGGTGATCAATTTCACAGGCGCCCCCTTTTCTGGTGTTCAGGGGAAACTAAGCAATAAGCGTGCCAATTGTGCAGGGGAGCATTTTCGCGACGCTTGAATTTGTAGCTTAAGACGCAAACTCGTCTTTGCGAGGAGTGCAACGACGCGGCAATCCACTTGCAGCGCGATAGTATGGATTGCCGCGCTTCCGCTTTCGCGGAAGTTTATCCTGAGCGCCTGCAAGGCAGTCGAAGGGCTTGCAAAGACGACTGTCATAGATTCGTTAAGAGAGACATTAGCGGCGTTCGCGCGCTGCATGATTAGGCATAGACTCAAATATGCCTATTTTCTAGGCAATCGCCCGCTGCGCCGCAGTCAAATCTTCATCGAGCACCATCAGGCGGATGGGGATGAAGCTGCCCCACGCATAACTCGCCATTTCGGTATCAAATAGCACTGATCCGATGCCCGCATCATCAAGCAGTGATTTGGCAACGCCGGCATCAAGGCTGTTATAATATTCTGCAAGCTTGACCAATGTCACGGCTTCGCTTGCCAATCAGGCATGATGCTTTGGTTGCGGACGGGCAGGCCGTCGATGCTCTGCGTACGGCTTTTGATTTTCTCAAGTCGTGCTGCGGGATCATCAGCGGCATGGTATTTCGATAGCGTTTGTCGTTCGCGATCAAAGCTCATGAAGGGCACGCCCCAGCCGCAGCTCTCCTGAATCGTGTCAACATCAATGACAAATATCTGCCGCGTGCCGGGCAATATGGTGAAATGTGGGTGAAGCACCGCCCATTCATCATCTTGCGGCAAAACTGCGCGACCATGACCGTAAATGCGCAGGATCAAAGCAGGCCGATCAAAGGCGCACATCATGATCGTAATCCGCCCATCGGCTGCCAGATGCGCGTGCGTTTCGTTGCCCGATCCGCCGACATCAAGGTAACCAATTTGGCTTGGCGAAAGCACGCGGAGTGAATCCATCCCCTTGGGTGAGAGGTTTATCCGCGCATCTGCCGCAGCCGTCGCCACGAAAAACACTGGCTGCTTGGCAATAAAGCCGCGTTGATTGTCAGTGAGTTCAGTGAAGAATTCCATAGCATGTATAGTTGCTCAATCGTCTTACCATTGCAACTGTTCTCCTGCCTCCGCAGGGGAACGATTCAACTAATCCTCATCCCGCTCTAAACCCCAACGATCAAGACATCTTCGCCAAACCTATATCCCGCAATCTGGCACGCGCGCTCAAGGCGTTGATCGATTTGAACGCGGCTGAGGTTGGTATCGAGCTGCCAATCGCCAGCAATGCTAAGCGCATGATCGCGCGCCAGATGGGGGCTTTCGGGATAGAGTTTGGCAGCATCACGCGCGATCCAGCGGCGGCGATCGGTGCCTTCAGCGCTGAGTAGGTCGAACAGGCTTGGTTTATGACGAAGCAGTGCGGTGAGCGCGCTGACATAAGCTGCCTTCAAGTTCGCGACGGGCTGGCTGCGGCCAAAAATCTCGATACTGATATTGCCGCGCTTCCGCGTTGTGGGCGCACAACTGCGCGCAGAAATCCGGAGCGGCGTATTCCGCTGCGCCTTTCGCACCACAAGCACGCGGCGGATGATCGCATCATGATCTTCGCCAAGCGACAGCCGCGCGGCCTCAATCGTCTTATACGTATCAAGGCTGATCGATATTTGCGCCAGATTGGACATGCTGTTCCCCTTACAAGCCAGAATTCCTTGTAAGAAAAGGTGGTTAGCAAAAAGTTAACCCCCGAAACGGCGAGGATTACACGGTGACTAATCTGTCATCACCCAAGCTTGCAAGTAGCGAGATCATCCCGCCTGCTTCAACTCGCGGATCGAAATCACTCATTTCTGCATTGCCCAGAGCCATTCCCGTTTGGCAGACGATGAACCCGACGCCAGCATCAAGCGCTTCGGCATAAAGGCTCGCCAAATCGGGCTGACCCGCGAGGGCATATTCATCATCATCCCAGCCACTGATCGGCGCACGAATGATGCTGACCGCTTCGCCCGATAGGAACAGCCGTGCTTTGCCAACGAGTGCGGCGTGCGCGCACGCGAGGCTCAGCGCGGCGCGAAACCTTATGCTTGAGACATCGGCAATGATGATCGTTAACCCGCGCATTGGCACCCTTCATCTTTGGCAATTGTAATCGTACGAAACCGGAATGAAAGCGCGTCGACAATCAACAATTTGCCGGCTGGATCATCGCCAAATGGGTGGAGCGCGCGCACTGCCTCAATCGCGGCAAGGCTCCCCATCACACCCGTCAGCGCGCCGAGAACGCCTTGATCAGCACAACTTGCGTCGGCGCGATCGGGATCATTGCCAACGAGGCAGCGATAGCAGGGCTGGCCACCCTCCCAACCGCGATAGGTGGCAAGCTGACCTTCAAATTGCCCGACAGCAGCCGAGACAAGCGGGATGCGCGCTGTGTGGGCGGCATCAGAAACAATCAACCGCGTCGCAAAATTATCGCAGCCATCGATGATTACATCGGCACCGTTGAGTAAATGCGCGGCATTATCTGCTGTTATCCGTTCAGGCACGGCAATCACTGCCACATCGGGATTGATCCGCGCGAGCGCCGCCTTGGCAGCGCCAACCTTAAGCTTGCCAATATCATCCGTGCCAAACAACGTCTGCCGTTGAAGGTTTGAAAGGCTGACAACATCATCGTCGATGATCGTGATATTGCCGATCCCCGCAGCCGCTAGATATTGCAGCAAAGGCGATCCAATCCCGCCCGCACCAATCACCACAGCATGCGCGGCGAGCACGCGCATCTGCCCTGCGCCGCCGATTTCCTTCAGGATGATATGGCGCGCATATCGGTCAAGTTGTTCGTCAGTGAGAGTCATACGCCCGTCGAACCAAAGCCGCCGCCCCCGCGTTCAGTGTCGTCTAAGCTGTCGACCGGCTCAAAGATCGCGCGTTGAACGGCTGCGGGAACGAGCTGGGCAATGCGGTCACCGCGTTTGATTTCGAACGGCTCGCTCCCAAGATTGGCGAGGATCACTTTCACTTCGCCGCGGTAATCGCTGTCAATCGTACCCGGTGTGTTGAGGCACGTAATCCCGTGCTTGAGCGCAAGCCCCGAACGCGGCCGCACCTGCACTTCAAACCCGCGCGGTATCGCCATCGCAAACCCCGTCGCAACCGCGTGGCGCGCACCGGGGGCTAGAATGAGGTCTTCGGACGAAACGATATCCATCCCCGCCGCGCCGTCTGTGGCATATGCGGGGAAGGGGAGGTCATTGCCGTGGGGCAGGCGGAGGAGGGGGATGGTGATGGGCATGATGGGGTAATAGCGGGGCATTTGTGCTGCGTCACGAGCTAGAAATACTTGCATATTATGATGACCTATGTAATGAACCACATATGGTAGCGAAACCATTGATCTTTCTTAAGCGCCAGAACGGCGATGGGACAATTATTGACATCAAAATCTGGCAGTTGCCCGCTGTCACAGCAGAGCGCCCGCACGGCTTAAAATATTCGCTTTTCTATGGCCGCGCAGGTGAAAGGATAATCGGTTATGACAACGAAGCTGGAAAAGGGGATCATCGGCATTACAGCGAACGAGAGGAAGGATATCAGTATGAAAGCACTGAGACACTGTTGCGGGACTTTTTTTTGCTGACGTTGCGAAGGAAAGAGGTGAATGATGCCTAACAACCAAGTGACATTTGAGGTAGAATCTGCGGCCAGTTTTGAACAGCGTGCCCTCACCATTGCGCGCGCACTTGATCAGGGCGAGGCAGTGGCGGGACAAGCGCATCTCTCATTTCCCGATATGGAAGCACTGCTCAAAGTGTTGAGCCCAAAGCGGTTTGCGCTGCTCCGCACGTTGCGCCGCATCGGTCCTTGTTCGATCCGTGCACTCGCGGCGGCGGCGGAACGTGATTATAAGGCGGTGCACAGCGATGTCTCGACGCTCATCGAAAATGGCTTGATCGAACGGCTAGCAGTAGACCGTGTCGCAGTGCTGTGGGATAGTTTGGGAGCGGAGTTTCAGTTGGCGGCTTGAGGGGACGCAGAGTTTCTGGAAATGCGAGTTTGTCAAATTGCAAAGGTATGATCATGTCGGCTGAAATTATCGTTACAAAGCTCGCTGCCGCGCGACGTCAATTAAGTGCAGCCATCCGAATGTTTTTCTCTGGAGAGGATGAATTGGCAATCCACACCGTGGCGTCAGCAGCGTATGGAATCCTTAAAGATCTTAAATCAGGTCGAGGTCGGGATGAAGCAGCTGATTATCATCTGACTAGAATTTTTTATGTGGTGAGAGATTACCGTCGGGGCACGCTACCCGAAACATTCACCAAAGACGCTGAAGCGATGCGTTGGATTTGTAAAATGGCGGAGCTTCTACCTATCACCGCGAATTCCGAATTTAAGGACGTTAATGCGCAAGTTTCGCGACAGTTTCGAGCAAATTTCTGGACTGACCGCAACTATGTAGCTAACTTTCTGAAACACGCAGACAGGGATGCAAGATCGTATATTTCACTCGATGGTGTTGATAATCTACACCTGATAATGTGCGCGCTAGGAGCTTATATTGATCTCACTAACGAACTGATTCATCCTGAAGGGTGGGTGCTATTTGTATATTATGGGGTCATCACAGGTAGCAGTGACAGCATGTCCGATGACTTCCGTAAACTCGCAGCGAAGGTTGAGGAAATTGACCCCGCTGAACAATTCGAGTTTTGCGCCGCTCTGCTCAACGACATGAAAATGGCCTAAACTGCTCGATCAGCGTTGGGATTCTGCTAACACAACGCTAATAGCCTTCTCAAGCCAACTCCAACTCCACGCGCCCCGCAACAGCCTCCGCCGGATGCTCCTCGATCACAATCCGCACATGTCGTCCTAACCGCGTGCAAGCTTTGATCAGTTTTTCGCTCGTGATGCCGCCCATTTTGCCTGCAAACAGGTTGGAGAGGCGGGGTTGGGGGATGTCTACTAGCAATGCTAATGCGCTCTGGCTAAGGCCATGTTCGTGACCGTAGCGCATGATTGAGCCGATCAGGCCCGCTTTATAAGCAAGGTCATCGGCATCAGACAGGCCGATATCTGCGAAGACATTGCCGCTGCTTTCTTCAAATATGTGATTGGTTTCGGACATTATTTCTTCCTTTGTTGTGCTGCATGCAAAGCTCGGGCAGTTTTCAAACGTGTTTCGATCAAGTCCAGATCAGGCTTTGGCGTCTCCACGCCCTTTTTCGATTTCTTCTGAAAGCAGTGCAGCACATAGAGGCAGCCTTCCAGTTCGACCGTATACACCGCGCGATATGTATCACCCTGACAGTCATCTGAAAGTTGCATCGCTCCCGCAGCCTTTCCTTTCAGGAGCTTGACCCCTTCGGGGGTGAGGCCTTGTTGCGCAATGTCTAACGCAACGCCGAATTCCTTGCGAAGCGGGACGGGCATTGCAATCAAATCCCGCCTGCTACTGCCGATCCAGATGAGTGTCTTTTTAACAGGAGGATCATTATTCCACATGGCTTTCTATATCTAATATGATATAGTCTGTCAAGAGCTAAGCAGCTCCATCTCCATCACCAACCCCGTCAACCTCTCAGCGACATCCTCCTTCGCCATTCGTTCCCAACTCTCAACGCCGTCCGCCGTCACGATGTGCACGGTATTCGCTTCTCCGCCCATCACGCTCTCTCCCTTGGGGCCAGAGACGTCATTGGCGATGATCCAGTCACAGCCTTTGCGCGTGCGCTTGGCGATTGCGTTAGCGATTACATTTTCGGTTTCCGCTGCAAAGCCTATGACCAGTTTGGGCCGTTGCGGGCTTCGGCATAGTTCCGCCAATATGTCGGGATTTTCGACCAACGTGAGTGTTGGCATCGCGCCGCTGCCGTCTTTCTTGATCTTTTGGCCAGCGCCTTCAACGCGCCAATCGGCGACGGCGGCGACCATGATGGCTGCTTCGGCGGGCAGGGCTGCCTCGACAGCAGCGGCCATTTCGCGTGCGGTTTCTACGTTGATGCGGGTGACGCCTTCGGGGGTGGCGAGGATCACTGGGCCTGCAATCAAGGTCACGCGCGCGCCTTTTGCAGCGAGGGCACCTGCTATCGCGAAACCCTGCTTCCCCGAAGATCGGTTGGCGATGTAGCGGACGGGGTCGATTGGCTCATGCGTTGGCCCTGCGGTGACGATGATGTGGGGTAACTCCCTCTCCCCTTCAGGGGAGAGGGCTGGGGAGAGGGGCATTTTCGACTGCACTACTCCCCCTCTCCCAACCCAGTTCGGTCTTTAGTTTTGCCGGGGGCAGAACTACCGAACTCCTGAAGGGGAGAGGGCTTAGTATCAGCAAAATCGGGTTGTCCGTCGAGCGGATTGGCGGTGCGCGTTGTCGGTGCACGGCCACTTGTGAGCGCGAGATCGAACTTTGCGCCGAGCATTTCACAAATCAACGCGGCTACCTCAGGTGGCTCAGGCAAGCGCCCGGGGCCAAATTCGCCGCACGCCATTGCGCCTTCATCAGGCGGCATGATGATAATGCCGTCTTCGCGCAGTTGAGCCAGATTACGCTGCGTCGCCTTGTGGTTCCACATCCGCACATTCATCGCGGGAACGGCGAGTACGGGCTTATCAGTGGCGAGCAAGATCGTGGTGGCAAGATCATCGGCTATGCCCGCTGCCATCTTCGCCAAGATATTCGCGGTCGCGGGGCAAACCACGATCAAGTCGGCCTGCCGCGAAAGCTGGATATGACCAATTTCACGCTCATCCTTTAGGTTGAACAATTCGCCGTATACATGATCCTCGGTCATCACGCTGAGCGAAAGCGGCGTCACAAATTCAGCAGCACTTTTGGTCATCACTGCGCGCACGCCGATGCCTTGGCGTTTCAAAAGCCGCACAAGTTCGAGCGATTTATACGCAGCGATCCCGCCGCTAATGATGAGGAGAATGCGTTTCGTATCCATAGGCCTCACTATAGCGCGCTTGTTGACTAAAGGAAGTGAACGAGCGCCCCGCCAGCGGCCAGCCCAGCGGCGGCCACAGTAGCGTAGCGTAACCATCTCCAGCTGCTGCCCACGCTCAATTCTGGCAGTGGTGGGCCAGCCGGCGCGGCACCGGGCTTGGGATAGCTCGCCTCAATCCGGCGGACGAGTTCGGGTAAGTCAGCCAGCGTCTTAATCGCGCGTTGCAATTGGGTGGCGATTATGGCTTCGGGGCCGAGTTCATCACGAAGCCATTCGGCGACATAAGGCCCTGAAATTTCCCACATATTGATGTCAGGATCGAGCGCTGAAGCGACGCCTTCGACCATCACCATAGTCTTTTGGAGCAGCAACAGATGCGGCTGCGTTGGCATATCAAATTCGCGCGTGATCGAAAACAGCCCGTCGAGCATATTGCCAACGCTGATATCCTTCACTGCAACGCCGCGAATGGGTTCACCCACTGAACGCAGCGCCGTCGTGAATTCATCGATATTATGATGTGAGGGCACATATTGCGCATCGAAATGGATTTCAGCGACGCGGCGATAATTACCTGTAATCAGCCCGTGCAAAATCTCAGCAAGCCACAGCCGCGCTTGGCGATTGACGCGGCCCATGATGCCAAAATCAATCGCGCCAATTCGGTTTCCCTCCATCGCAAAGAGATTGCCCTGATGAAGGTCAGCATGGAAAAAGCCTTCGGCAATCGCTTGGCGCAGAAAGGCGCGGACGAGGTTAGTGGCGAGTTGCGTGCGATCAAATCCAGCAGCAGCGAGGGCTTCGTGATTGGTAAGCTTGATCCCGTCGATCCAATCAAGCGTCATCACGCGCTTGGATGATCGTTGCCAATCAATGCCGGGGATGAAATAGCCGTCATCGCCCTCCATCATGTTTTTAAGGTCTGAGGCTGAGGCAGCTTCGCGGCGCAAATCAAGCTCACGCATCGTCCACTGTTTGAACTGCGCAATCACTTCGCGCGGGCGCAACCGAGCCAGTTCGCCGCCACGCGCTGCGGCTTGCGCAGCGATCCATTCATAAGTTTCGATATCGCTGCCGAACTTTTCCTCGATCCCGGGGCGAAGCACCTTAATCGCGACAGAGCGACCTTCGGTGGTTACTGCACGGTGAACTTGCGCGATTGAGGCGGCCCCCACCGGCGCTTCGTCAATCGAAGTAAACACCTGATCAATTGGCTTGCCGAGCGAAGATTCGATAACCGCTTTGATCCGCGCAAAGGGGAGGGCGGGCAGTGCATCCTGAAGCCGGGTCAGATCTCGCGCGGCTGCCTCGCCCACCAAATCAGGGCGCGTCGCCAGCGTTTGGCCAAGTTTGATCGCAGCGGGGCCAATCTTTTCAAACGCACCGGCATAGTCCGGCGGCGAGGGGGGGAAGCTGCCCAAACGCGCAATTCGCGCAATCCGCTTGAACGCTTTGGGCGTATTGGCATCATGCTCAATCCCCAGCAGTGCGCCATTGCGCGCGAGGATGCGGCCCCATTTCAAGAACCGCCACATATGAACAATCGTTGAGGTCAAATTTTCCAGCCGCTGTGAATTGCTACAAGACCGCCGAGCATAGGCTCAACCGCGGTGCGAACAAAACCTGCCTCTTTGATCATGCCTTCAAAGCGCGCCATGTCGGGAAAACGGCGGATCGATTCGATTAAGTAGCGGTAGCTCTCTTCATCGCCCGCGAGCAATTTGCCGATCTTGGGAACGAGGCGGTGCGAATAAGCGTCATAAAGGGTTGCAAAGCCCGGCCAGAGCGTCGTTGAGAATTCGAGGCAGTAAAACCGCCCGCCGCGCTTGAGCACACGGTGCGCTTCACACAGCGCGCTATCGATGTGGGTGACGTTACGAATGCCAAACGCGATTGTGTAAGCGTCGAAACTCCTATCATCAAAGCTCAATGTTTCAGCGTTCTGCTCGCTCCACGCGAGACCGCCAATCTCGCGCTTCTCACTGCGCTCCATGCCAACCCCGAGCATATCAGGGTTGATATCCGCAACGGTGATAAGTGCACCTGAGGATTGCATCCGAAACGCAATATCACCCGTGCCGCCCGCCATATCGAGGATAGCCTCCCCACTGCGCGGTTTGATACGGCGCACAAAGCGATCTTTCCACAGTCGGTGCATTCCGCCTGACATCGCATCGTTCATCACATCATAGCTGCGCGCGACGCTTGAGAAAACCGCACCAACTTTGCCGACTTTGTCAGCGGCGTCGATATCTTCATAACCGAAGGAAACTGTTTGGTTCATATCAAGCGCTCTAGCCAAGCTGCACGCGTATCGCTAGCTGTTTTAAGGTGCCTGAGCTTCCCGAAGTTGAAACCACTGTGCGCGGGCTTGAGCCTGTTCTGCTTGGGCAAAGATTGCTCCGCGTTGAGCCTCGCCGCGCCGATTTGCGCCGCACCATTCCGGTTGATTTGCGCCAGCGGATGACGGGCGCGGTGGTGACTGGCCTATCGCGGCGCGCCAAATACGGTCTCATTGATACTGACCGCGGCGATACGCTGATATTTCACCTTGGTATGTCGGGGCGGTGGCGCGTTGATCCAGCCGAGATTGGCAAGCATGATCACCTTGTGATTGAAACCGAAGCGGGGCGATTGCTGGCGCTGTGTGATCCACGCCGATTCGGCTCGCTTGACCTTGTCCTGACTGAGAGCCTCGGTAGCTTTGCGCCGTTTGCGAGGCTTGGCCCTGAGCCGCTGAGTGATGATTTTCACGCGCATTATCTTGGCAAAGCACTCAGCGGGCGAGCCGCTCCGATCAAAGCGATGTTGCTCGATCAGCGAATCGTTTCGGGGCTTGGCAATATCTATGTCTGTGAAGCGCTCAATATTGCAGGCATTTTGCCGACGAAGCCTGCGGGGCAGGTTTCCGCAGCGCGTTTGAAATCCTTAGTTATCGCGGTCAAAGATGTGTTGGCGGCAGCGATCATCGCGGGCGGCTCAACACTCAAGGATTTCGCGCAACCGGACGGCGAACTCGGCTATTTCTTCAAGCAGTGGCGTGTCTACGGCCGCGAAGGAGAAGCGTGCCAGTGCGGTAAGCCTGTCTTGCGCCGCATCGATAGTGGCCGCTCAACCTTTTATTGCGCGAAATGCCAGCGGTAGTGCCTTGACGCGATGACGATGCTTGGCTAACGACGCCCACTTCCGGTGCGGGTATCGCTCACGCCGCCTTTTTATTTAGCATTTGAGGTAAACCGCATGGCGAATACGCCGCAAGCAAAAAAGCGCATCCGTCGCAATGATCGTCGCGCAGAAATTAACGGCAACCGTGTCAGCCGCATCCGTACTTTCATCAAAAAGGTTGAGGCCGCGCTCGCGTCTGGCGATAAAGGCGAAGCCTCTACCGCGCTCTCAGCGGTTCAGCCCGAACTCGCTCGCGGCGTTGCGCGCGGTGTGATGCATAAGAACACGGCCTCACGCAAATTCGCGCGGTTGACCAAGGCTGTTTCAACACTCGCTTAATTCCGTCTGTGGCATAATATACAGCGGCCCGTCGGTATGATTATCGGCGGGTTTTTGTTGTGCGTCGCACCAAATTATCGAAGCGCGCAATTCCGGCGATTCGCAGGATAGTGCTGATCATAACGCTGCAAAAAGAGATGCTAAAACATCGGTTTACAGCCATTTAACGCATTTGTGCGGGCTAAATGAGTCAACCTTATTTATTTCACAAAAGTGTAATAGTTGCCTTGCTCGAACGGACGCATCGCTCCTACACCTTGTGCCTGCTGGGGAGCGAATCGGTTCGCGAGCGTTTATCGACAGATTTCTAGTCACGCTCGCCGTAAACTTGGCGTGCGAACGAATGTTTTGGGGAGGGTGTTTCGCATATATGATCGTTGTGCCCCCGTCCCCTGCGCCTGTCATCAGCGATTCAATTGCCCTCACATGGGAAGCCATCCGCAAAGGACTGCGCCAGTCTCTTGGCGCGCGCAGCTTTGATCATTGGCTAAAGCCAACGCGGCTTGTTGGCTATTCGGCGGAAGATCAGATTGTTCATCTCGCGCTCCCGTCCGAATTTATGGCAAGCTGGGTCGCCACGCATCATAGTGAGCGCTTGACCCAAGCTTGGAAGGCCGCGCTGCCGCACATTCGCGGTGTTCAGATTGAAACCGCCATCGGTGTGCGCGTTGAACATTACGGCGTTGATGCGCCGGTAATTGTTGACGAGCCAATTGCGCCACTCGTCGATGCATATAATTTTGACCCGCGCTTAACGTTTGAGCGTTTTATTACCGGCGCTGCCAACAGTGTTGCGGCCAATGCGGCGCGCACGCTCGCTGTCAACGGGCCGATGCGGTTCAACCCACTCTACATCCATTCGCAAACCGGATTTGGCAAAACGCATCTGCTTCATGCCATTGGCCATGAATATCAGCGGCTTAACCCCACTGCGCGCGTTGTTTATATGTCGGCTGAGCGGTTCATGTTTGAATTTGTCAGCGCAATGCGCGCGCGCGATACGATTAGCTTTAAGACACGGCTTCGATCCGCAGATTTGCTGATGATCGACGATGTCCAGTTCATTGCGGGTAAGGAATCAACGCAAGAGGAATTCCTCCACACCGTAGACGAATTGATGAGCGCGGGGCGGCGGCTGGTGATCAGTGCAGACCGCGCGCCGCATGCGCTGGACGGGGTTGAGGGGCGGATATTATCGCGGCTTACCCAAGGCCTTGTCACTGATATCCAGCCCGCAGATTTTGCGCTTCGCCGTGCTATACTCTCGGCTAAGGTTGATGCGATGACGGGTGTTTGTGTTCCCGCTGACGTGATCGATTTGCTCGCCGCGCGGATCGCAACCAATATTCGTGAGCTTGAAGGCGCGCTCAACCGGCTTGTCGCGTATAGCGGCATGGGCAACCGCGAGCTGAGCGTTGAGTTTGCTGAAGACGTGCTCGCTGACATGTTCCGTGCAAGCCGCCGCCGGATCACGATCGATGAAATTCAAAAACGTGTTTCGGATCATTTCAAGATCCGCAATGCTGAAATGGTCTCTGCCCGCCGCGCGCGTGAAGTCGCAAGGCCACGCCAGATTGCGATGTACCTCGCCAAACAACTCACCCCGCGCTCACTCCCTGAAATTGGGCGGCGCTTTGGCGGACGCGATCATACCACTGTGATCCACGCGGTTCGCCAGATTGAAAAGCTGCGCGCGATGGATAGTGAGATTGACAGTGATGTGCGCACATTGATGCGTGTGCTTGAGGGGTAAATCCTCTCGACAGCATGATGATTTAAGGCTCGGTATCCTCTCCCCAAGGGAGAGGGAAACAACGAAGCACCATCCCCAACAAAAAACCGCCGCCCTTCAACTGAAGGACGGCGGCTTTTTTGTTACCGTAAAGCGCAGCGCTTATACCAACTTGCATTGATGTGAACCCATTTCGTCTTTGCGAGCGGAGCGAAGCAATCCAGCTTTTGAGCTATTCTGGATTGCTTCGCTTGCGCTCGCAAAGACGGCAAGATGAGTCAGAATCAACGCACATTGGTATTAGAAAGAAGCGCGGACACCGAGGCGCAGCGTCCAAAGTGACCGGCTTGGCTGAGCGGCTGTGTTTGGCGCAGTGAAGTTTGAATATTCATAGCGCGCGCACGGCGTTGCCAAGCTCGCAACCGCAGTTCCCGTCGCTGAAACGCAACTAACGTTTACGATTGAGACCGTATCACCAAATTGACGGAAAGCATATTTATCGCTCAGCAAATTGAGGAAGTTGTCCATATCAGCAAAGACAGTAATCCTGCTTTTCCCGATAAAGGTTGGGATTTCCTGACTGAAGTGAAGATCAACCTGCGCATAGCTTGGGTTGCGCCCTAGTGCTTTCGAAGAAATAGTGCCCTGAGCGCCCCGAAGCGGCGATGACAGCACGAAGTCCCTAAACGCGGTAAGTTGAGCGAGTGTGCCGTTAAAGCTTGTCACATTATCGATCCGCGTCACCGCTGCGGTTGTTGCCGTAGGGAGAACAAGATTGGCAAAGTCTGGCACATAGATTTGGTAACGCCCGCCACTCGTCGTCCCGAACACATTGCCGCGCCCAGCGGCAGCATCGGAGAATGTATAAGTGAACGGACGCCCGCTACGCACAGTGCCAAAGATTGAGAAGTTGGTTTCATAATCGCCAAAGAAAGCGTGGCGATAAGCAATTTCGCCGCGTCCTTGATTGGCGATTTCAAGCGACGAACGGCCAATTTCTGGTCGGTTTGGATCGCTCGTCGCAACCCCATAGCCACCATTTGCGGTCGTATTATTGACGTTTGAATTGACATCATACGCGCGGGTGCGGGTGTAGCTACCGCTCAACGAAAGGCCATTAGACCAATCCTTATCGAACCCGATAGCGAGCACAGCACTATAACCACGCCCTGTATTGCCAAGACGAAGATCGTTATTGCCGCTCCCAGCAATACCTATATAGCGGGGGCGACCATCAGGCAAAGTGCCGTTCGGAACCGCACGTAGATCGGTATAAACATAGTTGAAGCGCGTGCGAGTGAGCGCAATATCACCGCTCAACTTCCAATCATCGCCAAGCGGGCCAAGATTGAGGTTATACTTTGCATTGAGATTAGCACGCCATACTGAATTGACTTCAAAATTGCTCGCGAGTGAGTTGGTAGTTGCCGCCGCAAGTGACCCGAGGTTCGTACTCAAATAATTGTTGACCACTGCATTTGTTTGCAATCCATCGCCGTCAACATTGTTGAGCGCACCCGCGCCTACAGCCGCAATCTGTGTAGTGCCCGTTGCCGCAGCATTATTATTGTCAGTGAAGTTTCCGTTGGCAGTTGCGCCTGTAAATGCCCGACGAAGATCGATGCTGTTCAACCGCGTGCCATCATTGGCAAAGCTGTTTGAGAAAAGAACGACAGGAACACCGCCGCTCAAGACACCAACACCGCCCGAAAGTTTCAGACGATCAGTTGGTTTCCAGTTAAACCCGAAACGCGGTTGATATGAATCGCGCTTGTTGAGGTTTTCACGGTTGGAGAGGCCAGGATAACGAAGCGCAAAGGCAGGGTTGTTGCTGATATCGCCTACTTTTTCACTATACCGATCATAACGACCACCGATGAGCAAGGTGAGCTCTGGCGTAACCTGCCATTCGTCTTGCAAGCCGATGCTATAATAATTGAGTGTGAACGCCGCCAATCCGCCAACACGGGGATCACCACTGATCGCATTGGTAAATGTCACGCGGTTGGCTAGGCCGGCATTGAAATCGGCAATCGAGTCAAAATAGAACACGCCGCGCGATTGCGGAACGAAGATATTGTTGACGCGTTGGCGCGACGCTTCAATCGCCAATTTCAACCGGTGATTGCCGTAGCGCAACCGTGCAATGAACTGACCATTGAGATTGTCCGTGGCAAGCGCGTTTGAATGGCGGAACGTATCAGTTCCGCCGCGAACCGTTGCGGTTGTGCCGCAACTTGTCGAAGTGTTGCCTGTCGCGATGACCGACGTTGGTGCCGTACAAATCTGGAACTCGCCAAAGCCCTTGTCGTTATAACCAAGTTGGCCGCGTTCATAGTCGCGGAAGCTGGCGCGGATTTCGGTGGTAAACGCATCCGACCATTTTGAGTTGAGCTGGCCGGTATAAATCTTCGATGATTCAGTCGTTTCATAGCTGTTTGATTGCAAGCCAAGGTTTGGCGCACTCGCCGAATTGCTTGAACCGCCGCCAGCGAATGGCACTGAGTTAAAGTGATCAATGTAAGTGAGCGACAAACGTTGAGTATCAGAGATGTTCCAATCGAGCTTACCCGAAATTTTGCGATCACGCTCTGGCAGTTGAGTGAACGAGTTGAGCGGATCATAGCCATAACGCGTATTAAACGTTTGGATGATGCCGTTCACAATCGCGCGATCATCGCTGAAATCGGTATTGCCGCCGATGTTGGGCACAGCATTGGCAGCGCCTTCGCCCGAAATGCCCGAGCTGATGATCACGCTGCCTTCAGAAAGTTTTTCATAGTTCAAAGCAATAAACAATTTGTCCTTGATGATCGGGCCCGAAGCAAACACACCCCAATCACGGAACGGAAGCGCTTGGCCTACGATGCTGCCGCGCAAATTGCGCCCGGTAAGCCCCTTGCCGCCGATCACATAATAGCCTGACGCATGATAATCGTTAGTACCCGATTTGAGCACTGCATCAAGCGTGCCGCCTGTGAAATTGCCTTGGCTTACGTCAAATGGCGCTGCTTTCACTGTGAATTGTTGAATCGCTTCAAGCGAAACGATACCCCGCACCGATGGCAGACCGCCTTGATTCAAGCCGAAATCATCTTGCACCTGCACACCGTCAACGGTGAAGCGGTTGCTGCGCGCTTGCTGGCCAGCGATTGAAAGCGAGCGGTTTGACGGATCAAATGATGTCAACGGATCGCGGCGCGCCACATCGCGCAAATCACGAGTTGCTGAAGGGATCGATGCAATGCCCGCTGCGTCAACGGTGGTTTCCGAACCCGTAGTGAGCAAGCCCGAACGTTTGAGCCGCGATGCTGTCACAATGATTGCGGAGCCAGCCGAGGCTGGTTCGAGTTCGGCGGTCAAAGCGAATGTATCGCCCGAACCAACTGATATGCCGTCAATCGTTTGGCCTTGAAAGCCATTGGCTTCAATCGCGACAGTGTAAGGCCCGCCGATACGCAATCCGCGCGCTTCAAACTGGCCTTGATCATCAGTTTTAGTCGTCGCGCGTGTTCCTGACGGCGTGTGCGTGATGACGATGGTTGCCCCGCTCACCGCTTCGCCACTCGCACTTTGCACCTTGCCACCGATGCTTGAGCTGACTTCCTGCGCGTAAACTGCGGCTGGAAACATAAGCGCAGCAATGGCTGCTCCGGCTAAATATTGATGTCTCATGACTACCCCTTTACTCGCGAATCGGCGCACAATGCGTCTCAAACACGCCTATGCGACCCACTTATTGCGCTGATGTGACACTGGCAATGCTTGGAGGAGAAAGCATGAATTAACTGTAGTGCGTTGCAAAAAAGTCACAGTGATTGCGCGGTGCCCCGCCTCACTTCATGCGCCGCACGGGAACGGGGATGTTGCAGATATCCGCGCCGCCCGCTGGCTTGATGAAGAAGGGATCGCGGCGGTTGGCGCGAGCATCGGCATAGGTCGCGAAGCTATTGCTCTCAGTCGAAAGATATTCGAAGCTTGGCAGATCAGCAGTTGCGGTGCCGATGCGGATCGATGTGATCGCGGTGCGCTCTTGCGGGCTTTTGTAAAACCCTAGCGCCTCGGTGCCGCGCGGGAGCGAAGAGAGATGCTCAATCCCCTCAATCACGCGACCGACCAGCGCGATGTTGCGATCAAGATGGCGCGGCGCATGCCCGATAACGGTGTAAAGCTCCGCGCCAGAGCCGGTGTCCGGAGAGAGATTGCGGCCAACGCCGACCATGGCGTAGCAGTGGACGGGCCACAGCTTCATCGTGGATGGGTTGCGCTCAAGCTTTGCCATTGATTTTGCGGACTTCGGCCACACCATCGATGACGCCAACGGCCATCCTCGCGAAAATCCCGTAGCGATTGCGTAAGCGTCCTTGTTTGAATTGGGCGTAAACTTTGGATAGGCAGAGCCTTGCGCATTTCCACCACCAGAATATCCGATCGTCAAATAGTGGAATTCGAGTCCCGTCTCATACTGATCACTCGACACCGTCCCTAACCTGCTCGGCAAAGCCTTCTTCTCGCTCGCCTCGCCCCATTGGACGACATAATTATCCTGCACGCGGTTGATGGTCAGCCCGTCCCACCACTTTGCCGCAGCGAGTTTGCGGATGTTGCCGATCCAGCCTTGGCTAAACGGCGCGGGCATCAGCTGGATGATCACTTGTTTACCACTGGCCAGCTTCATCACGAGCAAATCAGTCGGCGCAATCGCGACCCAATCAGAGGCAGGGGCCGCCGCGACAATCTCTGAGGGGGCGAGTGTAGGCTTTGGGGCGGGGGCGGCTGCTAGGAGCAGCAAAAGGGGGGCAAGTTTCTTCATGGGGGCAGTCTTGCGCATAGCGCCGCCCGAGTCTAGGGCACGAGCTTCCAAGCAATGCGGAGCGGTGGCCGAGTGGTCGAAGGCGCTCGCCTGGAAAGTGAGTATGGGCCAAAAGCTCATCGAGGGTTCGAATCCCTCCCGCTCCGCCACACTACTGTTTCAGGCCATTCTCAAAAGTCCATAATCGCTTGATTTCCGTCATATACCTCCTACATCTTGTCCTCAGAAGGCCTAGCTGATGCGAACGAAACCAAAGACATTTGGGGGCACAATGGGGGAACAGACAACGGGCGTTAGGTGGCGCATATGCTGACTGAACTCGAAGTGCGCCGTGCCAAGCCACGCGATAAAGACTATAAGCTAGCCGATTCCAACGCTCTCTACGCCTTTATCGCGTCGAGCGGGAGGAAGACGTGGCGGTGGAAGTATCGCTTCGCTGGCAAAGAGCGGCAGCTTGTTTTTGGAGCTTGGCCAGAGATTTCGCTGAAACGCGCGCGGGAACTGAGGGATGATGCCCGCCAAATCCTGCGCAGCAATCGCGACCCTGGGCAGGAACCACAAGGCGAGCGCACCGCGTCAGTCGATGCCGAACAATCCGATCATTCGTTTGAAATCTATGCTCGCGCTTGGCATGCCAAAGAACGGCCGCGGTGGAAGACCGTTCATGCGCGACAAAGCATGATGACGCACCACCGGCGGCACTTTCGCCGCAATGATCATCAAAGGGTCTGTGATGCAACTATCGATTTGCCAGCCGATGGCATGATCGGTGGGGGGCAAGACATCGGCCAGTTGTTCGAGCAGTTGCGCGCTATCGTCATCAGCAAGCGCCACACCAGAGTTCAGCTTGAACTGCCAAACTTGATCGTGACGCCTCGCGATCAACAGCGCGAAGCCGCCGAACATCATTAAATTGGGATGCGGGGTGAGAAATGAAGGTCGAGGTTCGGGCGTCAGGATGCTCAGAGCAATATAAGTTGTCATCGGATTTGTCTTTCGGGGATGGATCGCACACGCAATTGTTCGCACCGCCCGGCACGACGAGCAGCATGATATGCGCGGTTACAATCTGGTTTAGTTGGGATTATCAGCAGACGTTCGATGATCGACATCAGGCGACTTGGATCGTCTGGACGCTGCACGATCAGTCGAAAACGAGCGGTCCGCCAAATGCGGCCTCATCTGCATCTTGCTGAACGGCGGTATTTGCGAATTTGGTCGCGCGCGCTAGCCGGTGGCCGGGTGCCAAATTACGCGCACGGATGGCGGGCGGGCAGGTGGCAAACGGCAGCAGATGATTGTGCACTGGGGATCGCTAAATCCACTGCGCAAACGACGCCAATGGCAGCGCAAACATATCTTCGCGACAATGGCGGAAAGACACCCAATGCAGCCAGAGCAGATAAGTAGCGGCAACGTCTTCTTCGACATAATGACGAATCTTTTCGATTTCGCCCTGCTGCCAAAGCGCGCCAACATCGGATCCGTGGACGCTTGTTTTGACGGGGATCCCAAGCGGCGTGCAGATCTCAGCAAGCGCCACTTTGCGGGTCGCGCCGTAGGCTGAAAACTGATCCGCAAGATCGCAGTGGTTTCGGCCAAACCGATCTGCATGTGCGTGTTGTGCAAGCCCCACTGCGTCGAACAAGCCGACCGCCATGCAGCGCAGTCGCAGCACTTGGGCATCGAATCCCCTCCCATTGTACGTAACTGCCGTTCGACTTGGCGGCATAAGCCGAGCACAGGCACGCAGGAATGCCGCCTCATCGTTCTCCTCTAGCACAACAGTCTCGAACTGGAATCGAAACTGGCCACTATCGCATGTTGATGCGAGCAGAAAAGAAGCCGCCACGGGCTTGTGCCGGGGCCAAGGCGGGAAGCTCCCGTCTGGCATTTCGTCTTGGAGATCGACAATTGTCTCAATGCATAAGCGACTACAAAATCGGGGCTATGGTCGTCGCGCGGGCGCGCGAAATCAGTGCGCATGGTTGCGCTCCTTTTCGGTGAGTGTTTGGGCAAATGCAGGGATAGCGCGACGACCTTGGCGCGCTGCCCCTGCCTGATGTTGCGATTGAATTACCGAGCGACACACGAGCGTCCACGGTCTCAATCTGTTGGCGGTTAGCCTTCGGAACGAACTCCGAAACACAGTGGCGCCCGCAGTCCAGATAGTTTTGCCCAGGCATCCGCAAGTTGCCGCTCATGTTCTTTTGTGACCAGCCATGTCCGCTGGCGACGACCTTTATACTGGTCATCGCGCCAACAGCGCAGGGTCGCGATCATATGAATGTGGGGACGAATTTTCCAACTACCGTCGTGGTTTCGCAAAGCATGAATCGCAAAATCTACCACCATGCCTTTGAAGACGAACTGGTTATCGATCCACTCGGCAATACGATCGTGCCAAGCGTCTGGCTCATAGTCATCGGGGATTGACGCCACGATATGCGCGGCGACCACCTCATCGGAGCCTAGCTTGGCGACTGTGGCGTCGGCTTCTTGCCAGAGTGTAATTCCATCACGCAGCCGTTCAGGCACACGAGTTTTGGAAATTCTTCGCCCCGCTGCGACGAGATCGGGTCGCTTGTCGGCCCACGCCGTGGGGGTCGGGCCAAATCTGTCTATTCCAGCTTCGCGTCGAATATAGCAGTAGCTTGCAACCGCAGTTCGGTGGGCTGCATATCGCGGTTTGCCGTCCTGATCGGTTGCCGCAGCGACATAGCGCACGACAAAGGGTCGGGTGGCGTGGAGTGTCTGGCGCTCGAATTGTGCGGAGACCGACGCCTGCAGGTCAGCGACCGGTGTGAATGGGCGTGGGTTGGTGGCAACTTGGTTCATTGTCATACTTTCGAGATCGCCGCTGCCTGACAGCGGCGCATGACATCGCCCTGAGTGGTGCGATGAAGCCCGCCGGGCGGTCGGTTCTGGAGTTTATAAACTCTTTTTTCCGTCCACCCTTGGACTCAACCCGTTCGCCTTTGGCGAGGTTATGACGTCCGCGCTGCAGCGCATCTTCTCCTGCGCGGCTGACAAGCGAGTAGCGAATGCCCAGTCCATCGAGCGGGTGGCATGCTATAGTGATCGCCACAGGCCCGTCGGCTGAATTGTAATCGGTGTAGGAGTGACAGTTACATTGGCCGCAGCCAGAAAGCGCAAAGCCGAAGGCGATGGCAAGAACCAAGGACGGTAGCACCGTCCGCCCCAAGGCATCCCGCGAGGGTGCCGACACGCCGCGAGAGCACGAGGGGCGCATCGACCGCAAGTCGAGCCAACCCGCCGACGGGCGGGCATTGGAAAGGTGGTGGGGTTCCCCCAGCTTTGCGGTATTGCGCCTCAAATTGATTGAACGTAAACTTGGTCGCTTTGCGCCAAGTTTGCGGTATTGCGCCTAAAAAACGGTAAGGGTGTGTGCTCTGCCACACCTTTGCGGTATTGCGCCTGAATTTGCTGAGCTGGTAGGTCGCCGACGAAAAGCCATTAGCCAGCCACCGGCGCGCCAATAGCATTGCAAGTGCTTCTGTTGTTAACGGGAATCAGATGAAAACGAGGTCTATGGCCGACCAATAGCTTGCCAGTGGCGCGCCATTGGTCGGCCAGACGCCTTGCATCAAAAGCCACCTTGACGAGCACACGCCGCAGCGAAGGCCTGAACACCTTCAGGTGTGAAGCCATGCTCATCCAAAGCGTTGTAATAGCGGCTTTTGCGACGGAACAATAGAATTTGCGTATCGGTCAACTTGTCGGGCGACAGCCCGACATATCGCATAGGCTCTGATGGCAACCGACCTAGGCCCGCGAGCACAAGTGCGACGTTACCGCCAACAAGGTCTATGATCGCAGGCTGCTGCGTAAATTTGGATAGCACCCCGGCAATTACTTCGACCGCCAACATATATCCGGCAGGCGGCTGTCGGATGACGTCAGCGAGCGACAGGCCGTCTGCCCTCCAATTTGCCAGCAGCGTTTGATAGCCAGTGTCGAGGTGCTCGAGTTTCAGAGTCGCGTGTTCACCAAGGTCTGCGTCGTAGGCCCGTGAACCGTCCCGGTTGACCAGAACGAGGTGCGTTTCAAATGCGGTGAGCTTTGGTAGTAGATCAAGTGCGGCTCCCGTGGCACCTGCCTTGTTGGGACTTACAGGCACAAGGCACACTACCCGATGACCGTCGGACTTGAACATGTCTTTGAGAGTCCAAAACAGGTCAACGACCCCAGCACCGGATGCCAAGAAGTTGGCACCTGTGTCGAATATCACGTCATGGTTTTGCAGAGCAGCATATATCCTCGGTGCGGCCTTCGCTGTCATACCCCAATCGAGGTTTATGACGTCTTGGCTGCGGATATTGAGCGACCCCATACCTTGATCGACATCGACCAGCATGGCCTTACTGCCGAGGAGATCCAGCAGCGCCTCAAGGAAAATCGCAATCGTTGTCTTCCCTTCGCCGCCGGCATTGGTGATGATAGCGAACAACACCATCGCGCGCATGATATGTGTCATGATAAATTCCTCAAAAGCTGGACTTGCGACGTGTGTCGCTGAAATTGGGAAAGGATGGCGGGTCAGCGAGGGCCGGTTCCGACGAGGCTGAAGCACGGGTAACGCTCGTCGTTTTGGGACGCACATAACCCTTTTCAGCCCTCACGAAGTTCAACGCAGAGTTGAAACCTGACTTGCTGCCGACTGGCGCACGAAACTGCGCTTCCAACTGCGCCGCGATGGATTTGTTGGATGCACCTCGGGCCAACGCAGCGCTAATGTCTGACCAGTGCTTACGGATTGTGTTTCGGATCGGTTCGCGGGACGCGTTCCGTGCCGCCGCCGATTTTGCGAAATCGCTCATCTTCATTCCTTTGTCGCGGAGTCCTCCGCGCGGGTCATGCACGATTTGCACATATTCCCGTTCTAGGATGAGGTTGGCGAAACCGACGAATGGCTTTTTGATGACCGGTCCCGTCACATTGAACCGATGATGATGAGCTTGTTTATGTGCAGCCCTGTGTCAAACGGGCTCTGAGACGGCAACCCGCCGCCCGCGCTTTGCCGTCGGCGCTGCGGCGTGTTTGGCGCGGATGCGATCAAGTAACGCGTCGGCGGGGTGTTGGAGGACGACGCCACCGCGAGACGCGCGAGCGGAGTGCCGCCTCCAGCCGTGCAAGCAGCGCGCTGGCGCGGGCGGCTACGAGCTGATCAGAGCGGGCGAATGCAAGTTCCAATATCCATATAGCAGACGTTTGGCCGGCTATACGCGGCAACGGCAACGTGATTGCCTCTACGATCCCATAATTGAGGTTAGACTGAACGCCACCCGCTGCTTGCCCAACGCTGTCCTGCGTCCAGACTGGCAAAAACTACTCAGATCATGCGGTTGATGGAGGTGCCCTGCTTTTGGTCCTCGAATGCAAAAATGATCACACTCTGCAAATATTGCGCCGAACAACTTGGCGAATCATAAATGCTCTGATACCGAAATTTAAAGTTAATTATATCTGTGCGATAAACAAGAGCCAAGGGATCAGTTGTTGTTTTTGTGTATTGCTGAAAGCTTATTTGTTGTTTGCCGCGCAAGTAGCGAGTGCGTAGGCAATGCTGCTTGAGGCGCCAACCGCAGTTGAAAATGACACCGAAGCAGAACGCGACGTCGCGGGGCCATTAGCATGCTTTGTCTTGGTCGCGAAATTTTTGGGACTGCCAGCCGATCCGCAGCAGATAGCTCATGACCGCGGTAAAGGTAATGAGCCTTGGTCGTTTGAAGATTTAGCACGCACCGCGAAAAAGCTCGGGCTGGTCGCGCGTATTAAATCCGCTGAAATTGCCGATCTTCATAAGCTTCCTTTGCCTGCGATTGCGCAAAGCCATGACGGTCAATCGTTCATTTTGCTCAAGGTCGAGGATGCTAGCCTCGATCCGCGGATGTTGGTTCAGCGGCCTAATTCTGAGCGGCCTCAGGTGCTTAGCTTCAACGAATTTTCGTCTGAGTTTGCGGGGCGGCTGCTTCTGCTAACATCGCGCGAGGCAATCGCGGGTGAAAAACGACCCTTTGATATCAGCTGGTTCATTCCTGCGCTTGTCAAATACCGTAGAGCGCTTCGCGATGTTCTTATCGCCTCGTTTTTTCTTCAGCTAATGGGGCTTGTATCGCCGATTTTTTTCCAGTTGGTGATCGACAAAGTGCTCGTTCACCAGTCGCTGACAACGCTTGACGTATTGGCATTTGGGTTAGCGGTTGTCTTAATTTGGGAAACCGCCTTGTCGGGCCTGCGCAACTGGCTCTTCGCGCATTCAACTAACCGGGTCGACGCGGAGCTATCTTCGCGACTGTTCCGGCACTTGCTCCAGTTGCCCTTGAGCTATTTTGAAGCGAGGCGGGTTGGTGACAGTGTGGCGCGCGTTCGCGAACTTGATGGAATCCGAGAGTTTCTCACTTCAAATGCTGTCACGGTTGTGATCGACCTATTTTTTACGATCGTATTTTTCGCGGTGATGTATTTGTATTCGCCGCTTCTCACGCTCATTGTTGCACTGTCTATACCGATTTACGCGGCGATATCTGTCGTCATTACCCCGCATCTACGCTCATTACTCGACGAGAAATTTAGGCGCGGCGCTGAAAACCAATCTTTCCTAGTCGAAAGTGTCTCAGGCATCGGAACACTCAAATCAATGGCGGTTGAACCGCAGATGCGCGAACGGTGGGAGCGGCAGTTTGCGGGGTATACGACAATTGGTTTTGACGTGATGAAACTCGCGAATTGGGGCAGTCACTTAATACAGCTGGTATCGAAGCTCACGACTGTATTCATCCTCTATTTCGGAGCCAAGGCAGTCATTGCTGGTGATTTGAGCGTCGGCTCGCTTGTTGCGTTCAATATGCTCTCAGGGCGCGTTGCCGCCCCGATTTTGCGATTGTCCCAATTATGGCAAGATTTTCAACAAGTGCGAATTTCGGTTGACCGCTTAGGCGACGTTCTCAATGCGCCTGCTGAGCCTGAACATAATCCCACGCGCGCCAGTCTTCCGCCGATCAAAGGGCGCGTTGAGTTTGACAAAGTGCGCTTTCGTTACAGACCTGATGCGCCCGAAGCGTTGCGCGGGGTAAACATCGCAATTTCAGGCGGTGAGATGCTGGGCATTGTGGGTCCTTCGGGATCGGGCAAATCAACGCTCACGAAGCTGGTTCAAAGGCTTTACGTGCCAGAACAAGGGAGAGTATTGGTTGACGGCGTTGATCTAGCGCTCGTTGACCCTGCATGGTTGCGGCGGCAGATCGGTGTGGTATTGCAAGAAAACATCTTGTTCAACCGCACTGTTCGAGAGAATATTTCACTTTCCGATCCAACTCGTCCAATGGAAGCTGTAATCACAGCCGCGCAACTGGCAGGTGCGCATGAGTTCATTCTTGCGCTCACCCACGGCTATGACACGGTGATTGACGAACGCGGCGCGAATTTGTCAGGAGGTCAGCGCCAACGAATAGCCATTGCGCGCGCTTTGATAAGTGACCCTAAAATCCTGATCCTTGATGAAGCAACCTCGGCACTTGACGCTGAAAGCGAGGAAATCATCCAATCAAACCTGCGCAAAATTGCCTATGGTCGCACTGTTATCATTATCGCGCACCGTTTGTCTGCTGTTCGCCAATGTCACCGTATCATTACGGTGGAAGCGGGCGAGATCACCGAGGAAGGAAGTCACGCTGAACTCCTGCGCGCAGGGGGGCGCTATGCTGACCTCCACCGCCGTCAAATGGGCGAGCCAAAAATGAACGAGAATCCAGCGTGAGTTGGCTTGGAGAACGAATGCCAGCGCTTGCCCGTCACTGGCTGATATTGCGGACATCATGGGCTACACAGAGTGATGCCGATAAAGCAAAAAAACCACAAAGCGATTATGAATTCTTGCCTGCAGCGCTTGAAATCATCGAAACGCCGGCAAGCCCGGGGTTAAGGTGGCTTCTCCTCTTGTTATGTGGCCTCTTAGCGCTTGCGATCGGCTGGTCGTTTATCGGCAAAGTTGATGTTGTCGCTGTAGCGAGTGGCAAAACGCTGCCGATGGCAAGTGTGAAAATCATCCAGCCTATTGAAATTGGTTCGGTGCGCGCAATCCATGTGAAGAACGGGCAACATGTTGAAAAGGGACAATTGCTCATCGAACTTGACTCAACGCTGGCCGGCGCCGATCAAGCACAAGCAACGCAAGGGCTGATGTCCGCGCAAATCGGCGAAGCGCGCAATAATGCGCTGATGGCCTATCTTGATGGTCGGCGTGCGCGGTTTAATGCACCGGCAGGAACTCCGAACAATATTGCAGAAACTCAGGGCCAAATGATTGAGAGCTTGATCGCTGAATATGAAGCGCAGCAGGCGGGATTGACCCAAGCGCGCGCCGAGAAGTTCGCCGAATTGGAGGGCGCTCATGCCGAAATTGCCAAACTTGAGCAAACCTTGCCTTTGCTTGATCGTGGCTATGCCAAACGCAAAGAGCTTACCGACAAAGGGTATTTCTCCGAAATTCGGTTGCTCGATTTTGAGCAGCAACGCGTTGAACTGATTAATAATATTGACGTTCAAAAAAGCAATGCAGCCAAAGCGCGCGCTGCTATCGCCAATCTCGACGCGCAAATGCGAGCTTTACGCGCATCGTTTGGGAAAGAGGCAGTGACTGACTTAGCCAAATCGGAGGACGAGTCAGCGATCCGAAGCCAAGAATTGTTGAAAACGGACCGCCGCCGCGAATTTCAGCAGTTGCGTGCACCGATTAACGGCACGGTTCAGCAGTTAAGCATCAATACAATCGGCGGGATCGTTCAGCCCGCGCAAGCGTTAATGGTGATCGTCCCTGATGGCAGCACGAGCGCGGTCGAGGCGCAAATCCTCAACAAAGATATTGGCTTTGTTCGTGAGGGCCAAGCTGTTCGTGTGAAACTTGAGGCGTTTCCATTTACCGATTACGGCCTGATTGAGGGCGTTGTCCAAACGATCAGCCGCGATGCGATTGATCAAAGCCAAGACGGGCCACAGCGCGATAAAAACAACCGCCCGGTTCAGCCTGGGTTGATTTATATGTCCCGGATTGCGCTGCGCACCAATACAATCCGCATCGCAGGTCGCGATCAACCCGTTGGCCCTGGCCTTGCGGTTCAGGTCGAGATCAAGACCGGCGAGCGGCGCATTATTGACTATTTATTGTCACCAATCGCTCAGACTGTGACCGAAGCTGGGCGCGAGAGGTGAGATTCAGGTTATTTTCTCTGCCCCCATTTTGGCAAGTGTGTCGGCGTCGACAAGTTTGGTAATCACGGGATGGAGGCGAAGACCGCCTTCTTTTACGACCTGCTTGAAATTGGCGATAACGCTCGCTGTCGTCTTTTGATCGGGGGCGATGACATCAAGCAACCAATTGATATCGCCTGATGTCCAATCCTCTGCTTTGAGACGAACAGGAAACACGCCCGCGCTAATCTGCTCGCGAATGCGTTCGTCAACTGCCCCTGATACGCTCGCCCAGATGGCCATGCCTGATATGTCAGCCATTGCACTATCCTCGACTTTACCGGGATAAGCGATAGCAATCCGATCGCGAATGAGTGGTTCGAGCACAAGGTGCTGCAAATCGCCGAGTGTTTGGTTGCGGTAGCGTGGCAACATCATCATGGCCATGACAGCTTTCCCGAAACTCTCACGCACATGGCTGCGCAGCGCGGCAATTTTCGCGATAATCGCAGGATCCATTTGAGGGTTAGGAGTCGTCTCCGTTTTAGCTGGTTCGGGCATCGTCGCACCGTTACTCTTCTTTGACATCGCGAACACTCCTTTAGCTTTGCCATAAACACGGTTCTCGAATTCGTCTACTGACAAGAGGGGATAAGTTAACAAATCCAAAAACTGATTGTGAACCATTTCTGTAATAGTTTGATTTGACGCGATGCAAATTTTCTGGAGAAAACAATGATGATTGACCGATTGCGTTATTTGCAAAATTTGTGCTGTATGTGCGAGCATTCATACAAAATGGAAATCGACGTAGGCTATATCCATGACAAGAGAATTTCGTGGCTGAGTGGCGAGATTTTGTATTCCTTGTGGGGATTTCGCATGACGCGGCTGAGTTTTGTTGGAGTGATTGCCTCCGGCGGAGAACGGGCGGTTACGATTGGCGGGCTTGGGCGTGATTGGTTGTATAACACGAGTGCGGGGGGGATTCTTTACGGCGATACGATTGACGGGATTGATCCTGTTACGGGCTTGGCGGTTGGTGATACGCGCGCGAACAGCGACAATTTCTGGTTTGCGCCGAACACGACGATCTATGACGCGCAGCATAGCGATGTGCTCAAATTCTTTGGGATCACGCTGACGGGGGGCGATGCGGGGCTGTCTTCGATTGGGCTTGCGCTGGGTGCTGTGACATCAAGTATTGATGTGGCGGGCCAGATTATCGGCGCGATCAATCTGGGCGGGGCGGTGCTTGATATTGCGCGCGGCAGGAGGGCGCTGGGCAATGTCTATTATGACACGTTCCTTCCCAACATTGCTTATACGACGCAGGAGAATGATGACGGCGGGATTGACCTGCTGGTCTATAATCTGTTGCAACCCTTTGTGTCGCTCAATTTTGGCGCTGAGAATGCGTTCACTGCGCTCACCGAAGGCGAAAATGTGCTCCAGCGGACGGGGGTG
>JAYUAU010000014.1:0-12931 GCA_043741135.1 Sphingomonadales bacterium | reverse complement strand
CATAAGACAAGCGCGATGACATTAGGTTGATCCACTTCGTCTTTGCGAGCGAAGCGCGGCAATCCATACTATGGTGCCGCGAGTGGATTGCCGCGTCGCTGCGCTCCTCGCAAAGACGATTCAATCTGATCGAATTCGAGTCTAGGTTCTAACCCTAAGCTCCCCATGGACGCCGTGCGCGTGGCGTGCCATGGGCCGCTGATGCATTTATCTGATCGAATTCTCTTCATGGACGGCGAATCCATGATCATTGATAAGCCATCGGGGTTGCCCGTTGATCCGCCGCGTGACGGGGCGCTGAGCCTTGAGAACCATGTTGAGGGTCTCAAATTTGGTTTCAAGCGCTGGCCAACGGCGGTGCACCGGCTTGACCGTGATACGAGTGGCTGCTTGCTCCTCGCGCGCAATCCTAAGGCGCATTCGCGCTTTCAGCAAACCTTTGAGGCAAAGCTGGTTAGCAAGCGTTACATTGCGGTGGTGATGGGCGTGCCTGAGGCAGATTCGGGCACGATCAATCTGCCGCTGATCAAATTCAGCACCGAACAAAGCGGCTGGCGAATGATTGTTGATCATCAAAAGGGCAAGCCATCGATCACGCACTGGGAAAAGCTGGGTGAGGTTGATGGACGTGCGCTCATCCAGTTCATTCCAGAAACGGGGCGAACGCATCAGATCCGTGCGCATGCGATTTATGGGCTGCGCATGGCGATTGTCGGTGATCCGGTTTACGGCAAAGGCGGAGAGCCGATGTTGCTCCACAGTGCGTTTCTCTCAGTGCCGCGCGAAGGTAAACCACCCGCCGAAGCCACCGCGCCAACGCCTGAACGTTTTGCGACCGCTGGGTTTACGCAAGAACTGTTTCCCGTACTCGCGCCACCGCCGCTGCCTGATTTGCCAGTCCCCTCCAATGGCTAGCAGTCCGTTCATGCCGCCTGAAAGCGCGCTGAGCGAAAGCTTCCTTGCCGCAACGGGGCCGGGCGGTCAGAATGTTAATAAGGTGGCGACGGCGGTACAAATCCGGCTTGATGTGTTCGCGCTGCGATTGCCGCCCTCGGTTTATGCGCGGCTTAAGACACTCGCTGGAAGCAAGTGGACGCTTGAGGGCGAAATCGTTCTCACCGCACGTAGTTTTCGCACGCAAGAGGGCAACCGAACTGACGCGCGCCTGCGTTTGCGCAAGCTGATCGAGAAAGCGCATTTTGTGCCCGTCCGCCGGATCAAGACAAAACCCTCCAAATCAGCCAAGGAGAAGCGACTGGTCGGAAAAAGCATTCGCGGTGACGTGAAAAAGGGTCGTGGGAAAGTGGATGTGGACTGATGTTTGGATTTGAAATTAACACCAGCAGCAAGGCCGATCTCTATCATGACCTTCAAGCAGCGATTGATGCGATCACAAGCGGCGAGCCTGACCCTATCGCCAATATGGCGAACGCCGCCGCGCTACTGTGGGAGTATTTGCCGGATCTCAACTGGGCTGGTTTCTACCGGATGATTGAGGGTGAACTTGTGCTTGGGCCGTTTCAGGGCAAGGCCGCGTGTATCCGGATTAAGCTGGGGCAGGGGGTTTGCGGTGTTGCCGCTCAATCAAGGTCAACGCAGCTCGTTGCTGACGTCCACGCCTTCCCTGGGCATATTGCGTGCGATAGCGCGAGTGCCTCTGAACTTGTGGTGCCGCTGATCGATCAAGATATGCTCATTGGTGTGATAGATTTGGATAGCCCGCTGCTGGCGCGCTTTGATACTGAAGACGCCGCGGGGCTCGAAAAGTTGGCGGATATGCTTGCGCCGCGGCTTCGCCCAAGATCGGGACAGTCTTAACCTTCTTCTGCCGTTTTCACATGGTTACGAAGCTGTTAAGCCTTTGCTCAATGAACGGCGGCCTATTGTCGTCTGGTGACCATGTATTGGGGAGTATAGAAGATGAAAACCCTTGGATTTTTAGGATTTGCGCTGGGATTAGCGGTGATACCGGGTGCGGCTTTAGCGCAAAACGACTCGACTGGATTTCAAGGAAATCGTCAAATCGTCAGCTCGTCAATCGCGAACGGCAGCGGTGCACGCAGCTGGGGTGGTCGTCAAAATGGTCGCTGGATCGGTGGTTTTCGCGCGCCCGGTGGGTATAACGCCTACCGCCCTGCTTTCCGAGGATTTGTCCTGCCGCGCTACTGGGTTCAGCCAAGCTTCTTCATTGGCAATTATTCGCGCTACGGATTTTCGCAGCCATCGAACGGCTACAATTGGTCTCGTTACTATGATGATGCCGTGCTGAGTGACCGGTCTGGCCGCGTTTATGATAGCGTGCGCAATGTCGATTGGGATCGTTATGATCGCTATGATGACGGCGCTGAGGATTATTCGGATAGCTATGGCTACCGCGATGATGGCTATAGCAGCGATGGCCGCGCGTTTCGCGGTGATGATCCCCGTGTGCGTGAACGTGGGCGCAACACCGGCATTGGTGGTTCGCTCATCGGTGGTGCCGTTGGTGCGGTCGCTGGCAATCTGATTGGTGGACGTGGTAATCGGCTTGCCGGATCGCTTATTGGCGGCGGCGTTGGTGCGCTTGCTGGTCTTGCGATTGATACCGCAGGACGTTCAGGCCGCGGCGACAGAGGCTATAAGCTGAGCCGCCGTGAACGCCGTGAGCTTGAGCGCCGTGGTGATCGCCAGCTTGGTTATGACAACAGCGTTGGTTACGGCGGACGCTGGAACGGCACGTGGACGGGCAGCTATGATAATGGCCCAACGCAGACCTATAATGGCAGCTATGATGGTCGTTACGAAGGCAGCTATCCACGCCAGGAAGCGCGCGACTATCGCGGTCAAGGCGAAGTTTATCGCAGCGGGCCATCTTATGGCTACGGCGGCGGCGAAACGATTGTCACGATCAATTCAGCGCCGGTGACGACAACAACAACGCATGTGACCGAAGAAGTGACCTATGTAACAACGCCCGTGCGGAAGCGTTATGTGGCGAAGCGGACGTGGAAGCCGCGCGCAAGGGTGCAGTGCGGCTGTCGGTAAGGTGGTGCGATGAAGGGGAAACTTTGCTGTTCTCCGGCGAAGGCCGGAGCCCAGACCTAGTTTGAAAAACGTCCGCGAAGCGGGCTTCGTTTGTTTGGTTCTGGGCTCCGGCCTTCGCCGGAGAACAGTGCCTTTCCCATTTAATGCGCGCTGCCCCAAGCAAGGTTCCGGATCATTCGGGGCGGCGTTTCACCATGTGCTTCACCCAGTAACAGGCCAGACAAACAGCGGTGACAATCACACTCGCCCACAGCTCAAGTGCGTGATCCTTTGAAACGCCCATCAACACAAGCACACTAATCATCGCCGCAATCGCTGCCCATGTGCCGTAGGGGTGAAACCACATTTTGATCTGGAGACGCTCGGGCGTCTCAGCTTCGAACTTTGCGCGTAACCGCAACTGCGCGACCGCAATCAGCATGTAGATAAACAGCATGATCGCGCCTGATGATGTGACGAGGAAATTAAACACGCGGTCTGGCGATAGAACCGACGCTGCCAGCGCAAAATAGCTGAACAGGCTTGCGATCAATATCGCACGCGCGGGCACGCGGGCTTTGCTTAATTGCACACAGGATTGCGGCGCATCGCCGTTTTGCGCCAATCCAAACATTGCGCGCGAGGTGATATAAATCCCCGAATTAAGGCATGACAGCACCGCTACGAGCACAATCGAATTCATGATCAGATCCGCACCCGGATATTCCATCACGCGCAGCGCATGGGCGAAGGGTGAAACGCCGGTCTGTATCTCGTTCCACGGCACGACTGAAACGATCATCAGGATAGAAAGAACGAAAAAGATCAGGATGCGTACTGATACCGAAATCGTCATCTTGGCGATAGTCTTTGCGCCTTCCTCAGATTCAGCCGCGGCAAGCGTCGCAATCTCTGCGCCGCACAGCGAGAATATAGTTGTTGAAACGCCCACAAGGATGGCAGTGATACCGAACGGCGCAAATCCCCCGTGCGCGGTCAGGTTTGAGAATGTGGAACCATTCGGCGACGTCAACCCAAAGGCATAGGCCGCCGTGGCAAGGATGAAAACGATGATCGCGATAACTTTAGTCGAGGCAAACCAAAACTCGAACTCGCCGTAATGCTTGGCAGACATCAGGTTGATTGCGGTCAAAATCGCCATCAAGACGACGCCGATTTGCCAAACTTCGAGTGCGGGAAACCAGCCATTGATGATCTTCGCGCCCGCAATCGCCTCAATCGCGATCACTACGACCCAGAAATACCAATAGAGCCAGCCAACGAGAAAGCCCGCCCAATTGCCGACGCCTTTTCGCGCGAAATCAGGGAAGGTTTGCACGCCGGGCATCGCCATTGCCATTTCCGAAATCATCCGCATGACGAGCATCACGAGGAACCCAGCGAGCGCATAACTGATCACAGCGGCAGGCCCGATGGTGCTGATCGCGGTTGATGATCCCACAAATAGCCCCGCTCCAATGATTCCCCCAAAGGTGATCATCGAGACATGGCGCGATTTTAGCGACCGGCTCAACTGGCCAGCGGATTCAACTTCAGGTGCGACACTGGCCATTGCTTTTCTTCCTACTTATTCTTGATTAGATGATTATCGACGTGGTTCAGCGCCCGCAAATGTGATGATGCTTTCAGCACCTGATGCTGAGAGTGCGGAGACGCCGATGAAGTGATCATCGATGATTAGGCCGCGCAATGTAAGCGTGGTGGCCCCCTTCACGTCTTGGCTCTTTTCCCAATTCTGCGTGTCTGCACGACGCCAGCGAACGCGGTAGCCTGCCGCACCTTGCACGGCAGTCCACGATAATGTCGTATCGGTGGCAACCGCGCCCGCCGCACTCACCGTCATCGGCGCTGCGGGTGCATTGGCCAATTCGTGCATCACCGATATGTTGAGCGCGGTCACCTTGGCAAGGTAAGCGAAATCCATGCGGTCAGCTGTATCGCCGTAAACGCGACCATTATCGCTGCGCACATCCTGGTGCTGGGCATCATAATTTTCAACACCCACTGAAAAACGGATGGCAGGATATCCCGCCTCAAGCATTGGCAAATGATCGCCGCCACGGCTGAACCGATCAGGCCTGCGGACGATGAACGGGGTCAGCGCTGGGCGCGGGCCAGCAATCCGGACGACGGCCTTGGCAAGCGCGCGTGAGGGGCCATCATCTTCGCCGCCATTACCACGGCGTGCACGCTGCGCCGCCTCGTCTTCAGAAAAGCGAATGCCTTCGCTAAAAATCCGCACGCGGTCAGTAATGCGCCGACCGTCTTGGCCGATTGTATTGCCGACGATATCATTGTTGAGCATCGCGAGCACATTCCATCCGCGCGCTTTCGCCGTTTCAGCAAGCAAACGTCCGCCAAATAGCCCTTGTTCCTCGCCCGAAAGCACCGCATAAATGATTGTCGCGCGCGCCTTTTCCCGTGATAATATCCGCGCCGCCTCAATCACAAGCGCAACGCCAGAGGCGTCGTCATTCGCTCCCGGCGCATCGCTCACCGCGTCCATCACATCCGAAGCACGGCTATCGATATGGCCCGCAACGATCACGACATCGTTTGATGCGTCGCTGCCCTTTTGGATGCCAAGCACATTGACGATATCGACACCTTGCGGGATTCTTGGGCCTTCAAATCGTTTGGCAGGAAAATCTAAGGTGATGCAGCCGCCGCACGCCTCACCAATATTCGCCAATCGCTCTGCCGCCCATTCGCGCGCCGCCCCAATCCCGCGCTTGGGGTCAGTCGTGGAAGACAGTGTGTGCCGCGTGCCGAAGCTAACGAGCGTATCGACTGAGCGGCGGAGCTCAATCGGGTCAGGCGCTGCTGCTACATTCAACAAGAGTGCGGGCACGATCAAAAGGCGCTTCATCAACTTAAACGATCGAGTGCTTCAACCGACAGCGAGCCGGGCACAATCATCAGCGGGCACGGCAGCGCACCAGCATCGCCTGCAAAGTGCATCACGAGCGGGCCGGGTGATCCACTGATCGCAGCCCCCAGCACCAGCGCGCCAATTGCGGGGTTCGCGCCGAGCGTTTCGCGGATCATCGTAATCGGATCACCTTGACGGACATGGATAACGGGATAAGCGCCGAGTTCATCCATCAACGATCCCGCCGCTTGGGCAACGAGTTCTTCGGCATGTTCAACCGCTTCTTGCTCAATCGTCGCTTGCACAGCCCCCCACGCGACGAATTCCTGACGCGGGATCAGCGCGAGGATTTCAACCGCCCCGCCCGTTTTGGCCGCACGACGCGCGGCAAAGCGGAGCGCAATTTCAGCCTCTGGCGTTTCGTCGATAATCACAAGATACGTCCGCATGATGTGGCTGCCTTCCCCTGCAGCTCCGAAACCTGCGCGATAAATGACTTTCGTGCAAGGCTTTGTCTTGACGGCATTCGGGTGGTTGGCACAAAGGCCAGCTTACGTTACGTCTAGGCTTCCACAGGGGAATCATCTGCCATGCCGATTGAACTTAAAATGCCAGCTCTTTCGCCAACGATGGAGGAAGGCACTCTCGCCAAATGGATGGTCAAAGTGGGTGACAGCGTGAAGTCTGGCGATTTGATGGCGGAGATTGAGACTGACAAAGCCACAATGGAATTTGAAGCGGTTGATGAAGGTGTAATCACGCAAATTCTGGTCGCTGAAGGCAGTGAAGGCGTCAAAGTGGGCACAGTTATCGCGCTGATTGCGGGTGAGGGAGAAGATTCGAAGGCGGCGCCCAAAGCAGCGGCTGCCGCGCCGGTTGTGACGGTCGCACCCGTTGCCGTTGTTGCAGCTCCGGTCGTTCAAGCTGCACCAAAGCCACATTCGGGGGAACGCATCGCGATCAGCCCGTTGGCCAAGCGCTTGGCAACAGAACGTGGGATTGACATTGCGACGCTCAAAGGCACTGGCCCCAATGGGCGGATTGTGAAGGTCGATCTTGATGCGGCTCCTGCCAGTGCTCCAGTTATTGCGGCTCCAGCGCCCGTCTCCGCACCGCTTTTTGTTCCGGCGGCAGTCGTCGATTTCGGCATTCCGCACACCGCAGTCAAACTCTCAGGCATGCGCAAAGTCATCGCTCGCCGCTTGACTGAGAGCAAACAGACCGTGCCGCATATCTATCTGACGGTCGATATCCGCCTTGATGCGTTGCTCAAGCTGCGCGGCGAACTTAACGCGGGTCTGGCATCGCGCGGGGTGAAGCTTAGCGTCAATGATATGCTGATCAAAGCGCTCGGCGTTGCGCTCATTCAAGTGCCTAAGTGCAATGTGTCATTCGCGGGCGATACGATGCTTGAATATAGCCGCGCTGATATCAGTGTCGCGGTGAGCGTACCCAACGGATTGATTACGCCGATTATCACAGACGCGGGATCAAAATCGATCTCGGCGGTGTCAATTGAAATGGGCGCGCTCGCGGCCAAAGCGAAGGAAGGCAAACTCCAGCCGCACGAATATCAAGGCGGCACCGCCTCGCTCAGCAACATGGGGATGATGGGGATCAAGCAGTTTGAGGCCGTCATCAACCCGCCGCAGGGTATGATCATGGCGATTGGAGCCGGCGAGAAGCGGCCCTATGTGGTCGATGATGCGCTCAGCGTTGCTACCGTGATGTGCGCGACGGGATCGTTCGATCATAGAGCGATTGACGGCGCGGACGGGGCGATGCTGATGAAGGTC
This sequence comes from Sphingomonadales bacterium, assembly GCA_043741135.1. GTDB lineage: Bacteria > Pseudomonadota > Alphaproteobacteria > Sphingomonadales > Sphingomonadaceae > Aquisediminimonas. The sequence continues at coordinate 5,239 of JAYUAU010000014.1, read as the reverse complement.
TTCAAGGAATTGATCGAGATGCCGTTGGGGTTGGTTGCTTAACTGGACATGTCGCCTCATAACCCTTCGCCCCTTGCGGGAGGGAGAGGGGGCGCGCGCGGTTACAGGCAAGAGGCCAGCCCGATTGGCCTGTGCTGGCTGCGTCGTTCGAAACTTCCGCTGGTGTTTGGACTCATAATAAGGATTTTTTCGGCTCTGGAGTTTCGGTATGGCCTACTAGAGCGTGCCGCCTTAAATATGAATCGTCTTTGCGAGGAGTGCAGCGACGCGGCAACCCACTCGCGGCACCGTAGTTTGGATTGCCGCGCTTCCGCAAAGCGGAAGTTCATCCTGAGCGCCTGCAAGGCAGTCGAAGGGCTCGCAAAGACGAAGGGTGCAGATTTTTTGCACGACGCTCTAATGTGCTTCGAAAGCAATTGGCGTTAGCTGATGCGCAATGATGCGATGCTACTCGCGGATGCTTGTCGCGGATGCGGTCATGCTCATCGTTTGGCATTGCCAATCTCGCGCGCAGGGTTAGAGGATCAGCAACCGACATTGGAGCGCCACCATGAAATTCTTCGTTGATACTGCGAACATTGATGACATATCCGAGCTGGCAAGCACTGGTTTGCTCGACGGCGTAACGACCAACCCCTCGCTCATCGCAAAATCAGGCCGCCAATTTCTTGATGTGGTAAAGGAAATTTGCGCGCTCGTTGACGGCCCCGTCTCTGCTGAAGTGATCGCGCTTGATCACGCGACGATGATGAAAGAGGCTGACATCTTGCGCAAAATTGCAGACAATGTCTGCATCAAGGTGCCGCTCACTATCGATGGCCTCAAAACATGCAAAGCGCTGACGAGTGAGGGCACTCAGGTAAACGTCACGCTTTGCTTCTCAGCCAATCAGGCTTTGCTCGCAGCCAAAGCGGGGGCCTCGTTCATTTCGCCTTTTGTTGGCCGCCATGATGATAATGGCTTTGATGGGATGGCGCTGATTGGCGATATTCGGTTGATCTACGATAATTATATGTTTGAAACCGAAATATTGGTCGCGAGCGTGCGGCATCCGATACATGTTCTTGAATCGGCGCGCATCGGTGCTGACGTAATGACCGCGCCACCTTCAGTGATCAAATCTTTGTTCAACCATGTGCTGACTGACAAGGGCATCGAAGGCTTCATGGCCGATTGGGCAAAGACGGGGCAGACGATTCTCTAAGCCGATGGGGCATTCACGTGGACGGGGCGCTAATCCAAAGCTGGTCAAACCACCTCAGTCAGAATCGCCGTCGTTCGCCACATACGGTGCGCGCTTACATCGGCACTGCCACGCGGTTGATGGCGTTCTTGCGGGAGCATCAAGGCGGGCCGCCGCAGCTTGAGCGTGTTGAAGCCGCTGACCTACGAGCCTTCTTAGCATTCAGGCGAAACGAGGGGCTAACCAACGCCAGCGCCGCGCGTGAGCTTTCAGCGGTGCGGGGGTTCCTGACATTTGCGGGCGGCGATGGCGCAATGCCGCGACTGAAAGGGCCGCGCGTTAAAAAGGGGTTGCCGCGCCCCATCTCTCCCGATGAGGTCATTGCGCTTGCTGAGGATGTTTCCGACCAAGCCAGTGAACCGTGGGTGGCCGCACGCGATTGGGCAGTGCTGATGTTGCTCTACGGCGTTGGCATGCGGATTAGCGAGGCGCTTGGGCTAACAGGCGCTATCTTCCCGCTTGGCGAAACAATTAGCGTGAGCGGCAAGCGCGGCAAGACGCGGATAGTGCCGCTGCTCGCGCCCGTTCGTGAGGCAGTAGAGGCTTATGTCGCGATCAGCCCCTTCGGGACGGCGAAGGATCAGCCCATATTTCGCGGGGTGCGGGGAGGGCCGCTTGACGCTGCCCTCATCCGGAGATCAGTGCAGGCGGCGCGCACGCGGCTGGGGCTTGGCGCACGAACAACGCCGCATGCGCTCCGCCACAGCTTTGCCACGCACTTGCTCGCCGGCGGGGCTGATCTGCGCAGTCTGCAAGAATTGCTGGGGCATGCGAGTTTAAGTTCAACGCAAATTTATACTGGGGTAGATGCTGCTTATTTGCTTGATGTTTATCGAAATGCGCATCCACATGGGTGAGCATCACGGCACACGGTAATAATCTGCCACCCGGTCTAGCGCTAAACTAAGCACCAATCGCCCTGCGCGTGCGGGCCATCCCAGTCCCTTTTCTGCCACGGGAACGCTCTCACCCGCGCAAACCACGCGCCATAATATGTCGGAAAGGCCGCGCCCTGCCGTTTCAATCGCCGCCGCAAATTTTCGCTTTGCATCAATTTGCGCAATCGTTGACGCGCTGTGCGCCGATGCCCCGCGCGCAACCTTGCTTGTTGGCGGTGCGTCCCATGCCATCGTTGTGCGCTGCGCCAGCCCCGCGCGCTCATAATCACGGCGGAGCGCTTCGCCCGCTACAAACTGCCGCTCAGTCAAAAGCCCGCGCGCGCGCAGCCAGCCGAGCGGCGATTCTGCGAGATTGACGCTCACGCTGCGAACCTTCCGCGCGGTCGCATTGGTGCCGTCATGTGGCACGTTCTGATCAACTAACACCCGATTTAACATAGCATCTCTCCCGAATCATCACATTTGCTCTTGCCATCGTGATCGGGGTGTAGGAAAGATGAAAAACCCAATAGGTTATTTATTCTTTCGGAGACGATCCCATGATCACCGCAATTCGCCAAGTGCGCCGTGCCAAAGGGCTTACGCTTGCAGACGTTGGTGAACGGTGCGTGCCACCAACAACGGCGCAAACCATCGGCAGGCTCGAAACCGGAACGCGCACCGTATCGGTTGGCTGGCTGAATCGGATTGCGGCGGCTTTAGGCGTTGAGGCAGGCGATCTCGTCAAACTGCCTGACCGTGCTGATTTGCCCGTTGCGGCGATCCTTGCCAGTGACGGTGTTCGCGCCCCGCGTCACGCAACAACCGCCGCGACGTCTGGCCCAAGCGAAGGGGCTGTTGCGATCATCGTGGAGACTAGCCTCGGTGAATACCGCGCGGGCGATGAAATCTGGTGTGATAGCCTTGCGCCCGATGCCTTTGCGGGCGCGCTTAACCGTGATGTCTTGCTGCCGCGGCCCGCGGGTCGCTTCGTGTTTGGTCGTTTGATTGGGCGCGAAGGCAATCGCCTTCAAATTCTTCCGCTCGGCGCTGGGGCAAAGCAGCAGATCATTGAAGACCCTGCGTGGTTGGGCGTTGCCGTTCGACTTGTGCGGGCGCTTTAGCCCGTGCCGCGCCTTCCCCAAGTGTCGCGCGCTGATGCTGATCCACTGGCGCAAAAGCTTTACGCGGCGCTATTTGGAACTCGTGATCCTGTAACCGATCCAGGCACTGAGACGGGAACTCCGGGCGATTGGTGGACGGTGTTTGCCAATTCACCCGCCACGCTCAAACACTGCGTGCAAGGGTTTGAATATTACCGATCAGCTGATCGCAAGCTTGACCCCAAATTGCGCGAAATCGGCCAGATGCGTGCGGGATGGGCGCGCGGATCGCAGTTCGTATTCTCGCAACATTGCAAGGCCGCGCGCGCATACGGGGTGAGCGAAGCACAGATTGCGGCAATCCCGCATTGGCAGATCGCTGATTGTTTTTCACCAATTGAACGCGCTGTTCTTGCTTACACTGATGCCATGGTGCTGATGGGTGGGCGCGTGGCCGACGGAATTTTTGACGCGCTCAAAGCCGCGCTTGATCCTGAGATGATCGTTGAATTGACCTATATTGTCGCTTGGTATGATATGCACGCCGTGACATCCAAAGCGCTGCGGCTTGAATTTGATGATGTGCCCGAACGGATCGTTGAAGTGCCCGCGCCCGAGGGCTTTAACGCCGATGTGATGCGAATGGTTGACCCAAAGGATAAGTCATGAGTTACCACCACCTTGCCCTTGCCACGCGCGACATCGCCGCCATCCATGCTTTTTATGAAGGCGTGATGGAATTTGAGCTCGTCAAAGTCGAAATTGCCAAAGTGATGGCGGGTGGCTGGGCCAAGCATTATTTCTACCGGATGGGCGGCGACGACAGTTGCTTTATCGCCTTTTGGGAAATGCACGACGTGCCCGGCGGCGATGTGTTTGAGACAAGCCTAAGCAAAGCGGCAGGCCTGCCCGATGAAATGAACCACATCGCTTTTGCGGTTCGCAGTGCTGACGAACTTGATATCCGGCGCAAGCAGTGGACGGCGGCGGGCAAATCAGTGATGGAGGTGGATCACAATTGGTGCCGATCAATCTACACCAAGGATCCCAACGACAATCTGGTTGAATTTTGCCTGACGACGGGCAGCTTCACTGACGAAGACCGCGCCCGTGCGCTCGCGGCTCTGGGTGAGAGTGAGCCTAAATTCACGCCGCCGCCCGCGAGCATGGCGATCCATAGCGCTGATGCGGTTTAGACCAACCGGTCACGCAATTCGCGTTTTAGCACTTTGCCGATCACACTGCGGGGAAGCTCAGTGGTTTCAACGAGGCGGTTGATCCGCTGCGTCTTGCCCAGCTTCGCATTGGTTTCACGCAGGACGTCCGCGAGATCCACGCCGCGCCGTAGAACGACAAAGCCAACGGGGGTTTCGCCCCATTCTTCGCTCAGCGCGCCAACGACTGCGCATTCAACCACGCCGGGATGTGCGGCGAGCACGCCTTCAAGGTCGCTTGGATAGATGTTGAACCCGCCTGAAATGATCATATCCTTGGCTCGGTCCATCAGGATCAAAAAGCCGTCTTCATCAAAGCGCCCGATATCGCCGTGACGGTAATAAAGCCGCCCTTCGCCGTCATACCAGTGCATCGCTTTGGTCGCATCGGGGCGGTTGTTATAACCCGTCATCATCGCGGGCGAGCGGCCGACGATTTCGCCGACGTCACCCCGGGGAAGCTCATTACCTTCCTCATCAATCACGCGGATATCATGCTCAGGCGCTGGCTGACCAACGGTATGGAGCTTATCGGGATGCTTATGCGCCTGAAGCAAGCACGTGCCGCCGCCTTCGGTCAGCCCATAAATTTCAACCAGCCCGCCGGGCCAGCGCGCCACAACGTCGGCCTTTAGTGCTGCGGAAAAAGGCGCACTGGTGCAATATTTCATTACAAAGGCCGACAGATCAAACTGATCAAATTCTGGTAGTGCCATGATCCGCCGATATTGAACTGGCACAAGCATCGTATTGGTTGCGCGCTCACGCTGAGCCAATTCAAGAAACGTCAGCGCGTTGAAC
>JAYUAU010000013.1:0-12934 GCA_043741135.1 Sphingomonadales bacterium | reverse complement strand
CCCCTGCGTAGGCAGGGGTCCAGTCCCAGACAAAAGAGTCTTTGTTAAGGTCTGGACCCCTGCCTCCGCAGGGGAACGATTCAACTAATCCTCATCCCACTCTAAGCGCATCACCGGCACCTTCACTCTGTAGCGGTTTGCGAAAAAAGCGGCTAAGGCCGCGCGATGATCCAGATTTTACCCGTCATGCTTGGCGGCGCTATCGGCGCTGGCCTTCGCTATTTCGTTTCGCTGATGTGCGCAGAGAGGCTGACCGCAGGCTTTCCCTTCGGCACATTGCTGGTCAATCTGATCGGTGGCTTTGCGATGGGTGCGCTTTATGCGCTTCTTCTGCGGGGGACAGCGAGTGAGACAATACGCTTGTTCTTTGGCGTCGGCATTTTAGGCGGGTTTACAACATTCTCTGCGTTCAGCCTTGATGCTTTCGCGATGATCCAGCGCGGCGATTTTATGTTGGCGTTCAGCTATTCTGCCCTCTCGGTTGTTGGATCAATCTTGTTACTTGCCGCCGGTTTCTGGCTGGTTCAATCGATGGAATTCTCTTCATGATCACTGACGTTCGTACCTTCACGGTGAAACCAGATGATGATGGCATCCGTTTAGACCGCTGGTTCAAGCGCAACTTGCCCGATGCCAATTTCAACCTTGTGTCACGCTGGGCGCGAACGGGGCAACTCCGCGTTGACGGCGCGCGTGCGAAACCGGGTGATCATGTGCTTACCGGGCAAAGCATCCGTGTTCCGCCTGCTGAGCCGGTGACTAAGCCCGAAGTTGAGGCCAAAGTGCGACCCAAAAAACTGCGCCCGGTGCTGAGCGAAGATGAAGCGGCGTTTGCGGAGAGCCTTGTGATTTACAAGGATGCCCAAGCGCTTGTGCTCAACAAACCGCCAGGCTTAGCGACGCAAGGTGGCACCAAAACTGATGAGCATGTTGACGGCCTGCTTGATGCGCTTTGCTATGACATCGATGGCCGGCCAAAGCTCGTTCACCGGCTTGATAAGGATACGTCCGGCGCCCTGCTGGTTGCGCGGACTTCGCGGTCAGCGGGGCATTTTGCCAAAAGCTTTTCAAGCCGCACCGCGCGCAAAGTTTATTGGGCGCTGATTGTCGGCGTCCCTGATATTTTCGACGGGATGGTTGAACTCCCCATTGCTAAGCAGCCGGGCAGCGGCGGCGAAAAGATGCATGTCGATATGAAGCAAGGCCAGGCCGCGCGCACGCGCTACCGAGTGATTGACCGCGCAGGGAACAGCGCGACGTGGATTGAACTTCAGCCCTTTACCGGGCGCACGCATCAGCTGCGCGTTCATATGGCGGCGATTGGCCATCCGATTGTCGGTGACGGTAAATACGGTGGGCGCGATGCTTTCCTGACGGGAAGTATTAGTCGCAAAATGCACCTTCATGCGCGGCGTATTCGCGTTGATGGGCTTGATGGCAGTCCGCAAATTGATGTGACCGCTGAATTGCCGCCGCACTTTGCTGAGAGCCTTGAGCAGCTTGGGTTTGCCCTTGAGGACGGTGATAAAATGGTGCTTGATGAAATCAAATTCAAAGACACTGATGCGGGCAAAGCGCGGATTGCGCTCAACATTGCCAAGTCTGCGCGTAAGGAGCGCAAGGGCGAACGGCGCGGCAGGGGAGCGCGCGACTGATGCATCCCAATTCATCATTCGCTTGGGAAGACCGCGCAGAGCTTAGTGCCTTTGCTCGCGCGGTTGGGTTCGGAACATTGTTCGCGACAACGCCCGGTGGCCCGCGCGTCGCGCATGTGCCCTTTGTGTTTACGGCTGTTGACCGGCTCGGCTTCCACCTCGCGCGCGGCAATGCGCTGGCTAAGCATTTGGATGCCAGTAACGCTGTGTTCGTCGTGAATGGGCCAAATGCCTATATCAGCCCTGATTGGTACGGCATCCCCGATCAAGTCCCGACGTGGAACTACCTCGCGCTTGAGCTGGAGGGCTGTGTTACGCAGATGGGGGAAGAGTGGCTGATAAGCCAAGTCGATTTGCTGTCGGCTCAGCATGAGCAGCGACTGCTCCCTAAGCCACCGTGGACGCGCGATAAAATGAGGGACGGCGCGTTCGCGGCGATGCTACGCGGGATCATCGGTTTTGAAATGAGCGTGACGATGTGGCGCGGCACGTCAAAACTGGGACAGAATAAAGCACCCGTCGTTCGCGCGGCGGCGGCGGACGGCGTTGAGGCTGCTGGTTCGACGGTGGTCGCGCAGTTGATGCGCACTATTACCCCGTGAACAAACTCGCGCTGTTTGATTGCGATGGCACGTTGATCGATTCGCAGCACAACATTTGCGTCGCGATGGAGCATGCGTTTGCGCAAGTTAAGCTGGATCCGCCGTCCCCTGAGAATACGCGCCGCATCGTTGGGTTGAGTTTGGTCGAAGCGATGGAGAGCCTTTTGCCCGAAGCAAGCCAAGACATGCATTTGGTGCTTGCTGAGGAGTATAAAAATGCCTTCCATATGTTGCGCGGGCGGGGGCTGATTGAAGAACCGCTTTATGAAGGCATGAGAGATGTGCTTCAAATGCTCACGGATGGCGGATGGGTGCTTGGCGTGGCAACCGGCAAATCGGATCGCGGGCTTGATCTGTGCCTGCGACATCACGGCATCCATGCAAAGTTTATCACGCTCCAAACAGCTGATCGTCACCCATCAAAACCGCATCCTTCAATGGTGATCCAAGCGATGGATGAAGCAGGCTCTAGCCCCCAAACAACGATCGTGATCGGCGATACAAGTTTTGACATGCTCATGGCGCGAAACGCGCGCACGCGGGCGCTTGGGGTTGATTGGGGTTATCATCACGCGCATGAACTCACAGCGGCGGGCGCCTATGCGGTTGCACAACATCCGCGCGAGATAATCGGATTGATGGAGGCAAAATGATGAGCGAAGAAGAACGCATCGCGCGGCGGCGGTTCATGATTATCAACCTCGTGCGCTTAGCTGCAATTGGCATTGCCTTTGTTGGCGCGGCGAATATCGGTGGTCATCTGTTGCCCGACTATGCGCCGCTGCTCGGCCAGTTTTTGATCGCGATTGCGGCGATAGATTTCTTTTTGGCACCCGTTCTGCTTAAGCGGATGTGGCGGCCCAAAGACCAATGAAGCGTTTTTACACATCTGTTGAGGTTTCAAATGAACGCGGCATCCTGCTTGATGGAAAGCCGGTGCGTACGCCCAAACGCACGGCCCTTATTCTGCCCAATGATAAATTGGCGACGGCGGTCGCCGATGAATGGCGCGCGCAAGGGGAAAAGATTGATCCCCGTTCGATGCCGTGCACTGGCCTTTCCAATGCGGCGATTGATATAATCGCACCAGACCCCGAGACGTTCGCGGCAAGTCTCTCAGCTTATGTTGATACTGATGCGCTGTGTTACCGAGCGGTGGAGCCACCCGAACTCAGCGCGCGTCAGGATGCAGCATGGAACCCGATGATTGAATGGGCGCGGCGGCGCTATGATGTCGGTTTCACCATGGTGAGTGGCATCATTCATCGGCCACAGCCGCGTGCCAGCGTTGATCGATTAAGCGATGAAATTGCTGCTCGCACGCCTTTTGAACTTGCAGGGCTTGCCCCAATTGTAACGATAAGCGGATCACTGATCGCCGCGCTAGCGCTATTCGAGCGAGATATCAGCGCAAAACATGCTTTTGACATCTGCCATCTTGATGAACTTTGGCAGGTGGAAAAATGGGGCGAAGATTATTTTGGCACCCAAACACGCGAAGCGCACCGCGCTGAATTTATGAACGCGGCAGGGTTTTTGCGGCTACTTGATGAGGCTGCGCACGAAGCCAATCAAGCTGGTTTGACGGCTGCGGCGTAACCGTTCGGCATTGAGTATTGTCTGCACTTGTTCAAAGCATTTTTGCGCATCGTCGTTCACGAGCACATATTCATAGCCATCCCAATGGCTAATTTCGGCGGCGGCTCGTTCCATTCTGGCGGCGATAACCTCCTCCGCATCAGTGCCGCGTGCGCGCAATCGGCGCTCAAGCTCAGTGATTGATGGCGGAAAGATGAACACGCGCGCCACATCGCCGCCCGCTTGCTGGAATAATTGCTGCGCGCCCTGCCAATCAATATCGAACAGCACATCCCGCCCTTCGGATAACGCCTTATCAACGGGCGTGTGCGGGGTGCCGTAGCGGTGGCCGAACACATGCGCCCATTCGAGAAATTCACCCGCCGACACCATTTCACGAAAACGGTCAAGCGAAACAAAATGGTAATCTACGCCGTCAACTTCGCCGGGGCGGATCGGTCGCGTTGTAGCGGAAACTGACATTTCAAGATCACCGTCGGCCGCGAGCAGTTTTCGCGCGATGGTCGATTTGCCCGCGCCCGATGGCGACGACAGGATGAAAAGGACGCCGCGACGTTTGAAGGGAAGTGAGGATGCCATGTGCGCTAATGCAACGCTCATAGCGCGGCGTCAATTGCCGCTATTTCTTTCGGCCAAAATCGACCGCGACCACGTTAGAACCGTCTTCGACGGGAACCGCGACTGGACGGTCATTTTCAGCGGGTTCGTGAGCAGGGATATCAGCGTCATCAGCATGCGCTTGAAACTGAAGCGCGAAGTTTACCGCCGGATCAACGAATGCGGTTATCGCGCCAAAGGGGACGATCAAATGCGCGGGAATCTGGCTGAACGTCAGGCCAATTTCAAACCCGTCTTCGCTCACCTTCAAATCCCAATATTTGTTTTGGATGACGATGGTCATTTCATCAGGGAATCGCTCGATCAACCGCTGCGGAATTGAAACGCCGGGCGCACGCGTTTTGAAGGTGATGTAGAAATGATGGCCGCCCGGTAATCCACCCATTGCGACATCGCCAAGCACACGGCTCACCACGGCGCGCAAGGCTTCTTGAACGATTTCATCATAAGGGATGAGGCTGTCGACGGGTTGATCTTCCATATTTGCTCACCTGAACGGTTGCGATGGCGTGGTCAAGACGTTGCGTCGCGGGCGAACACCGTTATAGCGCGCTGGATGCGCACCGGATCGATACACCGTAAGACTAATGAGACATCAATTGACGTTGAGCTCAACCTTGATGGCACTGGTGCTTATTCGGTTTCAACGGGTATTGGCTTCCTTGATCATATGCTGGAACAGCTTTCGCGCCACTCGCTGATTGATTTAAGCGTGAAAGCCGTTGGCGATTTGCATATTGATCAGCATCACACGACTGAAGATAGTGCCATTGCGATTGGCGAGGCTTTGCTGGCGGCACTCGGCGACAAGCGCGGGATTACCCGCTACGGCCATGCTTATGCGCCGATGGATGAAACACTGACACGCTGTGCGCTTGATATTTCGGGGCGGCCTTATTTCGTGTGGAAGGTTCCGCTTTCAATGCCGCGTTTGGGCGAGTGGGATACTGAACTGATCGAACATTGGTTCCACAGTTTTGCAACGGCTGCGGGGATCACGCTCCACATCGAAAACTTATACGGCAGCAATAATCATCATATTGTTGAAAGCTGCTTTAAGGCGCTCGCACGCTCGCTGCGCAGCGCGGTTGAGATTGATCCGCGCAAAAGTGATGCCATCCCATCAACCAAGGGAATTTTGTGAGGTGAGCGCGCAAGTCGCGCTGGTGGATTACGGCGCAGGCAACCTCCAATCGGTTTTGAACGCGCTGAGAGCGGCGGGGGCGAGCGATGTTGTGGTAACCGCTGATCCTCAAGTTGTTGCGAATGCGGATCGCATCGTGCTTCCTGGCGTTGGTGCCTTTGGGCATTGCATGGGTAGCTTGAGCGCAATTGACGGGATGATTGAGGCGCTGAACGACGCGACGGGGGCAGGGGGAAAGCCTTTCCTTGGCATCTGCGTTGGGATGCAGTTGATGGCGGACGCTGGCGAAGAGCGGGGCGTGACCGCAGGGCTTGGCTGGGTGCGCGGATGCGTTAAAGCGATTGCGCCTAGCCCCGTGATCAAAATTCCGCATATGGGCTGGAATGATGTTGTGCCGACGATTGATCATCCATTGATCGAAGCGGGTGAGGCTTATTTTCTTCACGGCTATGCATTCGAAGGGGAAAACGTTCTGGCTACAACTGACCACGGCGGGACGCGCGTTGCGGCGATTGGCAGTGGGAATCGGATTGGCGTGCAATTCCATCCTGAAAAGAGTCAACAATATGGCCTCAAATTTCTTGAACGATTTTTGAGGTGGAAACCGTGAAGCGAATGACAGTCTCCCTCCGCGTCTTCGCGCCTCCGCGTGAACAGACTTTTTTTGGTTCACGCGGAGGCGCGGAGACGCGGAGAAGAAAGTTGATTTCATGAGCCTGATCGTCTTCCCCGCTATTGATCTCAAAGCTGGCCAAGTTGTTCGGCTCGCTGAGGGCGATATGGATCGCGCGACGGTTTACGGCGATGATCCTGCGGCGCAGGCATTGCTTTTTGCGCAGGCGGGTGCGCAGCATCTTCATGTTGTCGATTTGGACGGCGCATTTGCTGGCGAAGCGGTGAATGCAGCTGCGGTTGAGAGCATTGTTGCTGCCTTCCCTGGGCATATTCAGCTCGGTGGGGGCATCCGAACGCGGGCATCGATTGAGCGCTGGTTTGAACTGGGCGTCTCTCGGATTGTGATCGGTACGGCGGCGCTCGAAAATCCAACGCTCGTCAAAGAGGCAGCGCGTGATAATCCGGGCGGTATTGTCGTTGCGGTCGACGCGCGTGACGGGATGGTCGCGACCAAAGGCTGGGCCGATGTCTCAACGGTTTCAATCGTCGAAATGGCTTACCGCTTTGAAGATGCGGGGGTGGCGGCCCTGTTGTTCACCGATGTTGGCAGGGACGGTATGCTCAAAGGCTGCAATATCGAAGCCACGGTTGACCTTGCGCGTGCTACGAAAATCCCCGTCATCGCCAGTGGCGGGGTTGCGGGAATAAGCGATATTCGGATGCTATCAATCCACGCCTCAGACGGGATCGAAGGCGTGATCACGGGGCGCGCGCTGTATGATGGTCGGTTAGATCTGGCGGCAGCATTGGCAGTGGCGGCTTTGTGAGCGTTCGCACGCGCATCATCCCCTGCCTTGACGTGAAAAATGGTCGCGTCGTCAAAGGCGTAAACTTCGTAGATTTGCGCGATGCGGGAGATCCCGTTGAGGCCGCGCGTGCTTATGATGCGGCTGGCGCTGATGAGCTGTGCTTCCTTGATATTACCGCCAGCCACGAAGCGCGCGGCACGCTGCTTGATATGGTTTCGCGCACTGCGGCGGTATGTTTCATGCCGCTGACTGTTGGCGGCGGGGTGCGGTCTTGCGATGATGCCCGCGCGCTCTTGCTGGCAGGCGCTGATAAGGTTGGCGTCAACAGTGCAGCTGTCGCGAGGCCACAGCTGATTGCTGAAATGGCCGAACGATTTGGCAGCCAGTGCGTTGTCGCAAGCGTCGATGCGCGGCGGGTTGGGGCAGGGTGGGAGGTGTTCACTCATGGCGGGCGAACCGCAACGGGCATTGATGCAGTGGCGCATGCGCAGCACATGGCATCGCTCGGCGCAGGCGAATTGCTCGTCACCAGTATGGACCGGGATGGCACGCGCGATGGTTATGATATTGAGCTAACGCGCGCGATTTCCAGCCGTGTATCAGTGCCCGTAATCGCGAGCGGAGGCGTTGGCAGTGTCGATCATTTGGTCGCAGGCGTGATTGATGGCGGTGCGAGTGCCGTGTTGGCGGCATCGATTTTCCATTTCGGCGATGTCTCGATAGCGCAGGCTCATGCGGCACTCGCGCGCGCTGGGGTGCCGGTACGAAAGCCGCTTCGTTAGAATATTATGACATTTGGCTGATTCGTCTTTGCGAGCGAAGCGAAGCAATCCATCTGATGGTGTTGCACGTGGATTGCCGCGTCGTTTCACTCCTCGCAAAGACGAAATAGGCTAGCTTAAAGTCAGCACGCTATTACGTTTCTCCCCCCAAAAACTGTCGATTAGCTTTACATTAACTACGTTCCGTTTTGGGGCGTTAACTATCAAAAGTGGCTACCCACGCAAATCGTCAGCATTTGGCAAGATATTTGCTCCTACGTGATCAGGATTGAAGCGAATCACGAATCGAATCGCGGAACAGGGGTTAGATATGAAGCGTAACATCATTATTTCGGCTGTCTCAGTTGTAGCATTTGCTTTTGCCGTTCCAGCCCAAGCAACGGGCAGTTCAAGCGGCGCAAGCAACAGCAGATGGTGGACACCTAAAGGTCACACCCATCGACGTGGCTGCGGCCATCCAGGCTATGGCGGCTCAAGCAGTAGCTCAACCTCAGGAGGTTCGAGCGGCGCGACGTCGAGCGGGTCAACCTCAGGCGGCTCAAGCGGCGCGACCTCAAGCGGATCAACCTCAGGTGGTTCAAGCGGCGCGACTTCAAGTGGGTCAAGCACATCTTCGTCAACATCGGGTGGGTCAAGCACAACAAGTTCAACCTCAGGCGGTTCAACCTCAGGTGGATCAACAACATCCACGTCAGGCGGTTCAACTTCAGGTGGGTCAACCTCAGGTGACCCGTCGTCAACCTCGTCAGGCGGCTCTTCGTCATCTGGCTCTACAACGTCATCAACAACATCGACATCTGGCGGCTCATCGTCATTTGGCACCACAACGTCGTCGACCGGCGGCACAACTACCAGTGGCGGTTCGACAACGTCAGGTGATGTGACTTCGACTGGCGGGTCAACATCGGGCGGCTCAACAACGTCGGGCGGCTCAACAACGTCGGGCGGCGCGACTTCGTCAGGGGCGACATCAAGCGGGGGATCAAGTGGCAGCTCGGGCAGCACTGATGTGCCAGAACCAACTGACTTTGCTTTGTTCCTTATTGGTGTTGCGGGCTTGCTTATTGGTCGCCGCGCCAGCAAATCGCGCCAAAAGAGCGAAGAGGAAGTGCTTGACGTCTGATCATGCGCTCGGCCACATAGTGTATGGCCGATACTCTAGAGAAACTCGAAAAAATAATAAATGAGCGTCGGATCTATGATCCGGCGCTTTCTTATGTTGCAAAGCTCAGCCAAGCCGGCCGCGCAAAGATTGTGCAGAAACTGGGCGAAGAGGCGGTTGAGACCGTCATCGCGGCGATGAGCAATGATCGGCAGGGCGTGGTGAGCGAAAGCGCTGATCTGCTGTTCCATCTCGCGGTGCTGCTCGCTGATATGGGTGTATCATTTGCCGAAGTGATGGCAGAATTAGATCGCCGCGAAGGCACATCAGGCCTCGTCGAAAAAGCCGCGAGGGGAAACTGATGCCAATCGATGCCACCGCGCCATATGATGATAGCAATATTTTCGCGCGGATATTGCGCGACGAAATTCCCAATCAAACGGTGTTTGAGGATGAATGGGCTCTGGCGTTCAACGATATCAATCCGCAGGCCCCCATCCACATTCTTGTGATCCCCAAGGGGCCTTACGTCAGTTGGGATGATTTCACCGCAAAGGCAAACGACGCTGAGATTCTAGGATATATTCGTGCCATCGGCCATGTCGCGCGCGCGGCTGGTTTGCCAGCGCCCGGATACCGCTTGCTCGCCAATGTGGGCACGCACGGCCACCAGGAAGTTGCGCATTTGCACGTCCATATATTTGGCGGACAGCAATTTGGACTGATGCTACCGCGTTAAAATAGTTGCACTGCGCAGATTAGCGGCTAGGTTCAGCGGCATAAAAGTAAATGGGAGCAAATTATGATTTTTGACCGCGTCAAATCACTCGACGCTATATTAGCGACAGCTCAGAAAAAGGGGCTACACCGTTCGCTAGGCGCGTTTCAATTGACCATGCTTGGCATTGGCGCTGTGATCGGCACGGGTATTTTTGTGCTGACATCGGAAGCCGCGCAAAAAGCGGGGCCGGGGATGCTGGTCAGCTTCCTTATCGCAGGCGCGGTGTGCGCGGTTGCTGCACTTTGCTATTCAGAACTTGCGTCGATGGTTCCCGTCGCAGGATCGGCTTACACATATACCTATGCTGTGATGGGCGAATTGCTCGCGTGGATGGTCGGCTGGGCGCTCATTCTTGAATATGCTATTGGTGCCAGTGCGGTTGCCGTCGGCTGGTCTGGCTATTTTGTCGGGCTGATGAAAAGCTCGCTTGGATGGGAAATACCGATAGCACTTGCCAACGGCCCAAGTGCGGGTGGCATTATCAACTTGCCAGCCGTCTTCATCTCGTTGCTCGTCACGTGGCTGTTGATGATCGGAACGAGCGAAAGTGCTAAAGTCAATGCGGTTTTGGTTGCCATTAAGGTGACCACGTTGACATTGTTCATTATCCTAGCCGTGCCGGTTATGAATGGCGCTAATTTCACGCCATTTGCGCCGCTCGGAACAGCGGGCATTTTCGGAGCCGCAGCATCAATTTTCTTCGCTTATGTTGGTTTTGATGCCGTCTCAACCGCGGCTGAGGAAACAAAGAATCCGCAACGCAACGTGCCAATCGGTTTGCTTGCCAGTTTGGCGATTTGCACGATCTTCTACATGCTTGTCGCGTCGGGGGCGATTGGCGCAATTGGTGGACAACCAGTCACATCATTGGCCGGTGTGGCGCTTGATCCCGGGACAGCTGAATTGACGGCGCGGTGTAAGGTAATTGTGGCGAGTGGCGCGATTGAGCCTTTGTCTTGCTCGCGTGAAGCGCTGGCGCACGTCATGCGGACGATAGGTTATGTGCAGGTCGGTAATTTAGTTGGTCTTGCCGCCTTCCTTGCACTTCCTTCAGTTGTGCTGATGATGATGTTTGGTCAAACGCGCGTGTTTTTCGTGATGGCGCGTGACGGCTTGCTGCCAGAAAAACTGGCATCAGTTCATCCAAAGTGGCGCACGCCGCATATAGTCACAATTGTAACAGGCCTTGCTGTAACGCTTGCTGCCGCATTTTTGCCCGTTGGTAAACTCGCAGATTATTCAAACTCAGGCACGCTGTTTGCATTCGCTATGGTTGCACTATCGGTGTTGATCCTGCGCAAGACTGATCCAAATCGCCCGCGTCCATTCCGAACGCCGGCTGCTTGGGTGATTGCACCGCTGGCGATTGTCGGATGTGTCGGGCTGTACTTATCGCTACCCCTGATCGCCATCCTCGTGCTCCCCGCTTGGGGCTTAGTCGGCTTACTCGTATATTTTGGGTATAGTCGCAGCCGCAGTCACGTTGGGCGTGGGCTAGACGAAGTCAACGAATTGGATAGTGATATTCCGCCTTCATCAGTGCCGCCAATCAGCTGATCGGGTGGGTGACATGAAATGAGAAAGGGAGGTTTCGGCCTCCTTTTTTTATGCGTCCAATCGCGCCGCCACCAACGCCTTCAAATCAGCCACAGGACGCGGGCCGACGTGTGAGATCACTTCGGCAGCACAGATCGCGCCCATTGTCAGACTATCGCTGACATTACGTCCTTGCGCTTGTCCGGCGAGGAACCCAGCAGCGAACAAATCGCCTGCGCCGGTTGTATCGACGACATGCGCGATGGGTTGTGCGTTGACGCGCGTTGTTACGCCGTCTTGCACAGCTATGGCGCCGTGTTCGCCGCGTGTGACGACGAGTGTGGAAACCATCGCGGCGGCTGCGGCAACGGCAGTGTCAAAATCATCACTGCCCATCAGTGTGGTGATTTCACCTTCATTGGCAAACAGGATATCGATGTCGCCGCGTGCCATCATCGTCCGAAACTCTTCACCGTGGCCAAGGATCACGAATATCTCTGACAGCGTAAACGCAACCTTGCGACCCGCCTTATGCGCAATTTCAATCGCCTGCGCCATCGCCGCGCGCGATGCATCGGCATTCCATAGATAGCCTTCAAGATAAAGAACCGCCGCGCTTTCAATCATCGCAGGGTCAAGCGATTGGGTGCCCAGATACTGTGCAGCACCCAGAAATGTGTTCATCGTGCGCTGACCATCAGGCGAAACGAAAATCAGGCATTGGCCCGTTGGCGGCTCACCTTCGCGCGCGGGCGTGTTGAATTCAACGCCGAGCGCCTTGATGTCATGCGCAAAAACGCGGCCAAATTGATCATCAGCAATCTGCCCGATAAAGCCGCATGATTGACCAAGCGCCGCCATCCCCGCAATCGTATTCGCAGCAGACCCGCCGCTCGCCTCAACGGCTGATCCCATGCGACCATAGAGAGCATCCGCGCCCGCCGCATCGACAAGCTGCATCCCGCCCTTGGTCAATCCAAGTTCAGCGATCAGAGCATCTTCGGCAGGTGCCAATACATCAACGATGGCATTACCGATGGCGACGATATCAAGTGTAGGCTGTGTCATAAAATGCGTCATGTCCTATGTAAAAATGATTGCGCGGCGGTTAGCTTGCTAGCCGCGAGCGCGCAAGTGTGTTGCGGGTGACACTCTCCCAAACAAGCGCTATGCAATAGTGATGACATTCCAAAAGGATGAAATCTGATGCGTATGGTTTTGGCATCTGGCCTTGCAGTGATGCTCTCGGCGTGCGGATCGACCATGTCACCCGCACCCAGAAGCGCATCATCAGTGGTACCTGCGTCAATCGCGCGCGTGCCGTCTACGGCAGGGCTAGCTGGGCTTGACCGCGTGATTGGCAAAGACGCGCGGGGCTTGGTAGCGCTGTTTGGCAATGCTGATCAGGATGTGTTTGAAGCCGACGCGCGCAAGCTTCAATTCGGCAGCGGTATTTGTATCCTTGACGCTTATCTCTATCCGCCAGCGCGTGGCAAGGAGCCTGTTGTGACATTTGTCGATGCGCGCGCGCCCGATGGCAAAGATGTTGACCGCGCCGCTTGCGTAACGGCACTTTCCAAACGGAAATGATGTTTAGAGCATGATGAGTTTAGGTAGAGCAAATGTGTTCCCCTGCGTAGGCAGGGGTCCAGTCCCAGACAAAAAGAGTCTTTGTTAAGGTCTGGACCCCT
>JAYUAU010000012.1:0-32321 GCA_043741135.1 Sphingomonadales bacterium | reverse complement strand
ACGCCGTCGCCAGCCCTCCGCAGCCTTGCCTCGCACTATGAAAGGCATCGGACATATGTCGTGTTATAAAATCGGACATCTTCATTCGCTCTCGACATCCATGTTGCTGAATTTCAGTCACTCGCCTAAACTCGTATCGCAAATCTCTGCAATAAGGTGAAGCTTTGAATGGCGGCAGCTATCGCTCTCGTGGATGATGATCGCAATATCCTCACGTCGGTCTCAATCGCTTTACAAGCAGAGGGGTTTACGACGCGTCTCTATGCAGACGGTGCGTCCGCGCTCAAATCGCTCGCTGAGAACCCTGCTGATCTCGGCGTGTTCGATGTTAAAATGCCGCGAATGGATGGGCATGAGCTGTTACGTCAGTTGCGCCAAACATCAGCCATGCCGATTATTTTCCTCACATCAAAGGATCAAGAGGAAGATGAAGCCATCGGGCTATCACTCGGCGCTGATGATTATATCGCAAAGCCATTTTCGCAGCGATTGTTGATTGCGCGGATTAAGGCGATATTGCGCCGGATTGATCTCGACCGTGCCGATATCGAGGTGACAAATAGTGGTAGTCCAGCGCCGATCAAACGTGGGCGCCTCGAAATGGATCCCGCGCGCCACCGCGTGTGGTGGGATACTAAGATAGTCGCGCTGACGGTGACTGAGTTTATGATCCTCGAAACGCTGGCGACACGTCCAGACGTTGTCAAAAGCCGTAATCAGCTAATGGACGCGGCTTACCAAGACGATGTTTATGTTGATGATCGCACAATTGACAGCCACATCAAACGCTTACGACGAAAATTCAAGCAAGTTGATCCCGCCTTTGACGCCATCGATACTCTCTACGGGGCTGGTTACCGTTTCGCCGCCGCCTGAACCAAGTGACCTCGCGCTGCGATGGTCAGGGCGGATATCGCTGACGCCACGAATTCTGGCGGTCAACATCCTTGCGCTTGCGTTGCTGGCAGGCAGCTTATTCTATCTTGATGGTTACCGGAGCCGCCTTATCGATGAACGGATAGAGCGCGCACGACGCGAAACTCAGCTCGTTGCATCCGCGCTTGCGGTCGCTCCTAGGACAAACCGCGCATTGCTCGTCACCGAATATGGGCGCATCACTGATGCTAGGCTCCGTGTTTACAATGCCAAGGGTCAGAAAACTGCTGATAGCTGGCCAAACTCGCAAACGGGCTTTGATTTGACAGATTTCACTTATCCCGTGTGGCAACAATACGGCGCTCGCTGGCTTGATATCGGCATTGACGTCATCGTGGGTGCGACGATCCCGCCCGCCTTTTTGGTGTTTAACAATGTTGCCGATAATAGCCCGCAACTGACACTCGCCGCAGACCGAACACATGTGATTAGCACGAATGCGCAACTGCCCGGACGGAGCGGCGATCGGTTGTTTTCAGACCGGAACGCGCGTGATATCCGCAATATCGTGCGCGCAGAACGTGCGACGCTGGCTATTGCAATTGGTATTGCGCTGCTGTTTTCGATTTTCATATCCTTGTTCCTCGCGCGCACGATTGTACGCCCGCTGCGCCAATTGGCAGTTGCGGCGGTGCGCGTCAGATTAGGCCGGTCACGAGACGTTATCATTCCGCGATTGCCCTCACGTCGCGATGAGATTGGAATGTTGGCACGCGCGATTTCGGATATGAGCAATGCGCTGCGGTTGCGAATTGATGCCACTGACGCGTTCGCCGCTGATGTTGCGCATGAACTCAAAAACCCATTGGCATCGCTACGTTCAGCCGTCGATAGCTTGCAAAACGTCAAAGACCCCGCACTTCAATCGCAATTGCTGAGCATTGTGGCAGATGATGTGCGCCGTCTTGATCGGCTGATCAGTGACATTTCTGAATTATCGCGTATCGAAGCAAGGCTGTCGCGAACACGTTTCGAACTCGTTGATATGACGAAACTTGTGACTGACGTGATCGATTTGCGAGCGTCCCGCCAAACTGAGGGGCAAAATGTCGAAAGAATGATCACGGCCAATGGTGCTGAGCCAATGCGCGTCCGTGGTGATGCTGCCCAACTGGCACGCGTGCTTGAAAACATACTTGATAATGCCGCCTCATTCTCACCTCCAGATGGGGTGATTACCGTCTCACTTCAGCGCGATGATGATTTTATCTGTGTGATTGTCGATGATCAGGGGCCAGGAATTGCGCCGCAATTGAGCGATTCGATCTTTGAGCGCTTTCACAGCGACCGACCTGATGGCGAAGCGTTCGGCAAGCATAGCGGGCTTGGCCTCGCAATTGCGCGCACGATCATCAGTGCGCATGGTGGTGAGATTTTAGCAGTGCAGCGACCCGGCGGCATGACCGGAGCGCGCTTCATTTTCTCCGTGCCAACCGAACGAAGCGAGTGACATCATGACAATCCTCTCGTCCGAAACACTTCACGCCACTTGTGTCGCGATTGGCGGCCAATCTGTGCTGATTTGTGGGCGATCAGGAAGCGGAAAATCTGATCTTGCGCTCCGTTTGATTGATCGCGGCGCAATTTTGGTGAGCGATGATTATACTATAGTCCAAAACCAGTCTGGCATTTTACAGGCGTCTGCGCCCGCGCAAATATCCGGAAAAATCGAAGTTTACGGGGTGGGCATTATCAACGTCGAGACTGTTCAGAATGTTCCCGTTGCGTTGATCATCGCTATTGATCAGCCCGTTACCCGCATGCCAGATGGCGTTGAAACGAGAAAAATTGCGGGTATCGCGCTGCCGATAGTGAGCGTATTACCTCATGAAGCATCGGCTCCGATAAAGATCGAAATCGCGATGAGATCATGGCGAAACCAACAAGGCCACATCAATGCCCAATAGGCCCCGACCCAACCGGATATTGCTGATCACGGGGATGTCTGGTGCGGGCAAATCAACCGCGCTCAAGACGCTTGAGGATATAGGTTGGGAAGCAGTCGACAATCTACCCTTCAGCTTACTCGAACGCTTGCTCGCTACCGAACCTCCTGAAGGTGCGCAAGCTTCGCGCCCGCTCGCGCTCGGCATTGATAGCCGGACGCGCGGATTTGTGGCGCAAGCGATTATTGATCGGATCAAGCAGAGTCGCGAAAAGCGCGGCGAATCAATTGAAATGTTGTTTCTAGATTGCGGTGGCGCTGAGCTTGAACGTCGTTACTCAGAAACCCGGCGAAGGCACCCGCTAGCCCCTGATCGCGCCGCCGCAGACGGCATTGCGCGCGAACGTGAACTGGTCGCACCGATCCGGCGCTGGGCAGATCATTTGATTGATACCACAACCTATACAAGCAATGATTTGCGCCATGATCTTCGCAGCCGGTTTGAAATGGCGGCTGCTGGTGAACCCGTTCTTTCACTCATGTCATTTGGCTACTCACGCGGGCTTCCCCGCAATGCAGACCTTGTTTTCGATATGCGGTTTTTGCGGAATCCCTATTGGGACGATGCGCTACGCGCCAAATCTGGCCTTGATGAAGATGTTGGCCTATATATCCGCGCAGATCCCGCCTACGCCGATGCAACGTCACGCATCGAAGACCTTATTCTTTTGCTTCTACCGCGCTACCATGCTGAGGGTAAAGCCTATGTTACCGTTGCCTTTGGGTGCACGGGCGGACGGCACAGATCAGTTCACGTTACCGAGCGCATATCCAAAAACTTGCGTGAGGCAGGATTTTCCCCCACGGTAGCACACAGAGATTTGGGGTTTGCGGCGGAATTAGCATCCGACCGTGATGAAATTGTGACTGATAAAAACGAAAATGCAGGGCGAATAGAATGATTGGTTTGGTGTTGGTAACGCATGGCCGGCTCGCGGTCGAATTCATAACAGCAATGGAACATGTCGTTGGCAAGCAGGAGGCTGTCGAAGCCATCTGCATCGGCCCTGAAGATGATATGGAAGTGCGCCGCGCAGACATTGCAACCGCGATTAGTGCGGTTGATAAAGGACGCGGGGTTATCATTCTGACTGATCTTTTCGGGGGTACGCCCTCAAACTTAGCGATTTCATTGATGGAAACGGGGCGTGTTGAAGTCATTGCTGGCATCAACCTCCCCATGCTGATCCGTCTTGAAGGCGCGCGCCGGAATATGAGCGTCGCAACAGCCGTTGCCGCTGCGCGTGAAGCTGGGCGGAAATATATCTCGGTTGCCTCCGAAGTGCTCGGAGAACAAGCGGCATGAGCTTCGTAACGCGCACAGTGCTGATCACGAACCGGCGCGGCCTTCATGCGCGAGCAAGTGCTAAGTTCGTGACGCTGGCAAGCGGGCTTGGCTTAATTGTTGATGTTGAAAAAGATGGCAACAAGGTGGTTGGCACATCGATCATGGGGTTGATGATGCTCGGCGCTGCGATGGGTGATGAAGTGATAATCAGCGCCTCAGGCGAAGGGGCGGAGGCCGCCGTCACATCGCTAGCCGAACTGATCGAAGCCAAATTCCACGAAGCGGAATAGACTTTGCCTAAGGAAATCACTGGCTTTTCAAATCCGCTGGTAAAGCGTGTTCGCGCGCTGCGTGATAAGAAACACCGCAAGGCCGAAGGTGCCTTTCTCGCTGAAGGACTGCGCATTCTGACCGAAGCGATGGACTTGGGTATCTTACCGCAAATGATCTGGCACGCGCCTGAAAGTGCGGCTCATCCGCTCGTTCAAAAGCTCACGCAGGCGACCGAAGCGGCGGGCGGCGATGTGTTTGTGACTAGCGTTGATATCCTCAGCAAGCTATCGGGTAAGGATAATCCACAAGCTATTATCGGTATTTATGCTGATAGGCTGACACCGCTCGCAAAGATTGACCGTGCACAATCGCCAATCTGGATCGTCGCCGAACGGTTGCGCGATCCGGGTAATCTTGGCACGATATTGCGCACGGGGGATGCGGTCGGCGCAGGCGGGTTGATCCTTATCGATGATTGCACTGATCCCTTTTCAGTTGAAGCCGTGCGCGCGAGTATGGGGGCGGTATTCACTCAAATGATTGCAGCCGCGCGGTGGGAAGATTTCGTGCCGTGGCTGCGCAGGGGCCAAGGACAGTTGGTCGGCACCAGCCTCAACACCGATACCGATTACCAAGCCCCGCGTTACGAAAGCCCAACCTTCTTACTGGTTGGCAACGAGTCGAAAGGGCTGCCCGCCGAATATGAGGCGGAGTGCGACTTGCTCGTCAAAATGCCGATGATGGGCAAAGCCGACAGCTTGAATGCGGCGATGGCGACCGCAGTGATGGCCTATGAGATGCTCAATCAGACGCGGCGTTAGAGCGGCGTTCCGCAAAATGTGAAACGCGCACTGTTCTCCGGCGCAGGCCGGAGCCCAGACCTGAACACAAGAATGCCCGCTTCACGGACTCTTTTTGTCTGGGACTGGACTCCGGCCTGCGCCGGAGAACAACGCGCATTTAACCCACCGCGCTCTAGCCAACGACAAACTGAACATCACTCGCCAGTTCAAGCGAAGCAAAACTTCCCTTCAACACATCGTTGTGGTGCGCAATAATAGAGTCGGCAGACAGCGTCTCTGTCCCAAACGTTGTGTGACCATCCGA
This sequence comes from Sphingomonadales bacterium, assembly GCA_043741135.1. Lineage (GTDB taxonomy): Bacteria > Pseudomonadota > Alphaproteobacteria > Sphingomonadales > Sphingomonadaceae > Aquisediminimonas. Next base: position 26,772 of record JAYUAU010000012.1, on the reverse strand, counting down.
AACGAGGCGCACGTGAAAGCCTCGATCTACCGCAACACGAACAAACGTATCGACGCAATACTGCGTTTGCATCCCGCACACGGTTAAATGGTCAATCGCTTCTGACCGCAAATGATCGGTAAGTCTGGTGTCTTGAAATGCGTTACAATAACGTTTGACGATGACGGTCTCTCCCACCCTCGGCATGAGGCTCGGGTGATAGGCAAACCCGGGGCTGTCGCTAGCAAGCGGGTCATCTTCGCCACCATCATGCTGGATGAAAATCACGGGAACACCAACGCTCCGCGCTAAATCGAGAAGCGAACGAATGCGATTTACCACCGCTTCACCGTCGAACGGCTGCATCTCGGGCATCGAGAACATGCCTTGTTGCACATCAATGATGACTAACGCCTGCTTCACGAAGCGACCTGCTCGCCACCTTGCGACACCAGCTTAACGAGTGGCCGTGTGACCTGATCGACCATCGGCAGCGGCTCAATCACTTTGCCGCCGGTATCAATGCTCAAATCTTCAAAGCGTTTGGCCTGAGACATGACTTGGCTTTCAAGGCTGCCAACCATCGAATTATACGCTGAGACAGCGGTATCAAGGTTTTTCCCCATCCGCCCGACATGCCCGCCCATCGTTGATAATCGCGCGTAAAGTTCTTTGCCCAATTCAGCGATTTCGCGTGCTTGGCCTGCCATTTTCTCTTGTTTCCACACCGCAGACACTGTGCGTGCAATTGCGATCAAATTGGTTGGCGTGGCGAGCAAGACGCGCTTGGCAAAGGCGAATTCCCATAAATCCTGATCTTGCTCGAGCGCTGCGGTGAGGAAATGTTCACCGGGTACGAACATGATGACATAATCGGGGGTATCATCAAACTGATCCTGATAACTCTTTTGCCCCAATGTATTCACATGCGCTTTCATTGCGGCGGCGTGCGCGGCAAGCGATACTGACCGTCCTGCATCGTCGACTGCGTCAAAGGCGTCCTGATAGGCATTAAGCGACACTTTGGCGTCAATCACTAGACTACGCCCGCCTGGGATTTTGATAATTACATCAGGCCGCAAGCGCCCATCGCTGCCTTCAACACTTACCTCAGTTTGAAAATCAGCATGTTCAGACAGACCACAGTTTTCGAGCACATTGCGAAGCTGTTGTTCACCCCAGCGACCGCGTGCTTTGGGGGCATTGCGCAGCGCGTTGACGAGTTTAGCGGCCTCGCTCGACACGCGTTCGGTGCCACTGCGCATCGCTTCAATCTGTCCCGTCAGCAGCCCAAACGCATCACGGCGCTCTGCCTCAACCTTTGAAACACTCTCTTCATAGCGTAGCAATCGCTCATGAACCGGCTGGAGCAGCGCCTTAAGCCCCTGCCCGCTGGTTTCTTCAGATTGCTTGAACCGTGCTTCAGCGCGCTCAAGGAACGCCGCCTGCGCATCGCTCAATATCTTTCCGCCAATCTCGCTAAATTGAGCCGAAAGCGCTTCTTTGGCGTCGCGGAGTTCAACAATCCGTTCTTCGAAGGCTTGCTCACGTGCTTGCCGCTCGGCGTTCAAACCAGCCACGCTGACATGCGCACTATCGCGCTCACGCACTGCCGATTCGAGATCGACAATCGCTTTCTTGAAATTGCCGAGATGAAGATCGCGCTCAACCTTAAACGCAGACGCGCTCCTTCCGCCGATGAGCCAACCAATGAGGCTTCCGACAACGAGAATGATGACGCTTAAGAGGATGACGTAAACAATTTCCATGCGGAGAACGTAGAACGAACACCCGCTGTAGGAAAGGAGAAAAAACTAAGCGGCAAATTTGCGCTGTTTCGCGAGCTTCCTGAGCAACATATCGCGCTTCAACTTTGAAAGATGGTCGAAGAACAATATCCCTTCAAGGTGATCCATCTCATGCTGAAGGCACGTCGCAAGCATGCCTTCGATACGTTCATCATGCGCCACGCCGTCGCGATCAAGCCATTTGGCGCGGATCGAATCAGGGCGTTCGACATCGGCATATTGATCGGGAACCGAAAGGCAGCCTTCATTATAGACGCTTAGAACGCCCGATTCTTCGCTGATTTCTGGGTTTATGAAAACCAGAGGCTTGCGGACATTGGGGCCGTCTTCTTCCTCGGGTTCCTGCAAATCGATCACGAGCACACGTTTAGGAACGCCCACCTGAATCGCGGCAAGCCCGATGCCGGGTGCCTCGTACATCGTTTCGAACATATCATCGATCAGCACGCGCAATTCATCATCGACATGGTCAACGGGTTTTGAAATCACGCGGAGACGCGCGTCGGGCGCTTCGATAATCGAAAGAATTGTCATGATGCTCAGGTAAGAATTGCCAAGGCGTTGGTCAAGTCACAGGTCGCCGCGCGCGCAGGGCCTGTGCTAACGTGCCATCATCCATATAATCAAGTTCCCCGCCAACGGGCAGCCCGTGCGCCAATTGGGTGAGGCGAATGGGGAAATTCTCAATCCGCTCAGCGATGTAATGCGCGGTTGTCTGCCCATCGAGCGTGGCATTTACCGCGAGTATAACTTCATCAATTCCTCCCGCCGCTATCCGCGAAACAAGCGCATCAATCGACAAATCCTCAGGCCGCACGCCTGCAAGCGCTGAGAGTCTCCCGCCAAGCACATGGAATTTCCCTGGGAATAGCCGCGATCGCTCAAGCGCCCAAAGATCAGCCACATCCTCAACAACACACAGCATTCGCGCATCGCGACGTGAGTCAGTGCAAATTGCGCAGGGATTAACCGTATCAACATTGCCGCACGTATCGCACGTTGCGAGCCGTTCATTCACCTGTTCAAGCGCGCGGAGCAGCGGCGTAAGCGCGGTCTCTCGTTTCTTGAGCAAATACAGCACCGCGCGCCGCGCCGAACGCGGCCCCAATCCGGGGAGCTTTGAGAGCGCTTGCGCGAGAGTTTCGATTTCAGGGCTTGCCATTTGGCTGTGATAAGGGCTTGCACTTCACTCTGCCAAGCGCTTGGGAAGATTATGCGCATTATTTTTATGGGAACGCCTGAATTCGCCGTGCCGATCCTTGCGGCGCTGGTCGCTGCTGGCCATGATGTCTGCGCGGTTTACAGCCAGCCGCCTCGGCGTGCGGGGCGCGGAAAATCGCTCACACCTTCGCCTGTCCAAATCAAGGCTGAGGCATTGGAACTTGACGTCAAGACGCCGGTTTCGCTTCGTAACCCTCAGGCGCAGGCGGAGTTTGCGGCTTTCGGTGCTGATCTCGCGGTTGTCGCGGCTTACGGCCTCATCCTGCCCAAAGCGATTCTCGATGCCCCGCGCGATGGATGCATCAATGTGCACGGATCAATCCTGCCACGGTGGCGCGGCGCAGCGCCTGTTCAGCGCGCGATCCTTGCTGGCGATAGCGAAACTGGCGTGACGATCATGGATATGGACGTCGGGCTTGATACCGGAGCGATGCGCGCGATTGAGCGGATCAGTATTGATCAGAAAACGGGCGGCGAGCTGAGCAGCGAAATCTCGCTGGCGGGCGCGCGTTTGCTCATCCAAGTGCTTGGAGAGCACGAAGCCTACCCGCCTATGCCGCAGTCTAGCGAGGGCGTAACCTACGCTGCCAAGATCGACAAAAGCGAGGCGCGAATCGACTTCATGATCAGCGCGGTTCAGGTTGAGCGGCAAATTCGCGCGTTTGCGCCGACGCCGGGGGCATTTTTCGAACATAAGGGCGAACGCTTCCGCATTCTGGCCGCTGAAACACTCATCACCCAAAGCGCGCCTCCCGGACAGGTAATTGATGACCAGCTCACAATAGCCTGCAACCCCGGTGCAATCCGCCCCACGCTCATCCAGCGCGCGGGGAAAGCCGCTATGTCGCCCGTCGAATTGCTCCGTGGTTTCAAACTCCTTGGCGGAACGAGGCTGGGATGAAGCGGCACAAGTTGATCATCGAATATGATGGCGGGCCGTTCATGGGGTGGCAGCGCCAACCCCACGGGATAACAGTGCAAGAGGCGATTGAGACCGCCATTCACTCAATCACGGGTGAGACTGTCGCGGTGCACGGAGCAGGTCGCACTGACACAGGTGTTCACGCGCGCGCAATGGCAGCGCATGTGGACATTGAGAAATCGATGCCGCCTTACCGGTTGGTTGAAGGTATCAATGCGATGCTGCGCCCGTTGCCGGTTGCGATCCTCTCGGCTGAAATCATGCGCGATGATTGGCACGCACGGTTTAGCAGTACGGGGCGACGCTATCTTTACCGCATTATCAATCGTCGCTCACCGCTCACCATCGATATGGGGAAGGCATGGCGCGTTAGCACGTCGCTCAATGCTGAGGCCATGCATGAGGCCGCCCAGCGGCTTGTTGGCCGTCATGATTTCACAACCTTCCGCTCGGTTCATTGCCAGTCAGCAAGTCCTGTCAAGTCGCTTGAGAGTTTGAGCGTTGAGCGGTTGGGTGATGAAATCATCATCAAAGCGGCAGCGCGCTCCTTCCTCCACCATCAAGTGCGATCAATGGTCGGATGCCTTGAATTTGTGGGCGAGGAAAAATGGAGCGCGGATGATTTGCAAGCCGCACTAGATGCCAAGGATCGATCCGCACTCGGCTACAACGCGCCGCCTGATGGGTTGTATTTCATGGGGGCGGACTATCTTTGATCAGGGCGCATTGCGTTTAATCTGAACATTCCGTCTTTGCGAGCCCTTCGACTGCCTTGCAGGCGCTCAGGATAAACTTCCGCTTTGCGGAAGCGAGGCAATCCATAAGAGTGGTGCCGCACGTGGATTGCCGCGTCGCTGGGGCATTTGCCCCAGCCTGTCCTGAGCGGCTGGCTTGCCAGCCAGTCGAAGGGCTCCTCGTGGGAGACGATCCACATCTGTTGTTTCCGCTCTAACCAAATATCCTGCTCAGTGACTTATCAAGCATCACGACCTGCCATAGCAAACGCCCATGATCGGCGCGGCCTGATTTGTGATCGGCGGCTAAACTAAGCAGCCGCTTGGTATCGAGCCAACCCGTTTCACTCAGCGTTGAGCTTTCAATCGCGGCTACCGCATCACCAGCGAGCGGCCCCCTAAACCAAGCTGTGAGAGGCGTAACAAAGCCCATTTTCTTGCGGTAGAGTATATCGCGCGGGAGGTGCCCCTCCATCGCTTTTTTGAGAAGCCACTTCCCCTCGCCGCCACGCAGCCGCATGTTGGCAGGCAGACTTGCGGCAAATTCAACAAGACGGTGATCGAGAAGCGGCTCACGCGCTTCAAGGCTGACTGCCATACTCGTCCGATCAACCTTGGTGAGGATATCGCCGGGCAGCCATATTTTGATATCAGCATATTGCGCACGGTCGAGGCCGTCACGCGCGGGAGCTGCCTCCATCGCGCGGATGTAGCGATCTTCAGCGCGGTGCCCCTGCAATGCCGCCGCAAACGATGGCGTATAGATCGATGCACGCAGTTCGGGCGTTAACACGCCCACCGAGCGTGCATAGGCTTCTGCCCCGCTCCTCGCGAGCGATTGGAAAGTTGATTTCGCGCGAAACATTTGCGGTGCCCAATCGGCCTTTGGATAGAGCCGCCCCAATGCGCCAAAAATAGGTTCGCGCAGTGCTGCGGGCAATATGCCGCGCACTCGTTCTTCTGCGGCTTGAAACTTATAGCGGCGGTATCCAGCAAAGGCTTCATCGGCCCCATCGCCTGACAGCGCGACCGTCACAGTCTCGCGCGCCAATTCGCATACGCGGTATGTGGGCAGAGCTGAGGCATCGGCAAATGGTTCGTCAAACGCTGCGCTGAGCGTATCGATTAGTTTGAAATCATCGGCACCAACAATGCGTTTGCGGTGCTTGGTGGCAAAGCGCGCTGAGACTTTGTCAGCATAAGCGCTCTCATCAAGTGCGGTGGTGTCAAATCCGATTGAGCATGTTTCGACAGCTTGGGTGCTTCGTTCTGCCATCAGCGCAACGACCGCCGAACTATCAACACCGCCTGATAGAAACGCGCCCAGCGGTACATCCGCCACCATCCGCGAGGCGACTGCTGCGCGAAGGTGACTACGCAACTGTTCTTCAAGATCAGCCGCTGACCCCCTCGCCCGCTGGCTGAAATCGATATCCCACCACGTTACGGGCTTGGGCAAAGGCTTACCCAGCGTTAGACGGAGATATGTGCCAGCGGGCAACTTTTTGACGCCTGCAACAAGGCACGCATCATCAGGCACATAGCCCAGCGCGAAATAATCTTCGACGGCGCGAAGGTCTGGTTCACGGCGGAGTGCTGGGTTGGCGAGCAATCCTTTGAGTTCAGACGCGAACGCAATGCTCCCATCGGGTAGCGCCGCATAATGAAGCGGCTTCACGCCCATCCGGTCGCGCACGAGCAGCATCGTCCGGTCACGCGCATCATGGATGCCAAACGCAAACATCCCATTCAGACGCGGCAAGAGATCGACGCCCCATTGTCGGTATCCGAGCAAAATTACTTCGGTATCGCCAGCGGTCGTGAATTGGTGCCCGAGCGCTTTTAGTTCGCTCCGAATGTTAGCATAATTGTAGATTTCGCCATTAAAACTGATCGTCAACGCGCCGTCTTGCGTCGCCATTGGCTGCGGGCTGCCCGCGACATCGATGATCGAGAGCCGCCGGTGACCAAGACCAACGCCCGGCGCTGTCCATACGCCTGAACCATCAGGGCCACGGTGCGCTTGAGCGTCAGACATCGCAGCGATCCGTGCTGGATCGACTGGCTTTGGCGTTTCAAGATGAAAAAGCCCCGCAATGCCGCACATTAGGAAGCTGTCCCCCGAGCAGTCTTCACAATATTCGCCGCGATGATTTCAACGGGGCCAAGATCGCGCAAAAAGGCATCAATCATAGGGCGAGATGGGCGACCCGCATTATCTTCAGCCGAAACAAGCACCGCAACTGCCGCTTGATCACCGCCGAGCAACCGGTTCTTGAGCGTTTCAATTTTTACTTCATAAGGATCACCCGTGGTCAATCCGCCCAGCACGTAAAAGCTAGCCACTTCTCGCGCGACGCCGGGGGCCATGATCCGCTCAGCTCGCCCGTGGTTAGGTGCGCGTATATCGCTCGTCCATGCCCAGCGTGTATCAGGATCATAAGCCCCCTGCCCATAACCAACGATCTCACGCTTCTCTGCTTGCCAAGCAAAGACAGCGATGGCGAGCTCAACACGGTCTCCGCGATCATTTTGATATTGCACCATCTCACGGTGATCAGCGCCGTTAAAGCGCGGCCACCACGGATAGTTTTGGGCAAAAGGAACTATCTGCCACCCGCGCACAGTGGGTAAAGCGATCGTGTTTGGCATTGCGATGCGGCCATTGGCTGCGATTGCTGATTGCCATGCCATTGGTACAATAACGGACGCCAGAACTGCGGCAACAAGCCCAAAGCGCACGGTGGGGGCTTTGCTGGGAACAGCCTTTATATCGGGAATCCAAGGATCATTGATGCCGCGGTCAAAGAACTTCCAGCTGATGCCCATGACTAAGATCATCACGAGCGCAAAGAAAAACCAGCCGTAAACCACATGATCAAAGCTTGCCGCAAATTCGATACTTGTCAGTCCAGAGATGTAGATCGTGCCAAACGCGCGCACCCCATTTGCCAGTATCGGAGCGACCATGCAAAGCGCCATGAACGCAGCGCGGCGCGGCCAGCTTTTGAAACACACATTGGCGGCAAGCGCGCCGTAGGCAACCATCGCAACAAGGAATTTCACGCCTGAACAAGCTTCAGCGACTTCAAACAATCCGCTTGAAGTCCGGATGAACACGCCGTCGACTTGGAAGGGAACGCCAGACAGGCCAAGCAAGGCAATCGTCAACTTTGCGGTAATCGTCTGAAGCTGTGGAACGAACTCTTCGCCAAAGGGAACGAGAAAGCACAGATAGAAAAGCGGAAATAATATCCCCCGTGTAACCGTTGGGCCGAGCAGAGTGAGCACGCTTGACTGGATCATGAACACGAGTGCGGCGTGGCGAAGCAAGCCAACGCCAGCGGCTTCACCAATCAACCACACAAGGCCACCAAGCGCGACGAACGCTAATCCAGGTACCCATCCGCGCGGCGTGAGCGCCTTCACTTCATCGGCGCGTTGCCATATCAGCCACGTTGTGATGGGGATGATAAACAGGCAATGCGTGAATGTCGAAGCGTTCCACCAAATCGCCGCCATATCCGCTGCTTCACTATGAAAAATGCCGAGGATCACGACAATGACAAGGGTGAGCGCGATTAAATGGGGCTGCCAACGCGCAGTGGCGGTCATGCTGCTTCCTCTAGCATGGAGTTTGCAAATCCAACGATCAAGGCCAGTCCTGCAAGACGGGCATCCCAACCATAACGCGCTTCAATACGCGAACGGGCTGATTTTCCAATGGCGGCACAGCGCGCGGGTGAACCAAGCAATTCGCAGATTTGATCGGCTTGCCGCGCAGAACCGTCCGCAACGATAATATCTTCGCCTATGCGTGCATCAATCCCAGTTGCGGCTTCGGGTGAAGCGACAACGACCTTTGCCATCGCCATAGCTTCGAGCACCTTATTCTGAATTCCGCGCGCGAGCATCAACGGCGCGACGACGATGTCCGCGGCGGCCAGCCACGCGCGCGTATCATGCACTTCGCCCGTTACGATGACGTAGGGCAAGCTCCCTAGGGTCGTTACATCAGCGGTGGGGTTTCGCCCGACAATCGCAAAGCGTGCCATCGGAAAACGTTCGTGGATGAGCGGCAAGGAGACACGCGCAAATTCTGCAACCGCATCCACATTGGGGCGATAATCCATTTGTCCGGTAAACACTAACAGCGGCCCCTCACCCTCGGTTACGGCTGCATATTCGGTATTTGGATCATAAGCGACCAGGTCAATCCCGTTTTCAATATGTCTCACGCGGGTCTCATCAAGTCCCGAATGTTCCCGGAATAATGTTGCCTCCGCGTCACTAACAAAAAGCGAAATATCTGCCCGATTGGCCACAGCGATTTCAAAGGCGCGTAGCCGCTTTGCCTCAAACGAATTGGCCATGGCGGCGACCCCGCTAGATTGTGCCGCATAAGTCGCAAACTTCTCAGAATCCATATCAACGAAATCCATAACGAAGCGACGGTTACCGAGTTGCTTAGGCACAAATTGCGCCATCTGCCCTGAATAAGCGAAAATCGCAGATATCGGCTGACTGGCCAGCAATTCATCGACGCGCACTTGCAGAGACGCATTCGCAATGGCGCAAACCGATGCTGGCTGCCCGCTTAAAAGCGCTGCTGCCATTGCGCGCACTTTCGAACATTCATGCATTTCAACGTGGACGCTCGCCGCTACTGAGCGCAAAAATTCGAGATGCGCTAAATCACGGCGATCGTCACACAGCGCTACAACATGGACACGCGCAAACTTACCCAGCGCGCGCAGCAAATGCCATGACCGGATCTTATCTCCACGATCAGGCGGATACGGCACGCGGTGCGCAAGGAACAATATGTCGCCACTCATCCAAGGCCTCGCGATATGAGCGGGCCGATACAGTTAGCAATCCATAGCGGAAGCTTCTGCCACAGCTGAACTTGCAAGGCGTAACGCGGGTCAAGCGGGTTGATCTCACGCATCTGCTCGCCCTCGGCAACATGCTTGGCATAAGGCAAGGGCACGCCTTCAAAACCCCAATTATGTTTGAAGCTCGCCGCACCTGTCCCCGCCTTTGATCGACCAAAATCGAAGCGGTTGCACCCGCGCGCGCGCGCATGGCGCATCAGCGCGAAATACATCAGATCATTCGCCCGCCATTTCCGCGCGTCTGCGGTTCCCCCGCCCCAATAGGGCATCACAGTGCCACCGAAGTAGAGGCTGAGCACCGAAGCGATAGGACGCCCTTCATGGCATATGGTCAAGATATCTGCATCGTCGCCAAATTCATCAAGCACAGCGTTAAAGAGTGCCCGTGGGAAAACAGGCGTTCCTAGATTACGTACTGAGGTCGCATAAATATGATAATGCGCGTCGCGGTCAGCCTTGTTCGTCCCCGTTTCAACACTCAGTTCAAAGCCGAGGCTCTTGCGGACTTCGGCGCGCTGTTTACGCGGGATGGCGAGTAATTCAGCTTCATCATCAACTGCCAATTCACGCGCAAAGCCAAGATAGGTGTGCTCGTCGTGATGCCAATCGTTGCCCGGCATGATCCCGCCGCGCAGCTCAAGCGTTGGGCAACTCAATCGTTTAGCGAGCGTGATCGCGCTCTGCATCAATTGTTCGGCGACCATGGCTCCATCGGCGATAATCCCGCCGCCCACTGCAAACCCGCTCGAAACCAGCGCGCGACCAAATAAGGGCGAATGCACCTCGGTCAGCGGCAAAACGCCGCAGAGTGATTGATTGCCATCCTCAGCAACAAGGTAGTGGTTAGTCTGATTGCAGCCTCGCGCGACCGCACGGCCCCAGCCCGTCAAATGAAACGGCGTACCGCCAGTACGACCGCGAACAAACGTATCAATCCGCGCCGCCTCGGCTCGGTCATTCAAGTTAACGCGGCGCACCGAGAATGTGGGGGAAGTGATTGCCATATTCATGAAAATTGCTCGGCGCGCATGGCCTTGGCAACTGCGTCAACGCGCCCCCATTCAAAATCACTGATCAACCGCCGCATCTTGTCCGCCATCACAGACAGGTTTGAATAATGGCGGAGCTTTGATTTGAGCGGCGCATTCGCCACACGCGGCTGTCCGGGATCGATTTCCCATGGGTGGAAATAAATGATCGCTGGCTTGATTTCAGCATTCACTTGCGACACCGCCCAGCGCGAAAATTGGTAGGGCAGCAAACGAAAAAAGCCGCCGCCTCCCGCTGCCAAAGTTCGCCCCGCAAACTTCGCAGTTGTCACAGGAAGCTCGATTAACTCTGCGCCTTTGACAGGTTTGAACGCAAATCGCGGCGCTTCGGGCCAGCCGTAATGATCATGCTTAATCGGCGCGACGCTTGATGAATAATCATAGCCAGCACGCGCCAATTCTTCGTGAGCCCAAGGGGTGCGTGCATCGATTGAGAAACTTGGCGCGCGGTAACCGGTTACTTTTTGACCCGAGGCATCTTCAAGCGCTATTTTCGCGCGCGCAATATCATCCGCAAATTGAGCGGGCGTCATCGTAAACACACGCGCATGATCCCAGCCGTGACTGGCAATTTCATGCCCCTGATCAACGATGCGGCGGATCAATTGCGGATGGCGCTGTGCCACCCACCCGAGCGTAAAGAACGTCGCTTTGGTGCCCGTTTCAGCAAAGAGCGCGAGCACTGCATCAGTGTTGGTCTCAACCCGAACGTCAAGGCTGTCCCAATCTTTGCGGTCAATTACGTGTTCAAACGCCCCAACCTGAAACCAGTCTTCAACATCGACTGATAGCGCATTCCGCACCATGATGCGCACTCCTTCAGGGTCAGCGACCGATATTCGCTTTGTAATCGTAGCCGCTCTGAACGGTTTCGTCACGTTCTACCCAATCAATGAGCAATCCGAGCACGCGGCGAAGCGCAGCTTCCTGCTCCTCACTTTTGGCTTCAAGAATGTGCAAACGCTCCGACAGCGCTAAGATTTGCTCATGATCCATCTCGTTATCCCCCTCGACGAAGGGCACTTTGGGCAAAATCAAGGGTGCATCGTCGACATCATTGCTCGGCTGATCGATAATCGCTTTCTCAACCACTGCCGCTCGTTCAAGCCCGCCGACGAGCGCAACCCCTGGATTTTCAACTGACAAATCAGCAATAACCGCGCCGACGAGCTTTGCATCAATCACGGTAGATTTATCGAGCGATGCCATTAGCAACACGCGCGTCATCAACGTATTGATACGGCGCGGAACGCCTCCGGCGTGCTGATAAATCGCAGCAAAGGCTGATGGATCAAAGGCCGGCGTTCCGTTCCAATTGACGAGCTTCATCCGGTGTTCGATATAAGGCCCAACTTCAGCCATCTCCATTGATGTCAAATGATGCGTAGCAATCACGCGCTGGCGGAGCTGTTCTAACTGATCTGAATTGTTCAACCGATCACGGAATTCTGGCTGACCCAACAAGAATATTTGGAGCATCGCTTGCTCTTTAGCTTGGAAGTTTGAGAGCATGCGCAATTCTTCGAGGGCCGAAAACGGCAGATTTTGCACTTCGTCAACGATCAAAAGTGTCCGCTGCCCCGTGCGCGCACGATCGACGATGAAGCGCTCGATCCGTTCAAGCAATTGGCCTTTTTCAACATTCTCGGTGGGCAAGCCAAAGCTCGCCGCAACCAGCCGGAGCATATCATCGCCTTCAACCTGCGTTGAAACGATCTTGACCGCATTCACCCGTGCTGGATCGATATTGGCCATCAAGTGCCCAACCAAAGTCGTTTTGCCTGAACCAATTTCGCCGGTGACAACGATGAAGCCTTCGCCTTGCGCAAGCCCGTAACCCAAATAGGCCATAGCTTTGCGGTGCGTTGCGCTGTCAAAATAAAAGCGCGGATCAGGGGTAAGCTGGAAGGGCCGACCCGAAAGGCCATAATGGTCGTTGTACATACTCGTCTCCAACTCACTCACTTGGTTTAGAATTGATACCGCGCGCCAAGCAATGCTTGTGCAGACAGATCGCTTTCCAAACCATCAACCTTGCTCGAATAAACGCCTAAGGCTGCTGTTGCACTCAACCGGCGGCCAAACGTCCGTGAATAAGACCCTGTGGCACCCGTGCTGAACACACTTCCCGCATTCGCAATACCAGAGTCAAAGTAACCAGCATAGAGCGCACCACTGAGGTTTGAACGATCATCAATCTGATAACCGATATCACCCTGCGCATAATAGTTCTGGTCGCTCAGGCCATTGACCGAAAAGCCAGCGCTGGTTGGTGCGAAGAAAGTGCGCCGTGAATAGCCAAGGCCAAGCCCTGCGCTAAGCGGCCCGCGCCGTGTTGATATCTGGCCGTTGACACCGCGACTGCGATAGATTGAGCTATTCACTGCACTCAACGCATCGTTGAGGCATCCGCCTGCCCCCGCGTCCCCTGTGCCGAACACACAGCCATTGAACTGCGGCGCGAGCGGATTGCGTGACGTGCTAAAGCTTGTTGGCAGTCGCGATAATCCGTTGGTCAATTGTTGGCCAAATGTTTGCACATCATCATAAACCGAGATGCCGATATTGGTCGCCGAACTCAGTTGATAAGCGAGCGATCCGGTATAGCTCCAGCTTCCATAGCGACGGCCAACGCGGGCTTCGAGCGACGTGCGACGGCTTGGTTTCCAGAGGACACCCGCATCCCAATATATACCGTCTTGATCATAAGCGAGCAGCCTTGGTGACGCAGGGTCAGTTGCAAAGCGGCCGTTGCGATCAACAATAGGGGCACCGCCAACATCGCGTAAAGGCGCACGCTGTGTTGAACGAATATCTTCATAGCCAACGCCGCCGACAAGCGCGAGTGCTGGCGTTACGGGCAAAACAACATCGCCGCGAACGCCTTTGGTTTCAAACCGCTGATCAAGCTGCCGCGCATCTTCACGTTCATAAGCGCCCGATACTGTCCAGCCGAAGGGCAATTGCCCCGATTCCATTCCAACGCTTGCGGTTGCTAGGTGATTGATCGCCGAATCGAAATTATCAAGCCTCGGTTGCCCTGCTGCCAGCGCCGTCGTGCGTCCTTCAACCTTGGTATAGCCTGCACGGTAAGCCGCGCCGACTTGCAAAGGGCCGACATTGGTTTTGAGCGTTGGGCCTGCATAAACTGAATAAACTTGCGTGATGTTATCGACATTGCCATTCAAAACTGCTGGCGCAGCGCCCCGATTATCGACCCGCGCCCGCGTGGCTAGTGCGCCTGCTTCAAAGCTCAATATGTTCGGCACAACCTTGATCGCAGCGCGCGCGAGGCCGCTATGCACATCTTGCGCACCGACATTATCGCCGTAGCCAAAACGCCGCTCATAGCGGTAATTGACCTGAAGCTCAGTGCGCGCGTTCGATACGCTGGCATCAACGCCTGCTGCTACCGAACTATAAGTGACCACATCACCGCCATTGCTGAGGTCTGCGGTCAATACCTGAGACACTTCAAGATAGGGCGAAACTTCGACGCGAGCGAGCGCAGGCGTTGACACGAACAGCGCCAGCATACTTGTCGACAAAGCGATTTTAACATTGATCTTCATATCAGTCTCCAAATCCGTAATATGATCCGAATTTCCGGTTGGTTCCGCTAAACGTCACGCCATTGAGCAAAAGTTGAATATTGGGGCATGCCGAGAGCAAAGTGAGTGCATCGCGTAATTCGCTTTCGGTGGTTTGATCAGCACGAACGATCAGCAAAATCTGACCAACATGCGATGCCAGAACTGACGCTGGCGACGCGGCAAGCGCTGGCGCTGAATCGAATAGAACAACGCGGCGCGGATTGTTCGCGATCAAACTGTTGATAACGTCAACCGTTCGATCAGACGCGAGCAATTCAGTGTCATTATTGGTTTGTCGTCCCGCAGGCAGCACAGAAAGCCCCGCGACATTCGTGCGTATGATCAAATCTTCGACGCGAATCGAGGGATCGGACAAAGCGTCCATCAATCCCGGCCCACCCGCTAGCCCAAGCGTTGAGAGGATTTCGGGTTTGGCCACATCAGCATCAATCAGCAAAACTTCGACATCGCTCTCACTCGCCATTGACAGCGCAAGGTTGACCGAACTGAACGTCTTGCCTTCATTGGGTTGTGCTGAACAAATGAGGATCAGCCGCCCCTTTTCAATCGGTGCCTTTTTCCGGCCACCGATGGCGGGGATCAGGAGCTGACGCTTCACGAGGCGAAATTCCTCAGAAAGCCCGCTTGGCGGCGCACCAGGTACGATCATTCCGGTATCGCGCAGCATTTCAAGGTCAATTGGAACGATGGTGCGCAGATCAACCACCGGCTGAGCTGGTGGCGTGTATGCCGGAGCAAAGACTGGTGCCACTGGCAGTGCCACGGCGGCTTGCGGATCAACCGCACGCGCCATACCAGCCGCGCGCAATGCAGCTTGGAAATCATAGACTTCGGCTGCGCGTTCGATCAGCGAGTCATGCGGTTTCTTGTTCATCAACATATCCTCACGCCACCATGCTGCGCTGAACAAATTCAACGACGAGAAGCAGCGCATATGCGCCAATCAGCGCGCCAACTGCCCCGCCAAAATATTTCAATTGTTTTAGCTTGACGATCTTTTGTAGCGGGCTGGCGATCTGGGTGATTGAGCCAATTACCGTAAGGCCACTCGCGCGCTCAAGCCGCCCAGCAGTCGGGTAAGATGTCTGGATTTGACCCATACCAAATGCCGCTGCGGCTCCTGCTGCCAGCCCCGCTAGCAACACCAGAGTGAGCAACATCGGGCGGTTCGGCGCAATAGGGCTGCGCGGCGACGATGGTGGTTCAATGACCTTGAACGTTATCGAATCAGTGTCGCTTTGCAGCGAGCCGCGAAGTTTGATTTCCTCACGGTTGGCTAGCAATTTGTCATATTTAGTTTTGAGAACCTCATAATCACGGTTGAGGCGCGATTGTTCAGCGGCGACGGCAGGTTCATCGGATAATTTCGATTGATATTGCGCCATCTCAGCCTGCAATTGCGCTCTGCGTGCGCCAAGTGCTGACGCCGAAGCCTGCTTTTCAGCCTGAAGCGAACGCAGTGTTACATAAGCGGCGTTGGGTGTTGATGTTGCGCCTGAAAAGCCGCCGCTGCCTTCAGACCGAGCTGACGCACGCGCTGAAGCCAATTGGCTGCGCAGCGAAATCATGTCGGGATGATTGTCTGTCCATCCGCGCGCGCGGGCATCGGCCATTTGGCCTTCAAGCGCGGCGGCACGACTTGTTGCAGCGCCGCCACCACCGATATATTGGCCCGGTGTCACGGTGCTTGCAGGTGTTGAGGCTAATTGACCGTTGAGCGCGGCGAGCGACCCTTGCGCTGCCACTAAACTCGATTCGATCTGGTTCATTTCAATCCGCGAGGCTTCCATGCGCGAACTGGCTGAGCCAATCCCGGGCAATGATCCCATATATTTTTGTTCAAACGCCACGCGCTTTGCTTCGGCCTCTTGCAATTGCTGTTCACGCTCGGCCAATTGCGTATCAAGAAACCTCAGCGTTTGTGCGGTTTCAACACGCCCGCCCGCCAGATTGCCATCAACAAAAAGGTCGAGCAGCTTTTGCACAATGTCCTTCGACAATTTGGCATTTTGCCCGTTCGAAAGCCCGCCTGATCCAGAAACGGCGGTGATTTCAAACGTATTATCGCGCACATTGGCAACTTCGATGGCGCTGCGCAGACCGACAACTTGATCAGCGACCTGACGCGGTGTTGCGCCGGGCTGCGCTAAATCTGTGGTGCGCACGACCTTTTCGAGGTTATCAGCTGATGTCAGCGTTCTTTGGATCGATTCGATCCCGTTCTGGCGATCAGCAGCACTAATCCCAAATTGTTCAGACAATTGCGATTGCATTTGCACAAACACGCTTGCTTTTGATTCGTATTTGTTGGGAATTGTGCTGACCGCAAGCCAGCCGAGCAGCGAAATTCCCCACGCAATAGCAAGCGCAAGCCAGCGACGCTGCCAAACTAAGTGGAGCCCAATCCTGATTTCTTCGTAGATAGAGTTCATGATATCAGTCTAGCTTCCACTCAAAAGGCAGATTCAGGGATGATGATCACATCGCCGGGCTCTAGTTTGACGTTGGCACGCGAATCGCCGCGCTTGAGCAGATCGCCAATCTTCACAGCATATTCGCGCTGACGACCGGTTTCGCGGTCTTGCCGCACCAAACGCGCCCGATTGCCCGACGCAAATTCAGATAATCCGCCAACCGCAATCATCGCATCAAGCAATGTCATATTCGCACGGTAAGGAATTGAGGCAGGCTTTGCCGTTGCGCCAACGATGCGGATTTGCTGCGAGAATGTGCCCGAAAAATTATCCACAATCACCGAAACTAGCGGATCACGAATATATTCTGATAGCTGGATTTTCAAATCCTGCGCAAGCATCGTCGGCGTTTTGCCGACAGCGGGCATATCTGAAATCAACGGCGTCGTGATCCGTCCATCAGGGCGAACTTGCACTTTTGCACCGAGTTCAGGGTTACGCCATACAAATATCGTCAATTGATCGAGCGGGCCGATGATATATTCTTCACCCGGCCCCTCGATTGTGGAAACGAATGAAGCAGGCGGCAATTGTGGGCCGGATGCCCCTGACGAGCAGCCCGAAAGCGCAACCGCAACAAGGCTTACGCCAAGCAGTAGCTTTGAAAAATGTGCTTTACGCATAACCAATTCACCTTGCCATTAAACCGCTGGCCCTTTGCGAATGCCGCCATGAATGAGGGCAAAACAAAAGACGGCTTCAGCGTGTGTTATGCAACGAATAGGTGAAGATTGTGTTAGGATTGACGCTTTTGCGTCACTCGTTTACCATCAATTCACGCGGATGCGGATGCCCAAGGAAGCCGGCAGGGCTTGCTGATAGGCCATATGCGCCCGCCATAAACACAGCGATTACATCGCCTTCATCGGCTCTGGGTAAGCTCACTTGATCTGCGAGCCGGTCTAGCGGGGTGCATAAGCATCCCACAACGCTAGCAGCCTCAACGGCTTGTTCGGCGAATTTTGTTGCCACCGCAACGGGATAATTGCGTTTGACGACGGTACCAAAATTGCCTGTGGCGGCGAGCTGATGGTGCAAACCGCCGTCAGTCGCGAGGAATATTTCGCCGTGGCTCACTTTGCGATCAATCACGCGGCATAGATAGACGCCCGCTTCACCAACGAGGTAGCGCCCAAGCTCAATCGCAAAGCGTGAGTCCTTAAGGCTGGCAGGCCGGGACGCGATTGACTCGTGGAGCGCTGCTCCAACGGCTTCCAAATCGAGCGGCACTTCTTTTGGAAAATAGGGAATACCAAAGCCACCACCCACGTTCACAAGCGGGGGCGTTTCGCCGATCTCGTCGGATAGTTCGCCCGCGAGTTCAATCACCTTGGCCTGCGTTTCGGCAATCGCGCTGGCGTCAAGTGCTTGCGAACCGGCGAAAATGTGAAAGCCTTGCCACTGTGCGCCTTCGCCGATGATCCATTTAACGAGGGCTGAGGCTCGCTCGGCGTCAACACCAAATGGTTTTGCCCCGCCGCCCATGCGCATGCCTGAACCGCGCAAATCAAAGCTGGGGTTAACGCGCACCGCTAATTTAGGTGCGATACCGATCCGATTGCCGATTGACATCGCGCGTTTCGACTCGCCCTCGGATTCGAGGTTGATCGTCACCCCCGCAACAATCGCACCTTCAAGTTCACGGTCACGTTTGGCAGGCCCGGCAAATGAAATATGTTTCGCTCCGGCTGTCAAAGCCACATGCATTTCGCCCACCGAAGCAACATCAATGCCGTCAACCAACCGCGCCACTGCCGATACAAGCGCGGGCATCGGGTTTGCCTTCATCGCATAATGGAGCGCCACAGTATCGGGCAGCATTGCTCTCAATCTTGATATTCGCTCTCGAATAAGCGCGAAATCATAAACGAAAAGCGGCGTGTCACCGGCGCGCGCAATCAGCGTTTCACAATCAATGCCGCCAATCAGCAATTGGCCACCAGCTGACGTGCCATATCCTGCTGGAATTGATCCCATTGGTTTCATCAGGCGGCCTCGGCTTTGATGGCGTTGCGGTCAAGCTTACCATTGGGATTACGCGGCATATCATCACACCAATTGATTCGCGTAGGAATCATGAAGCTAGGCAATTCGCGTTTAAGGTAGGTTAGCAGCCGCGCCTCAGCGTCCTCGCCATTGGCAGAGGCAACGAGTGTGATTGATTGGCCTAGCGCGGCATCAGCAATCCCGAAGGCCACTGACTCAGTGACCGCCCCGCTCGCCTGAGCTGCATTTTCAATCTCGGATGGGCTGATCCGATTGCCCGATACTTTGATCATATCATCATCGCGCGCGACAAAATAATGAAGCCCCTGCGCATCACGGCGCACCGTATCGCCCGACCAAACTGCCGTGCCTCCGTATCGCGATGATAGCGGTGCAGGCCGAAACCGATGCGCGGTGCGCTCCGTATCTTGCCAATATCCTTGCGCGACGAGTGGGCCAGCATGAACAAGTTCGCCGGGCTCATCATCCGCCGCAATCCGACCACCCTCCGTTACCACCATAATTTCTGCATAGGGGATCGCAACGCCCATCGATGTCGGGTGAAGCGCCACCAAATCGGGAGCTAAATAGGTTGACCGAAACGACTCGGTAAGCCCGTACATCGGATAGATATCAGCACAGGGAAACGTCAATCCGATCTTTTTGATAAGTGTTTCAGACAGCGCGCCCCCTGAATTTGTAACGCGCTTGATCTGCGCAGACACTTCGCTTGGCCAATCTGCACCGACAAGATGCACCCACAAAGGCGGGACGCCCGCAAGCGTTGTGATGCCATATTTTTCAACCGCACGAACCACGTCACGCGGTGTCATATAATCAAGCGGCGTAACGCACGCGCCCGCTGCCCATGTCGAGAGTAATTGGTTCTGCCCGTAGTCAAAGCTAAGCGGGAGAACTGCGAGAATATGATCGTTTGGCGTGATCTTGAGATAATCGGCAACGCTCACCGCGCCGAGCCAGAGATTGGCATGGCTTAACACAACACCCTTTGGCGCGCCGGTGGAGCCAGATGTGTAAAGGATCGCAGCAAGGTTGTCAGGAGATTGCGCAGAAGGTGGCATCGATTCGCCCGATTGCCACGCAGCGCACGTGGTGGCTTCGTTCCAAAGCATACAGTGCGCAGGGCAATCACCGGATTCGAACGACGCCGTCCGCCCCTCGCCCGCGATGAGCAAACGAGCGCCACTATCTGATAATATATGAGCTGCCTGTGCTCGCTTGAGCAAAGGATTGATCGGCACATGAACGAGGCCAGCGCGCGCTGCTGCCAGCGGCATCAAGCAGGCCTCAACCGTTTTGGAAAGCCAGCTGGCTACCCTATCGCCTTGCGCCAATCCTAGCCCGCGCAAATGCGTAGCCAAACGCCCTACCGCCTGATCAAGCTCAGCATAGCTCAGCTGATGATCACGGGTTATTAAGGCCAGTGTGTTATGCCCTTTGCCTGACGCCAAATGGTCAAGCGGTAATGGTGTCAAATCGGGTAACAGAGACGCATCCTTTACAGCGTAATAATGATCGAAGATTGTATTAGCATGAAGTGGGTTAAGGGAGAATTGCTAACCGAAATTGACGCGATCAGCGTTGATCCGACGCGTCAGCTCGGCCGCGATACTCAAGCCATCATCTTCAATCGTCGCGCTTGGTTTGCGCGGGTTTGGCGGCACTTCCCGAGTGACGCGATTTCACCGATCATTGCGCGCGCAACATCAGAGGGCGCGATTGCTTGGCTGTTCCTTGTCCTCACGTCAGCGGGGCAAGCGAAGTCACTGAGCAATTGGTACAGTTTCGCGTTCAATGTGGTTTATAAAGGAACCCCTGATGATCTGCACAAAAGGGCAATGATTACCGCGCTCGCTAAGCGCTTGGGTGCCGCCAAGCCAAGGCTGCACCGCATTACAATGTCCCCAGTCAAACGTGGCGATAACAGTGTGACATGCCTTGAAAAAGCATTTTCTTCAGTGAAATGGAAAGCGTTCACGTCGCAAATTTCGACGCGTTGGTCGGCTAACGTCGAAGGACAATCGTTTGACCAATATTGGGAGGCACGCCCCGGGCAGCTACGCAGCACGTTCCGCCGCAAAGTGAATAAGGCGGCTTTTGACGTTGAAATTTTTGACTATTTTAACGCAAGTGCGTGGGCCGAATATGAGGACGTTTATAACGATAGTTGGAAACCTGAAGAAGGCTCACCTGACTTCATTCGTGAAACTGCAGAATATGAGGCAACAGCTGGTTGCCTTCGCCTTGGAATTTGCCGCGTTGAGGGGGTTCCGATTGCGGCGCAATATTGGACTGTTGAGAACGGAACTGCTTACATTCACAAATTGGCACACCGGCAGAGTGCTGTTTCGCTCTCACCTGGAACAATACTGAGCCACGCCTTATTCAAACGAGTGATCGATGTTGACCGTGTTTCGATTATCGATTTTGGCACGGGCAATGATGCCTACAAAGCCGATTGGATGGACAAATCTGAACCGCTTGATCAAATCATCTTTTACAATTTACGAACGCTTTCGGGTCGATATGGAGCGATGATTGCCACCGCGAAAATGTGGATACGCAGCCGCTACAACAGGACAATAGCAAATGATTGACGATCAAATCCGGGGCCTACTCAGCGATGTTCTGGGCATTTCAGCCGAGCGTGCCGCCGCATTTAAGGGCGATTCGGGGCTGTTTGGTTCGCTGCCTGAACTCGATTCGATGGCAGTGGCTGGCTTGCTGACTGAGCTTGAAGACCGGCTCGGGATCATCATTGATGATGAAGAAGTTGATGGGGAAATACTCGAAACATTTGGCAATTTAGTCGCATTTGCTGAGCGAAAACTCGGGCGATGAGCTATCAATGGCGCGGTGGAGATGAAATGTGGGTGCGCATAGGTGCGCATCACCGCCGTCAAATCCTGATCATCGAGCCGCTCTTTGAAGAAAAGAACCGCACGCGCCGGTTGATTGCCGATATCATGCGCGGTCTCAACGCGCGGCAGATTGGCAGCACTTTGCCTGATCTGCCGGGAACGGGTGAGAGTTTGACCGATATTGCGGCCATAAGGTTTGAGGATTGGAAGGTCGCGATTGCCGCAGTTGATCAGGCCATCAATCCTGTATTGACTGTCTCACTACGCGGCGGCGCCTTGCTCGATAACGGCGCTAAACGCGCGTGGCGGTTTGCCCCTGAAACCGGCGCGCGGATTGTTCGCGATCTGAAACGCAGTCAATTGGCCAGTGTAAGCGCAACGCCGCTTTATGGCGGCCATGCGCTTTCCGATAGTTTTCTGGGAGAGCTTGAGGCCACCCTCCCCCCAGCGCACGCGGCACTGCGCACGGTTCGCCTTGAAAGTGACGCCGCTGAGGCTGATGCAAAGCTAATCGGAACACCGCTTTGGCGTCGTGCTGAACCCGGCGATGACGCAACCCTCGCGACGGCTATCGTCGCTGATATTGCGGCATGGATGTCATGACGCGACGACTGTTATCGTTCACTTGCGAAGGCGAAACTCTCGCTGCCACGCTAGACGAAGCCAAAGGGTCAACGGGACTTCTCGTCGTTTCAGGCGGCAATGAAATTCGCATTGGCGCGCACCGTGGCATGGCTAAGCTCGCTTCCGATGTCGCTGCTGTTGGCAATCCTGTCTTCCGCTTTGATCGACGCGGCATCGGCGATAGCGAAGGCGAGAATGGCGGATTTGAAACTAGTGGTGCAGATATCATCGCTGCACTGGCCTCCTTTCGCGCTGTATGCCCTCATGTAAAGCGCGTCATCGGCTTCGGAAATTGCGATGCCGCAACCGCGTTGCTTCTCCACCAGCCACTCGCCATCGATGCACTTGTGCTTGCCAATCCGTGGCTTTTTGAGGCGAGCGCTGAGACCCCTTCCCCCGCCACCGCGCGCGCTTATTATCTTGAACGCCTCAAAAATCCGCGCGCATGGACGGGCCTGTTCAAAGGCGCGGTTAACTTTGGCAAGCTCTTAGGCAGCCTGCGCACTGCGGCTCAGAAGGATGTGGTTTCCCCATTGTCGACGCGCGTTGCTGCGCAGATAGCGCGCTATCCCGTTGAGAGTATCATCCTATTGGCCGAACGTGACGGCACCGCCATTGCGTTCAAAGCACAGTGGGATGGCGCGGCGTTTGATGATCAGCGCAGCCGCGTGCCGGTGAGCATGCTCGATTCATCCTCACATAGTTTTGCGAGCGATGCAGATTATGCGGCGCTAGTCAGTGCGATACGAAGCAAGCTCGATTAACGCGCCGCCGCAAACTCCGCATGAGCGAGGAATTTTTCAGCATCAAGTGCCGCCATGCAGCCCATTCCCGCAGCCGTCACGGCTTGGCGATAAATCTTATCGGTAACGTCGCCAGCCGCAAAAACGCCGGGAACTGATGTTCGCGTGCTGCCCACTTCGACAAGTAAATAGCCATCGGAATCCATGGGCAAGTGATCACCGAAAATTTCGGTCGCTGGCTTATGGCCAATCGCAACGAAGGCACCGTCGACAGTCAGCGTTGACGCTTCCCCCGTTACTGTATCCTTGAGCGTAAGGCCCGTTAGTCCAATCGGATCACCCCCACCATCAAAGCTCTCAACCGCTTTATTCCAAAGCACCTTGATACTGGGATGCGCAAACAAGCGATCTTGAAGAATTTTCTCCGCGCGAAGGCTATCGCGGCGATGGATGAGCGTCACATCCTTGCTGTGATTGGTCATATACAGCGCTTCTTCAACTGCGGTATTCCCGCCACCGATCACCGCGACTTTCTTGCCGCGATAAAAGAAACCGTCGCATGTTGCGCACGCCGATACACCTTTTCCTTGCATCGCGGTTTCGCTTGGCAGCCCAAGCCAGCGCGCTTGGGCGCCGGTTGCAATCACGAGCGTATCAGCCAAATAAATATCGCCACCATCGCCAGTTAGCGTGAACGGGCGCTTTGACACATCAACGTCAACGATGATGTCATAGATCATCGTCGTGCCCACATGTTCAGCCTGCGCTTGCATCTCCTCCATCAGCCAAGGCCCTTGGACGACATCGCGAAAGCCTGGATAATTTTCAACGTCGGTCGTGATCGTTAACTGCCCGCCGGGTTGAATACCCTGAACAACAATCGGCTGGAGACCCGCGCGCGCCGCATAAATGGCTGCCGAAAGTCCCGCAGGCCCCGAACCGAGGATTAACATGCGGGTATGGATGGTTTTGCTCATGAGGGCCTGCTGAAAATGATGGTGAAAAGCGCGAGGCGGCGACTTGCAGGCTCCTATGCAATGAGACCCGCTGTGCTGCAAGTCCATATGCGGAGGGGCGCCTCTCGCTTTCGCATGGATCTCGCTGTTGTGATCAACGGTTCAGGTGAGACCTTAGTGAGACCTTAGACGGGAAACCGCGGTTTATAAGGCTGCCTTCGCCACCGTCTCTTGCTCGCTGTAATAGTATAAAAAGGTCAGCCACAAAGATGTTGCCCCGAGCAAATGCCACACTGCATGCCCCTGAAACAAGCTTTGCGGCGCACATAAAGTGCCGTGTTGGTCGAGGTTCCAGATTGTGAACGCCACGGCTTTGGTGGCGATCCCAGCGAGATAATAGCTGACTTTGATTCCCGGTCTACGTGGCCTTGCGAAGATCATTTCAATAGCGATAGCGCTAATCAGCACAACGCCAAACAACCAACGCCGCACTTCAGGTTGAACATAAAGCACCGTAAGCAGCGCAGCCACCAAGACGATGTAAAGCGTCACCGCCTGCCGCCCCGAAAGACGACGCCAACACGCAATCGCGCTCGCCACCATGAAGCCGCTGGTCAAATACATTCCGGTCACGTCAAAGAATTGACCCCATAAAGTCAGCGTGGCGTGCAACAGCACTGACCCCAGCCCGACAAAAATGGCCGTAGCACCGAATACAGTCGCCGCAGTGCGGTGAAAGCCTGTTCGCCATCCCGCCCCCCAAGACAGCGCAATCATCAAAAACCCTGCAAAGGCATAACCATAGCTCGACCAGCTATTAGCGGGCTGAACAATCACTGAGCCACCGCGCGGCAATTCACAAAAGCAACGCGTCGTCGTGCACGTTGCGGGCGCATAGATCGACCAATCAGGGCCAAGCAAATGCAGCAGCAACGTGATGGCGATCATGCTGGCAATCGTCAGGATTATAGCAAAGCCAATGTCACGCTGTTTGATCATATCAATATCCTTCCGCCGTTCCTAAATTCAGGCGCGGATCGATTGAACCATAAAGCTTGTTTTTGCCCAACGGTTTACCGCCGATAGAAGGCGCGCCAACAAGGATCGCGGCAATATGATTGCCATAGTCAATCTCCTCAAGCTTATGCCCTTTTCCAGCCAACAGCGCCAATGTGTCAGCGCTTAGCGCGTTGCGCTCATAATAAGTGATATCGGGCATCCACTGATGATGAATACGCGGCGCATCGACTGCCTCTTGCAGGGTCATTTTATGATCAAGCACATTGATCATGACTTGCAAAACTGCGGTTGGAATGCGGCTTCCTCCGGGCGTGCCAACCACCATGACGAGCTTGCCATCTTTGCTGACAATCGTCGGAGTCATAGAACTGAGCGGACGTTTGCCCGGCGCAATTGCGTTGTTCTCACCCTCAACAAGGCCGAACATGTTTGAGGCCCCGGGCTTTGCGGAAAAATCATCCATTTCATCGTTGAGGATTATGCCCGTGCCTGCAGGCGTTACCCGGGCACCGAACCAATCGTTGAGCGTATATGTGACTGAGACCGCATTCCCCGCTGCATCGACAATCGAATAATGCGTGGTGTTCTTCCCCTCCTTAGCGCTGCTTGGGGCTGGCAGACTGTCAGACCGTGTTGCCTTATCAGCCGCGATTTCTTTGCGCAATTCTGCTGCATAACCCTTGTCAATATAGCGCGCGGCATCAAATTTGACGAAGCTAGGGTCACCAAAATTCAGGTTGCGATCATGAAACGCGCGGCGCAGCGCTTCGATCATATAATGCGTGCTCTGGCTTGAATTGAAACCAAGTTCAGCCAGTGGATAGGCTTCAAGGATATTAAGCGTTTCGCAAATCACTGTCCCACCCGAACTCGGCGGTGGTGCTGAGATAATCTGCCAGCTGCGATAAGTGCATTCAAGCGGAGTCCGCTCAACCGCGCGATAACCAGCGAAATCCGCCATCGTAAAAATACCGCCATTTTTTCGACTCGCAGTCACGATCTTCTGTGCGATTTGCCCATTATAGAAAGCATCAGCACCGTCCTTCGCGATCAATTGCAACGCGCGGCCAAGATCAGTTTGGACTAGCCGTGTTCCCGGCGCGCGCACTTGGCCGCCCGCAAGGAAGATCGTCGAACTCGGGCCATCTTTGCGAAAATCCTCTGCGCCGTCAGCGAGCATATCAGCGTCGCCTTGATCTAGGATAAAGCCGTCCTTTGCGAGGCGGATTGACGCCGCCATTAGTGAAATCCGCGACCGCGTTCCATATTTTATCCGCGCTAGTTCAAGCCCGGCGACAGTTCCGGGTATGCCCGCCGCAAGATAGCCCCGCCGACTAAGATCAGGAAGCACCACTCCTTTTGCATTTTGAAACATCGTTGCAGTAGCAGCGGCGGGCGCTGTTTCGCGAAAATCAATGAACGCCTTGCGGCCATCAGCAAAACGGATCGTCATAAACCCTCCGCCGCCCAAATTTCCCGCCTCAGGAAACGTAACCGCAAGCGCGTAACCGACGGCCACGGCAGCATCAACCGCATTGCCTCCCTTTTTGAGCACGTCAACACCCGCCTTTGACGCCAAGTGGTGCGCGGTAACCACCATTCCATTTTCAGCGGCAACGGGCAGAGCTGAAGCCGAGATCGCAATTTTTGGCGCAGCCAAAACAGCCGCCGCGACAAATATCGTCAACAATTGCGATCCAAAACTGCGCATATATACTCCCTCGCTTACCCAAAAATACGGCGTGCTCCGACGCCTTTGCTATTCGTGCGAGCCATACCCGATCCGTTGATCAAGGGCCACAGCCTATTCAGATTGCTATTAGAGAAAATGGTGCCCGGAAGAGGACTCGAACCTCCACGCC
>JAYUAU010000011.1:0-13032 GCA_043741135.1 Sphingomonadales bacterium | reverse complement strand
GATATCGCCAATCTTCACTTGCCATGCTGATGGCGGCGAAAGCCTGCCCCCCAATTGTCCATCAACGCGCCGGGCACGGTCAGCCTCAGCAGTCGTCACAAACGCTGCAATGGCCGCGATATTGCGCAGGAGTTCAGGCGAAGCAGGCGCGCCGCGGAAGCCTTCGGGATATTCCTCGGCGATGAACCCCGTCGTAATGTCACCCGAACGAAAACGCGGATGTTGCATGATCGCAGAGAGGAAATCGAGATTATGGCCAACGCCTTCGATTTCAAACTGATCAAGCGCGAGGATTTGGCTATCAATCGCGTCTTCGCGCGTTTCGCCCCAAGTGATCAGCTTAGCAATCATCGGATCATAAAACATCGACACTTCGCCGCCCTCGATCACGCCGTCGTCAACGCGGACACCGTCTACGCCTCTGATCTCGTCATTGCGAGCAGAGCGAAGCAATCCAGCCTCGTCGCCGCTGGATTGCTTCGTCGCTTCGCTCCTCGCAATGACGGGGGACAGTGGCGGACGATAGCGCACCAGCCGCCCCGTACTCGGCAGGAACCCGCGATACGGATCCTCGGCATAGATCCGGTTTTCGATGGCCCAGCCTTCGAGCTTCACGTCTTCCTGCGTCATGCTGAGCTTTTCGCCGTAAGCCACGCGGATCATCTGTTCGACGAGGTCAATGTCGGTGATCGCTTCGGTAACCGGATGCTCAACCTGCAACCGCGTGTTCATTTCGAGGAAGTAGAAGCTTTCTCCGCTCGGGTCAGCGCCCGATACGATCAGTTCGACCGTGCCAGCCGAATAATATCCCACAGCGCGCGACAACGCCACGCATTGCTCCCCCATTGCCTTGCGTATTTTGGGGGTGACGAAGGGTGACGGCGCTTCCTCGACAACCTTTTGATGCCGCCGCTGGATGCTGCATTCACGTTCGTTCAGATACAGAATGTTGCCGTGCTGATCGCCCAATATCTGAATTTCGATATGGCGCGGGTTGAGAATGAATTTCTCAATAAACACGCGGTCATCGCCAAACGATGCCAGCCCTTCGCGCTTAGTCGCCTCAAACCCTTCACGAACGTCCTGTTCGGAATAAGCCAGCCGCATCCCCTTACCGCCGCCGCCTGCCGAGGCTTTCATCATCACCGGATAGCCAATCTCGCCCGCAATCCGCACCGCATGTTCGGTATCGTCTATCTCACCGACGAAACCCGGCACGACATTGACTCCCGCCGCCATCGCCAGTTTCTTTGACTCGATCTTGTCCCCCATCGCCGCAATCGCGTTCACCGGCGGGCCGATAAAGGCGATGTTTTCCTTGGCCAGCGCCTCGGCAAAAGAGGTGCGCTCGGACAGGAAACCATAGCCGGGATGCACCGCCTCCGCGCCCGTCTGTTTGCACGCAGCAATGATCTTGTCAGCCAGCAGATAAGACTGCGCGGCAGGCGAAGGCCCAATATGCACCGACTCATCCGCCAGCAAGACGAACGGCGCGCGCGCATCGGCATCCGAATAGACAGCGACGGTGGCGATCCCCATCTTCTTGGCAGTGCGCATGATCCGGCAAGCGATTTCGCCACGATTTGCTATGAGGATTTTTTTGAACATTTAGCTTCTTTCATCAAACCAACGGATCAAGCGGTAAACACTGAACCAAATAACAAAACCGACGACGAGAATGATGCCGTTGGCTTTGATCGCATCAGGCCATGTGAATTCCGGGCTCAACATATAATTGCGCGCCAAAGCATTGAAGATCAGGACGGCAATCACCAACAGCCCCCAAATGATGGAGAACACGGCAAGGATGCGGCTTGGCCAGCCATTCATGCAAAATTCCTTCGCGCCTTCGCGGCTTCGCGTGAGGAAAAAAGAAAGTTGGTCTCACGCGAAGGCGCGAAGGCGCGAAGGAACCCGTCATTGCGAGGAGCCCTTCGACTGCCTTGCAGGCGCTCAGGATGAACAGCGGCTCTGCCGCAGCGACGCGGCAATCCAGACTGTGCGACGGTGGCCTCTGGATTGCCGCGCTGCGCTCGCAATGACGATTGCATTGCCATCAAACCACCCGCCCCAAACCCGCATGCACAAAATCATCGCCCTTATACAGCAACGCCTCTCCGCGCTCCATCGCCAGCGCATAGGCGAAACAATCACCGAAATTTAGCTGCGCCTTATGCCCGCTGCCCTTGCCGAAATCGCGGTAGGCCTGGCGAGCGATTTTCGCCTGTTCGGGGGTGACGGGGGCGATCTCAATGCCCAATTTGTCGAGCAGGGGATCGAGCCCCGCGCTGAGTGCGGCATCACGGTCGCTATCAATGACGATGCCCGTTTCAAGATAGTTTCCCGCCGACATCTTGGCATCGGAATGAGCCTTGATAGCCGCGAGAAGGAAATCGGCCTCGGCTTCTCCACGAACAATGGCGACAATGGCGGAACTGTCGATTATCACTTTGGCAGGCCATATTCGTCATAAAGATAATCGTCGATGTCGAGCGCCAGCAATTCGGGAGACATGCGCGCGCGCATGTCATGGATGATCTCCATGGCTCTTGCGAAACGGGCCTCCTTCGAAACCTCACGCTCGCGCAGGCGCAGTGCATCGGTCACCGCCTGTGTCAAACTGATCCCTTCGGCTTCGGCGATCTTACTGGCCAGTTCGTACGCCTCTTCGCTCTTGATATTCAGTTGAACTCCCACTTTTCTACCTTTCTATATCATGATGGTAGAATAGCAAAAATCGAAAGCAAAAACAACCATCGCCCTCACTCCCCCACCGGCGGCATATTGTGCCCGAGCAACCTCAAAATATCGGCTGCGCACTCAACGATATTGCTCCCCGGCCCGTATATCCCGACAACGCCCGCCGCGCGGAGATAATCATAGTCTCGTGGGGGGATGACGCCGCCCGCGAAGACCTTAATGTCTCCCCGTCCTGCCTCTTTGAGTAAGCGGATGAGTTCGGGGATGAGTGTCTTGTGCCCCGCTGCTAGGCTTGATGCGCCGATGGCATCGACGCCGCGTTCGAGCGCGAGTTCCATTGTCTCCTGCGGCGTCTGGAACAGCGGCCCGCTGACCGTCTCAAACCCCATATCGGCCATGGCGGAGGCGACGACGTTTGCACCGCGATCATGGCCATCCTGCCCCATTTTGGCGATCATGACGCGCGGCTTGCGGCCCAATCGCCTGCCCACCGCGTCAACGCCTTCGACAACGAGCGCCCATGCCTTATCAAATTCATGCGCACTGCCGTAAATGCCCGATACGGGGACGGGTTGCGTAGAATAGCGACCGAAAACTTCCTCCATCGCATCGGATATTTCGCCGAGCGTAGCGCGCGCACGGGCGGCGGTGACGGCGAGGGCCAACAAATTGTTCTCCCGCGAAGGCGGGAGTCCAGTCCCTGACAGAGACTCTTTGCTTTGGTCTGGACCCCCGCCTTCGCGGGGGAACAAAGAACCAGCGCGAGCACCCGCCGTCAACGCCGCGAGCGCCGCCTGACACGCCACTTCGTCCCTCTCACTGCGCATTTTGGCCAGCCGCGCAATCTGGCCCTGCCGCACTTTGTCATTATCGATTTCAAGCGTATCAATCGCATCTTCAGTCGCCAACTTATATTTGTTGACGCCGACGATCACGTCCTCACCCTTATCAACGCGGGCTTGCCGAGCCGCCGCGGCTTCTTCGATTAAGCGCTTGGGCATCCCGCTCGCGACGGCGTTAGTCATCCCGCCAATCGCATCGACTTCGCCGATAATCGTCCATGCTTGATCGACGAGCTCGGCAGTCAATGCCTCGATGTAATAGGAGCCACCCAAAGGATCGACGACCTTGGTAATCCCCGTTTCTTCAGTTAAAATTATCTGCGTATTGCGCGCGATACGAGCCGAAAATTCGGTGGGGAGCGCGATGGCCTCATCAAGTGCATTGGTGTGGAGCGACTGCGTCCCGCCGAGCGTCGCCGCCATCGCCTCAATCGTTGTGCGGATCACGTTGTTGTAGGGGTCTTGCTCCTGCAAACTGACGCCCGACGTCTGGCAGTGCGTGCGCAGCATTTTGGAGCGCTCATCCTTCGCGCCGAGTCCGTCCATCACGCGGTGCCACAATGTCCGCGCGGCACGGAGCTTGGAGACTTCCATGAAAAAGTTCATGCCGATGCCAAAGAAGAAACTCAGCCGCCCCGCAAACGCATCGATATCAAGCCCGCTCTCCATCGCGCGCTGCACATATTCCTTGCCGTCCGCAATCGTGAAGGCGAGCTCCTGCACCGCCGTCGCCCCCGCCTCATGCATATGATAGCCGCTGATCGAAATGCTATTAAATTTCGGCATGTTTGCCGAGGTGTAGGCGATAATGTTGGACACAATCCGCATCGATGGTTCGGGCGGATAGATATATGTGTTACGAACCATGAACTCTTTGAGAATATCATTCTGGATCGTGCCATCAAGCGCCGCGAGCGGAACGCCCTGCTCCTCTCCCGCCACGATGAAGAAGGCGAGGATCGGGATCACCGCGCCGTTCATCGTCATGCTGACTGACATTGACCCGAGCGGAATGCCGTCGAACAGGATTTTCATATCTTCGACGCTGTCGATGGCAACGCCTGCCTTGCCGACATCGCCGACGACGCGGGGGTGGTCGCTGTCATAGCCGCGGTGCGTGGCGAGATCGAACGCGACGCTCAACCCCTTCTGCCCAGCGGCAAGATTGCGACGATAGAAAGCGTTTGATTCCTCCGCCGTCGAGAACCCAGCATATTGGCGGATCGTCCAAGGGCGTCCCGCATACATCGACGCACGCACCCCGCGTGTGAAGGGCGCGAAACCGGGAAGGCCGGGGTCGCCCGCATCTTCGGCAGTGTAGAGCGGTTTCACGGCAATGCCCTCAGGCGTGTGCCATGTCAGGTCACGCCCCTTGACCTCTTTGCCGGCGAGCGCTTCCCAATCCGCGCGGTTTGTCATTGCTATTTTCCTGTAAATACGGGTTTGCGCTTTTGCAGGAACGAAAGCCCGCCCTCCATCGCGTCTGCACTTGCGCCCGCAATGCGCTGTCCTTCGGCTTCGCGCAACAAAGCTGAGGCATAATCCATTTCGAGCGCAGTCGCGATATTCTGGCGCATGATGCCAAGTGCCAGCGTCGGGCCATTGGCCAATTTGGTCGCCAGCGCGCGTGCTTCGGCCTGCAAGTCTGCATCCTCGACACATTTGTAGATCAAGCCCCAATCAGCGGCCTGATCGCCCGAAATCTTCTCACCAAGCAGCATCATCTGCGTCGCGCGCGCCTTACCAATGAGGCGTGGCAACATCCAGCTTGCGCCGCCATCAGGGACAAGGCCGATGTTGACGAAGGCTTGCAGGAAGTAGCCAGATTTTCCGGCAATCGTGAAATCACTGCACAAGGCGAGGCTACATCCAATACCCGCCGCTGGCCCATTAACGGCAGTGACGATCGGCACGTTGAGCTTTGATAGCTTGACCATCGTTGGATTATAAGCGCGGGTCAGTGCGCCGTAGGGCCCGCTCGCGCCGACTGACGTAGCGCCGCCGCGTGCTTGCAAATCGGCGCCAGAGCAAAATGCCCGTCCAGCGCCAGTGATGATCAACACGCGAGCTCCGCCCAGATTATCGAGTGCATCGGCAATCTCATCGGCCATTTGCGGCGGCATCGCGTTGAGGCGCTCGGGCCGGTTCAGGGTGATTGTGGCGATATTGTCCGCGATGGCAAAAGTGATCGTTTCGTATGTCATTGATGTGCCCCTTTTGGTGTTTCCATAATCTCAGTCAAAACCCCGCCCATATCCTTAGGGTGCACAAAGAATATCAAGGTGCCGTGCGCGCCTATCCTCGGATCACCCAGCACGCGCTTGCCCAACGCCTCAAATTCGGCCTTTGCAGCGTGAATATCAGGCACTTCGTAACAAAGATGATGCTGCCCCCCGAGCGGGTTCTTCGCCAAGAAAGCCGCGATTGAGGTATTGCCGGGGAGCGGCTCAATTAGCTCAATCTGCGTGCCGTTCATTGCCCCAGAATCAGAGGAGTCAGTCGGCGTATCGACAAAGCAGACCTTCACCCCCTGATCGGGCAGGTCAAAGGCTCCGTGAATCTTCGTCGCGCCCATCACATCGCGGTAATGCACGATGCTGTCAGCGATGGAAGGCGTAGCGACGCCGATGTGGTTGAGGCGGCCTAGTTTCATTGCTGATCCCCGAACAAGTAGGTGTAGCGCCAGCGATAAATGTTCCCGCTTATCACCCCTTCCAGATAAGCGCGGATTGATTCCTCTCGTCGCAACCAAGGGGCTGCGATATGCATCTTATCGAAGGGCGGCTCACTGCTGTGCGCCCACTCAAGCAGATCCGCGTCCGAAGCAAGTGCGAAAGGGTAATGATCGGGAAGCGGTGTCACCCCCCGTTCCTCCGGCTATCGGTAAGTCGTTCGTAAATTTCGAACTTAGTCTCAAAGCGCGCTACGCGCTCGCTTATCGCTGATATCGCGTCGCGAAGCCCGGCAATGTCACGATCTTGGCGTTCGACCTGTTTTTGCAACTGTTCGAGGCCGGACTGCATTAGAATGACGTTCTTCAACGCCGTGATTGCATCATTGATCATCCCCATCAACGAACCCCCATTTTGCGCAAAAATTGATCGGTTTCCCGATGCGATCGTTCAAGCGTTTCGATCATGCTGTTGATCGATGCCCGCATCTTCGGGATTGCCAAACTGGCTTCTTCGACAAGCGCCGCAAGCTGGGCTTCGTCCTCGATCACATTGGCGTCGAAACTATCGAGCGCATTGCGGACATGCTCGCTGGTTGAAACGCCACGCGCGGCTGCCTGCTTCGCGACGGCAGCTTTGTATTTCGGCTCCATTAAGACTGTAAGACGTTCGGTTTGCATGGCTTGAGACTCCTTCACATTATAAGGTCATGATAATGTTTGCGTGAAATGGATGCAAGCGTCGCGACACCGATGTGGTTGAGGCGGCCTAGTTTCATGGTTCTATTGCCTCTTAGATGCCGGGGTAAAGATTAAATTGGTCAGACTAGAATTGATTTCTGAATCAGAAACCGCTCCAGTGTCGCGCCGCATTGCCGCAATGGCTTTAACAAAATTGCTTTGTCCCTCGTCCGTACTGAAGTCGCCGTGTTCAAATGTTTTAGCAACCTCGCGGATTACTTCAGCCGATCCATAGAGACCTATCAAACAGCGAGACGCCGCAGCAGCGGCTTTGGCTTCTCTCAATTTCTGCTCATCGCCTTTGTGATTACCCAAATCGCCCACAGCGACTAAGAGCTTTGCGTAAATCTCCCGCTTGCTATCCCTAAAAAATCGATCCTGCTCAGATTTTCGAGCCAATGCCGCTTGAATCCAATAGCCAATAAGAGCGAGTGGAATGCCAATTACTGCAACCAAGATTGTGTCAGACATATGCTACCTCACAAGGGAATATTATCATGCTTCTTCCAAGGATTCTCCAGCGACTTGTTCCGCAATTTCCGCAACCCCAAAGCGATCCGTCGCCGCGTTGAGTGGGGATAAATCACCTCATCAATGAACCCCTTGCTCGCCGCGACGAAGGGGTTCGCAAACCGCTCTTCATATTCCGCCGTCTTCACCGCTTGCTCCTCAGCGCTCAATCCCCGGAAGATAATCTCCACCGCCCCCTTCGCGCCCATCACCGCGATTTCCGCCGTTGGCCACGCATAGTTCAAATCGCCGCGCAGATGCTTGCTCGCCATCACGTCATACGCGCCGCCGTAGGCCTTGCGCGTGATCACGGTGATCTTGGGCACGGTCGCCTCGGCATAAGCGAACAGCAGTTTCGCGCCGTGTTTGATGATGCCGCTATGCTCCTGCCCCACCCCCGGCAGGAAGCCCGGCACGTCAACGAAGGTGACAATCGGTATCTCAAACGCATCGCAGAACCGCACAAACCGCGCGGCTTTCTTTGATGAATTGATGTCGAGGCACCCTGCCAGCACCATCGGCTGGTTCGCGACGATCCCCACAGTGCGCCCCTCAATCCGGCCAAATCCGATCAGGATATTGCCTGCATGGCTCGGCGCGACCTCAAAAAAATCGCCTTCATCCACCGTTTTGCGGATCACTTCGTGCATATCATAGGGCTGATTGGCGTTGGCGGGGATCAGCATATCGAGGCTTGGTTCAAGCCTGTCCCACTCGTCCGCCGTGGGCCGTTCGGGCACAGGCGCACGGTTGTTTTCGGGGAGGAAGTCAAAGAAGTCGCGCGCCGCGAGCAGCGCCTCAATATCATTTTCGAACGCATTATCAGCCACGCCCGACTTCGTAGTGTGCGTCACCGCGCCGCCGAGTTCCTCTTGGCTAACAATCTCGTTGGTCACGGTTTTGACGACATCTGGCCCCGTGACGAACATATAGGACGAATCCTTCACCATGAAGATGAAGTCAGTCATTGCAGGCGAATAGACCGCGCCGCCCGCGCACGGCCCCATTATGAGGCTGATCTGTGGGATAACACCCGATGCCAATACGTTGCGTTGAAACACCTCTGCATAGCCACCGAGCGAGGCCACGCCCTCCTGAATGCGCGCGCCGCCACTATCGTTGATGCCGATGACGGGCGCGCCAACCTTCATCGCATTATCCATCACTTTGCAGATCTTTTTGGCATGCGCTTCAGACAGTGATCCGCCGAACACCGTGAAATCCTGGCTGAAGACATAAACTAAACGACCATTGATCGTGCCGCTGCCAGTGACGACTCCGTCCCCGGGGAATTTCGTATCGGCCATCCCGAAGTCAGTGCAATTGTGCTCGACATAGGCGTCAAGCTCCTCAAACGAGCCTTCATCGAGCAAGATATCAAGCCGCTCACGTGCGGTTAGCCGCCCTTTGGCGTGCTGAGCATCGATCCGCTTTTGCCCTCCGCCGAGCTTTGCAGCGGCGCGACGGCGTTCGAGTTCGGTAATGTTTGAAGACATGGCTTGTCTGTTTTCCCTGTTTCGATCATTACATCCTCTTTCAAGATTTGCAGCGCTTGGCAAATCATGAATGTGAAAACAGGGGGAAGCGCGCGTGAGTGACAGCGAGATATATCCGGTTCCCCCCGAATGGGCGAAGCGTGCGCGGATTAACACCGCGAAATATGATCAGCTTTATGGTCGTGCGCTGGGTGATCCCGGCACATTCTGGCTTGAACAAGCGCGCCGCCTTGATTGGATTAAGCGCCCTGAAATTGCGGGTGATTGGTCGTTCAAGGAAGACGATTTTCACATCCAATGGTTTGCCGATGGCAAGATCAACGCGAGCGCTAATTGTATTGACCGCCATCTTAAAACACGCGGTGACGCCGTCGCGATCATTTGGGAACCTGATGATCCAAGCGAAGAAGCAAAACGGTTTACCTACAAACAATTACATGCTGCGGTTTGTCGCTTTGCCAATGTGCTAAAGGGCGCGGGCGTGGTGAAGGGAGACCGCGTTACAATCTATATGCCGATGATCCCTGAGGCTGCATTCGCGCTGCTCGCTTGCGCACGGATTGGGGCGATCCATAGCGTTATTTTTGGCGGCTTTTCACCTGAGTCAATTGCAGGACGCATTCAGGATTGCGACTCAACCTGTGTCATCACCGCTGACGAAGGACGGCGCGGCGGCAAAACGGTGCCGCTCAAGGCCAATGTCGATATCGCCGCAACGCAATGCCCTTCGCTCAGAACGGTGATCACGGTGCGCGCAACTGGCGTTGCTGTGAATATGACTGAGGGCCGCGACATTTGGTATCACGAGGCCGCGGCCAAGGTTGATGCAATCTGCCCACCTGAAGTGATGGGCGCAGAAGACCCCTTGTTCATCCTTTATACGTCAGGTTCAACGGGCAAACCGAAAGGAGTTATGCACACAACGGGCGGCTATTTGCTGTGGGCGAGCCTGACACATGAGCTGTGCTTTGATTACCGACAGGGCGATGTTTACTGGTGCGCGGCGGATATCGGCTGGGTGACGGGGCATAGCTACATCCTTTACGGCCCGCTTGCCAACGGCGCGACGACGCTGCTGTATGAAGGTGTTCCCAACTGGCCTAGCCCAAGCCGGATATGGGAGGTGTGTGATCGTCATAAAGTGCATACCGTTTTCACCGCCCCCACCGTGCTACGTGCCCTGATGCGCGAAGGCGATGAATTTGTCGCAAAAACCTCGCGCAAGTCGCTCAAATTATTGGGAACCGTTGGCGAACCGATCAATCCCGAAGCGTGGCGCTGGTATCACAAAGTGGTTGGTGAAGGGCGCTGCCCGATCATCGATACATGGTGGCAAACCGAAACGGGAGCTGCGATGATTGCCCCCTTGCCTGGCGCAACCCCGCTTAAGCCCGGCAGCGCGACTAAAGCAATGCCCGGCGTTGATCCTCAGATCGTAGACGGCGAAGGCGTTGTTCAGTTCGGTGAGTGTGAAGGCAATCTCGTCATCGCGCGGAGCTGGCCCGGGCAAATGCGCAGCGTGTGGAACGATCACGGTCGCTTTTTCCAAACCTATTTCACCACCTTCCCCGGCAAATATACCACCGGAGACGGCGCACGCCGCGACGAAGATGGCTATTACTGGATCACGGGGCGCGTTGATGACGTTATCAACGTCAGCGGCCACCGGATGGGCACCGCCGAAGTTGAAAGCGCGCTCGTGCTCCATGCTAAGGTGGCCGAGGCTGCGGTTGTTGGGATGCCGCACGAGATCAAAGGACAGGGCATTTATGCTTATGTCACGCTCAACGCGGGAATCGAACCAAGTGACGAGTTGAGCAGCGAACTCGTTAAATGGGTGCGCACCGAAATTGGGCCGATTGCGACCCCCGATGCGATCCAATTCACCCCCGCGCTCCCCAAAACGCGGTCAGGCAAAATCATGCGCCGGATTTTGCGCAAAATTGCCGAGGGCGATGTGACAGCGCTGGGTGATATTAGCACGCTGGCTGATCCGGGCGTGGTGGATGATTTGGTGGCAAATAGAGTGGGGTAAGGTTTACTGCCAATTCAATTGTTCCAAATCGCGAAATTGATGCAAAATCCGCAATACCACGACATTATTTGGATCGATCCGGTAAAATATTCTGTGCCTTCGATAGCTCAGGACTCGGGTTTCAGGAACTACGCCTTCAAAAGTGCGGTAGGTTTCTGGCGACAGTGCAATCCGATCAAATGCTAGTGAAAGCCCTGTCATATAACGATCGGCAACAGTGCGTCCAAACTCAGAAACACTATATTGAGCAATTTTGCGTAGATCAGTCTTCGCCGCGGCGTTGAGTTTAAGCGGCTTCACGTTGATCGGTGAACTCGGCCCGTAACGCGCTGATTACATCGCGTGGATCCTCATCAAGAACTTTCGACGCATAGCCTTCATCAAGTTTAGCTTGCACCCACGCAATGTCGCCTTCAGCGCGATCCTGATCACGCCGCATCAAATCGCGGACATAATCACTTGCACTTGAATAACGACCTTGCGCAACACGAGCGTCCGCCCACGCTTTAAGTCCATCGGGAACTGATATGTTCATCTCGGCCATGGCGGCATTTTACACTTCTGCGCAGTTTTGTGCAATCCCTACCTCATCAGCACCAATTCCTCCGCCATGCTGGGATGAAGTGCGATTGTATCGTCAAAGTCGGCTTTCGAAAGCCCCGCTTTGACCGCAATCGCGGCGGCTTGGAGGATTTCAGCGCTATCAGGGCCGATCAGGTGGAGGCCGAGGACGCGGTCAGTCGCTGCGTCGACCACCATCTTGTATAAAGCGCGTTCGTGGCGGCCGGCGAGGACGTTTTTCATCGCGCGGAAATCAGATTTATAAACCGCAATTTCGCCAAATTGTGCTCGGCCTTCGGCTTCGGTCAGGCCAACGCTGGCAATCGGGGGATTACTGAACACGGCGGTTGGAATTGCCCGATAATCAACGGTGCGGGGTTTTCCGCCAAAGACGCTATCGGCAAAGGCATGGCCTTCACGAATGGCAACAGGGGTC
Source organism: Sphingomonadales bacterium (assembly GCA_043741135.1). Taxonomy (GTDB): domain Bacteria; phylum Pseudomonadota; class Alphaproteobacteria; order Sphingomonadales; family Sphingomonadaceae; genus Aquisediminimonas. Next base: position 1,040 of record JAYUAU010000011.1, on the reverse strand, counting down.
AACTGAACGCGGTTAGTCACATCACCCACAGCATAAATGCTCGGCACGGTAGTGCAATTATCGTCGCCGACAACGATCGCCCCCACCTTGTCGAGCGCAACACCGATTTTCTCTAGGCCCAGTCCATTGGTCACTGGGGTACGCCCGACTGCCCATAACAGCAGGTCAGTCTCGATCACGCCTTGATCGCCACCATCAATCAACAGGCTGTCATCAGCTTGTTGTGTGGCAGACTGTAAAGGAAAACCAAAGCGGATATCAATGCCTTTTTCACGGCTCATCTCAGTCAATTTTCCGACAATTTCCTGATCATAGCTACGCAACATCTGATCACCGCGCGTCACGAGCGTCACCTCAACACCAAGCTCATTGAATATTCCGGCAAATTCGTTCGCAATATAGCCCGCCCCCGCAATGATCGCGCGTTTGGGGAGGGCAGGCAGACTGAACACTTCGTTTGAGGTAATGCCAAGCTCTGCGCCAAGGACATGGGGCACCGCAGGCGTCGCGCCTGTGGCAATCAGAATGATCCGCGCACTTATTGACTTACCACTCGCTAACTGAACTGTGTTTGGCCCTGAAACAACCGCGCGCTCAAGATATTGCGTAACGCCGCTATTCCCCAGATTTTGGCCGTATATTGCTTCAAGCCGATTAACCTCCGCCGCGACATTATCACGCAGCGTTGGCCAATCGAATGTGCACATGCCAGTATCCCAGCCGAACCGCTTGGCGTCCGCAAGGTCCTCGGCAAAGTGTGATCCGTAAACAAGCAGTTTTTTGGGGACACAGCCGCGAATGACGCAGGTGCCACCAACACGAAACTCCTCAGCAATCGCCACTTTAGCGCCGTGGCTCGCCGAAATACGCGCCGCACGCACACCGCCCGAACCAGCGCCAATAACGAAGAGGTCGTAGTCGTAGTCAGTCATCTGTGATCCTTTAGAGCGGGATGAGGATTAGTTGAATCGTTCCCCTGCGGAGGCAGGGGTCCAGACCTTAACAAAGACTCTTTTTGTCTGGGACTGGACCCCTGCCTC
>JAYUAU010000010.1:0-13060 GCA_043741135.1 Sphingomonadales bacterium | reverse complement strand
CCCGAAGGCGTCTCGCTTGAACTTGACCAACTCTGGCTAAGCAACATCCGCGAAGCAAAACCGCTCTATGCGCAAAGCTGGGCGACGATCCTGCCCGCCAGCATGGCTGGATTTGGGATTATCGGCGGGCTTATCGCAACGTGGCGTGCCGCGCATAAAGCGCCGTGGCTGAGCATATTCCTGCTCTCTTTATGCGCTGGTGCGTTGATGATGTGGCAAACGCGCGCATCGCCCGCCGCGCTCACGCTCGCGGTTCCTGGCGCAACCGCGCTGTGCTGGATGTTCATTGGTTGGCTCCGCGCCCGCGTCATCTGGCCCGTAACGCTGATCGGCGGGGTGGTGATCGTGATCCTGATTTCGGGCATTGGTTTACAAATCGCCAACAAGATCAATCCGCCTCCTTTACCGTCAGCGCATATGATCGCGGTGAACATCGCCAACCGCCAATGCCTGACACTGCCCGCGCTCAAGCCGATTGCACAGCTGCCCGCGACGACAATCTTCACCTTCGTTGATCTTGGCCCTAGGTTAGTAACGATGACGCATCATAAGGCGATTGCGGGGCCATATCACCGCAACGGCGATGCGATCTTGGACGTACAACATACCTTTCGGGGGACGCCTGACGTCGCGCGCGCGATCATCAAACGTCACGGCGCAACGCTGCTTCTTATCTGCCCCAACCTCTCTGAATCGACGATTTATCAGGTTCAAAATCCAGACGGCTTTTACGCGCAGCTTGCCAAGGGAAAGGTTCCCCGTTGGCTTGATCCCGTGCCGCTGCCCGCGCGCTCTCCCTATAAATTGTGGCGGGTGAATTAGACCATGCACAGCCTTCCGCTCTTTGTTCGCTTGAACGGTTGCCCCGTGATTCTGCTTGGTGAAGGAGATACTGCCGACGCTAAACGCCGCATCCTTGACCGTGTTGGCGCTATTATCGTTGGTGAGGAAGTGGAAGCAGCCCTCGCCATCGTCGCGATTGAAGATGACGTGACCGCCCTCGCTGCGGTGGCGCGATTGAAAGCGCGCGGCATCTTGGTCAATGCAGTTGATCGGCCACCTCAGTGCGATTTCACATTGCCTGCGATTATCGACCGTGACCCTGTGATCATCGCGATTGGGACAGGCGGGGCGTCAGCGGGCCTTGCAAAGGCGCTGCGTCAGCGGCTTGAAGCGATGCTTCCCGCGAGCCTCGGTGAGATTGCCACTACACTCAAGAGCCTACGCGCTTCCTTGCGGATGCGCTGGCCCGACGCGCGTGACCGGCGGCAAGTGATCGACAGCGCGTTTGCGCAAGGCGCGCCGCTTGATCCCTTCTCACCGTTAGAGGCGGATGCGGTGATGCGCTGGCTCGGCGAAGCGCAGAGCGCGCAATCGGCATTTCACCACATCATTATCACCTCGGATGACCCCGATGATCTGACGCTCAAGCAGGCGCGATTGCTGGGGCAGGCGGATAATGTGTTCCACACTGAGTGCGTCGCGTCTGCCATCCTGACCCGCGCGCGTGCTGATGCAAACCGCGTCGCTTGCGACGTTTCGCCAGAAGTGGCACCATCCGGCATCACTTTGTTTCTGGATGCCCGCTAATGCATGCCTGCCTTTATGATGATGGCAAAGCCACTCAGCTTCCCTTCCTTGAGGGCGTCACGCATTTTGGCAGTGCTGAACTGCTCTGGCTCCATCTCGATGGACGCGAGGCTGATGTTCTTAACTGGCTGAGTGCGCAAAACGATATTCCTGATGTCGCGCGCTCAGCTCTGCTCGCGGTTGAAACGAGGCCGCGCAGTGATGTGATTGGCGCGGGCGCGCTGATCAATATGCGCGGGCTTGGCAAAACGCCTGAGGACGATCCTGACGCGCTCGTTTCAGTGCGCTTTTGGGCCGAAAAGGGCCGCGTCATCTCAGTCTGTTTTCGCAGCCCGCTTGCACTAGACCGCGTCATTGATCAATTCCTCGGTGGCACCATCAAGGATCCTGGCGATCTTCTCACCGCATTTGCGGGCGCGGTGACAGAGGAACTTGATCCTGAAATTGCAAATCTCGGTGATGCGCTTGATGCGGTTGAAGCGACACTGGCCGACAAGGGCATCTTCGCCAATCGCCGTAAGGTGAGCGCGCTGCGATCAAAGGCGATCCTTTACCGCCGCTTCGTCGTGCCGCAGCGGCAGGCGCTTGAAAAACTTGCGGGGTCACAAATCGATTGGCTTGATGATAACGACCGGCTCCACTTGCGCGAAGCTTCTGACCGTTTTTCGCGGATGGCAGAGGAGCTCGAAGCAGTGCGTGAACGTGCGGCGATAGTCCATGATGAACTCACCGATCTTCATGCTGAACAAATTGATGGCCGGTCGCTTTTGCTGTCAATCTATGCGCTGGTGTTCCTGCCACTGACATTCATCACCGGGCTTTACGGAATGAACGTACCGATCCCCGCGCAAAGTGATCCAACCGCATTTTGGTTCATTGTTGGCGCTTGTATCATTATTTCACTTGGTGGTGTTGTGTGGTTCCTGAGCAAGCGCTGGGTTAAAAGTGACGGGTCAGTCGAGTAGAGCGTCAATCGCGCTCGCCATTTTGACATCACGCGCCGAAAGCCCGCCTGCATCATGCGTGGTGAGCAAAATATCAACGCGGTTCCATACATTTGACCATTCAGGGTGGTGATCCTGAACCTCGGCGAGCATCGCAACTCGCGTCATGAAGGCAAAGGCGGCTGAGAAATCGGCGAACAAAAATTGACGCGTGAAGGCATCGCGCGCCTCATCATAATCCCAATCGATCAAACTATCGATCGCAGCGGCGCGTTCTGCATCGGTTAGGGCGGTGATCATTCTCTTTTGCCTCACTCATCAGATGCCGCTATGTCGCAGCAATGCAGGGGCAAGGTCAATCACTAACGCTCGAAAATCTTGGCTGCCTCCGCGGCGGCCGTCAGTTATTTGCGGGGCTGAATCTATCGCTAAGCGCAGGCGACGCCGCCTTAGTCAGTGGCCCCAACGGCATTGGTAAATCGAGCCTCTTGCGCTTAATCGCTGGCCTGCTCCTGCCAATAGCGGGAACAGTGAAAGTAGAAGGACGTATCGCATTTACAAGCGAAACGACCGCGCTCGACCGCGCGCAGCCCTTATCGCGCGCGCTTGACTATTGGGCGCGGATTGACGGTGGCGATGTTAAGTCTGGCCTTGCTGCGATGGGCATTGCGCATTTAGCCGACGTGCCCGTCCGCATCCTCTCAACGGGGCAGAAAAAGCGCGCGGTGATCGCGGGGGTTATCTCAGGGGGAGCGCCCATCTGGTTGCTTGATGAGCCTGCTAACGGGTTGGACATCGCCTCAATCGGCCTTTTGGAAGCTGCGATTGCTAAGCACCGCGCATCAGGTGGCGTCATCGTCATCGCCTCGCATCAGCCCCTAAAGATTGACGATGCACAAAGCGTTTCGCTGTCATGATGGTTGTGATCATCCGCCGAGACGTACGCCTCGCCCTATCAGGGGGGGCGGCATTGCCCGTGCTTTTCTTCTTGCTCGTGGCGATACTCTACCCCTTCGGCGTCGGGCCTGATGGCGCATTGCTGGCGCGCACCGGCGGCGGCGTGCTGTGGATGGCAGCGTTGCTCGCCGCACTTTTACCGATTGACCGCTTGATCGCGCCTGACGGGGAAAACGGCGTACTTGATCAATATACCGTGCGCGGTGCCAGCGATGAAATCGTCGCTCTCGCCAAAATCATCGCACATTGGCTCAGCTTTGGCCCGCCGTTGATGCTGGCGGCACTGCCCGCAAGCGCGTTATTGCGGTTGGAAGGCGATGTACTCATTCGCCTTGAATTGGGCCTTCTGATCGGCACACCAGCCCTCGCGGCGCTCGGGGTGATGGTGGCGAGTCTCACCGTCGGTTTGCGCGGTGGTGGTGCCTTAGCGGGCCTTCTGATGCTCCCGCTTGCTGTGCCGCTGTTGATCTTTGGCGCAGGCGCGCTTGATCCAGCGAGCGGCGGGGCGTTAAAACTGCTCGGCGCAAGTTCGTTGCTATTATGTGCGATAGCGCCCTTTGCAGCAGGCGCTGCGCTGAGGGGAATACGCGAATGAAACTGGCACGACGTTCGATCATCTTGGGGCTGCTGATGGCAGCGGCGCCGCTTACCGCGCGTGCGCCTCAGCCTCAAACGCGCGCGCCAAAAGTCCTCTTTATCTGCCAATTTGGCACCGCGAAAAGCGCGATTGCGCGCGAAATGTTTCGTGAACGCGCCCGCGCGCGCGGGATCAACGTCAGCGCTTTCTCACGCGGAATAACACCGGGAGACCATGTGTCTGAAGCACTCAAAGTAAACTTACAGGCGGACGGGATCAATTCAGCGCGCGACGGCCTGCGCGCGCTTACGTCCAAAGATATCAAGGCCGCTGATATTGTCATCGCGTTCAACCCTTTACCCAAAACGATGCAAGCAACCGACCTCCGCAATTGGTCTGCGACACCTTCAGTCAACGATGATTATCCCAGCGCTCGCGCAGATTTGATCGCCCGCATCGATGCCTTGCTTGATTCGCTTGCAAAGGCAAAGTGAAAGCGATGCGACCCGCGCCTATATCACTTCGTGAGGCATTTTGGGTGTGGCTGCGGATAGCCGCGCTCTCATTTGGCGGTCCGGCGGGGCAAATCGCGGTTATGCATCGCATCCTTGTTGAAGAAAAACGCTGGATTGGCGAGCACCGGTTCCTCAATGCGCTCAACTATTGTATGCTGCTCCCCGGGCCTGAGGCGCAGCAATTGGCGATTTACATCGGCTGGCTGATGCACAAGACGCGCGGTGGGATTGTTGCGGGCGGGCTGTTCATCCTGCCCGGCATGCTATCGATCATGGCATTAAGCTGGGTTTACGCGCTTTACGGAAAGATCGGCTTTGTCGCAGCGCTTTTCTTCGGGCTCAAATGCGCGGTGTTGGCAATCGTCATGCAAGCGGTTGTTCGGATTGGCAGCCGCGCATTAAAAAATATGACGATGCGCGCCGTGGCGGCCACTGCTTTTGTTGCGATCTTTTTCCTCGGCATCCCCTTTCCCATCATCATCCTTATTGCGGGTGTGATCGGCTATTTCGGCGGACGTGCTGGATATTCGGCATTTCAAATCGGTGGCGGACACGGTGCAAGCACCCGCGATATTGTTGGCGATGCTGATACATTGCTCGGCGCAGATCTTCCCAACCATGCCCGACCATCGATCAAGCAATCGCTGCGCCAAGCCGCAATCTGGCTGCTGCTCTGGCTTGTGCCCGTCGCGGCAATCATCGTGATACTGGGCGATGGCAGCGTGTTCTCACAGATCGCAACCTTCTTTTCGAAGATGGCGGTGGTCACTTTTGGCGGCGCTTATGCCATGCTTGCTTATGTGGCACAGCAAGCGGTTGATGGCTATCACTGGCTCAGCCCAAGCGAAATGCTTGATGGGCTTACGATGGCTGAAACGACGCCGGGGCCACTGATCATGGTGCTGCAATATGTGGCGTTCATGGGGGCGTATCGTGATCCCGGTTCACTTCCGCCGCTGCTCGCAGGCACTTTGGGTGGATTGCTCGCGACGTGGGTGACGTTCATTCCGTGCTTCCTCTGGATATTCCTCGGCGCGCCGTTCATTGAGCGTATGCGCAGCAATGTGGCGCTCAGTGGGGCGATGTCAATGATCACTGCCGCCGTTGTGGGGGTTGTCCTCAATCTCTCAATCTGGTTCACAATTCATACGATTTTCGCGCAGGTTGAGCCATTTCGGTTTGGGCCGCTGCGATTTGATAACCCTGTACTGACCAGTGCCAATCCGTTTGCGCTGTTGCTGACTGCGGCAGCAATATTCGCGGTGTTCAGACTGAAAATAGGTTTGCTCTCGGTGCTTGCCGCGTCATCTCTTTGCGGTATTGCACTCTATGCTGCGGAAATAGGGGTCTAGTTGCAAAGCGATATAGCCACCCATCGAAAACCCGATCAGATGGAGCATCTGCCCATCAAACCTCGCCGATAAATCGCTCGCAAGTTCATCAAGCGCAAGCTCCGCCGTTTTTCCCATCGCAAACGCATAGCGGTCAGGCGCATAAAACCGCTGATCAGGGGCGCCAAATAAAGAAAGCTCACGTGGGGATCCCGGCGTGCCGTGCAAATAGATGATCGCATCAGCCACCCGGCCTCGTCCACAATCCTTCGCGCGGTGTGGGGGTAATACGCGACTGTGCCTGAACAAAGGCCTTGGCAACCCAACCAAGCTTTGCCGCTTTGGTGGTGAATACGCGGGTGTCCCATGCACTTTGGTCGCGCCGCGCTACTTCGCGCGCAATGTCACCGTAAATGCCCGCTGCTGCCAGCACCGCCCAGCGGCTGCGAAACGGCAGTGCTGCGGCTCCCACGCGCGAGCTCGTCTCAAACTCTTGCGCCATATTGCATAGCCACCACGCCATTTCGGCGAGGCGGCTACGGACATGCGGCTTCATATGTTCGCCCGGGCCAATATCGGCCTCAGCAAGCCAAATCTGCGGCAAATAACAGCGCCCTGCGGCATCATCTTCACCGATATCACGCGCGATATTGGCAAGTTGGAACGCCATGCCAAGGTCGCACGCGCGGTTGAGCGTTTCATTGTCGGCAGGATCAACCCCCATGATGATCGCCATCATACAACCCACCGAACCTGCAACATGATAGCAATATTGCATCAAATCCTGTTCGGATCGCGGCCGCCAATCCGCCGCATCAAGCGCAAAGCCTTCGATCAGATCGTTGATCAACGCATGTGGGATATGGCATTCAGCCGCAACCAGCCCAAGCGCATCGAACGCGGGGTCACCCGTCGTTTCGCCCGCCAAAGCGCGCGCGGTCGTTTCGCGGATATAGGCGAGTCGCGCGGCGCTATCATCAACGATTGACATCGCGCCGCCGTGATCCTGACCATCTGCAATATCATCACATTTGCGGCACCAGCTATAGAGCAACCACGCGCGTTCACGGGTTTGTTTATCGAAAAGCTGGCTCGCCATCGCGAACGATGTGCTGCCGCGTGCGATGCTGTCGCGGGCAATGGCCACGAGCGCATCGCGGGTGAGCGTCACAGATTTTCGGCCTTCATCGTGAATATGGTCTGATGGGGCTGATATGCTGCCATTTTGGCCAGCAGGTTATCAAGATCGTCAGACATGATCATTATCCCGCTATGCTGCGACCGAATGAAACCAGTTGCAATCATATGCGCGTTGAATGCGATCAATTGATCATAAAAGCCAGCGACATTAAGCAACCCCACAGGCTTTTGGTGATAGCCAAGCTGCGCCCAGCTGATCGCCTCCCACAATTCATCCATCGTGCCAACCCCGCCAGGGAGGGTGATGAACCCATCGCATAAATCAGTGAATAGCCGTTTGCGTTCGTGCATGCCCGGCACAATGTGAAGCTCAGTGCAGCCCAGATGCGCAACTTCGGCATCGCGCAGTGCCTCAGGGATAACACCGATCACTTCGCCACCAGCCGACAAAGCGCTATCGGCAACAGCGCCCATCAGCCCAAGCCTTCCGCCGCCATAAACGATACCGATCCCGCGTTCGGCGAGTGTGCGTCCAACCATCTTCGCCGTCTCTAGATAGGCTGGGTCGGCAGGCGTTGCTGATCCGCAATAGACGGCGATGCGTTTCAACCCTGCAAATCCTCAACCATTAAAGCTGCGGTTGCCTTGGCGCTGCCAACCACGCCTGGAATGCCCGCCCCTGGATGCGTGCCGGCGCCGACAAAATAAAGATTGTTGATCGCATCATCGCGGTTGTGAACGCGGAACCAAGCGCTTTGCGTCAGGATTGGTTCAAGGCTAAACGCGCTGCCTAGATGCGCGTTAAGATCACGCCCAAAATCAGTCGGCGCATAGAAAAATTCAGTCATGATGCGTGAACGAATGTCAGGGATGAAGCGCTTTTGAATCTCATCAAGGATGCGTTCTTTGAGCGTTTCGCCAACATTGCCATCCCAATCGGCTGGAAATTGCCCCATGTGTGGCACGGGGCAGAGCACATAGAAAGTTGAACAGCCCTCGGGTGCCATGCTTGGGTCTGTGACGGTCGGGTGGTGAAGATAGAGCGAGAAATCCTCAGACAAAACGCCGTTATCATAAATATCTTTGAGCAGCCCGGCATAGCGCGGGCCAAACATGATCATATGATGCGGGATGCCCGGCCAAGTGCCCTTCATCCCGAAATGATAAACATAGAGCGAGGGCGAATAGCGTTTCTTCAGCAGCGAGGTGGTTGCTCGTTTGCCACGCGGCGAACTGGAGAGCAAATCGCGGTAGGTGTGAACAATATCGGCATTGCTCGCGACCGCATCGGTGTCGATACGGAAGCCCGACTTAGTGCGGACGCCGACGACTTTATCGCCCTGAGTTTCGATTTCCTCCACGCCGTCATCAAGTCGCACAACCCCGCCAAGGCGTTCAAATTGTGTGACCATGCCCGCGATCAGCCTGCTCGTGCCACCCTTTGCAAACCAGACACCGCCGTCTTTTTCAAGCTTGTGGATCAGCGCGTAGATGGCGCTGGTCTTCATCGGGTTTCCACCGACCAGAAGCGTGTGAAAGCTCAAGACCTCGCGCAATTTCTCATTCTTCACAAATGATGAGACCATCGAATAAACCGAGCGCCACGCTTGCGCCTTTGCAAGTGCTGGCGATGCCGTGATCATCGATTTGAAATCGAGGAAAGCCACGGTGCCAAGTTTTTTATAGCCTTCTTCATAGACATAGGCCGAGTAAGCCAAGAATTTATCATAGCCCGCAATGTCATTCGGATCGAGCTTAGCAATTTCGGCGCGCAGCTCGATTTCGTCGTTCGAATAATCAAAATTGGTGCCATCGGGCCAATTGAGGCGGTAAAATGGCTTGACGGGCATCAACTCAACATCGTCTGACATTTTGCGGCCAGAAAGTGCCCATAATTGTTCAAGACAATCAGGATCAGTGATCACTGTTGGCCCTGCATCAAAGGTGAAGCCGTCACGTTCCCAATAATAGCCACGACCACCGGGCTTATCGCGCGATTCAATCAACGTGGTTTGAATGCCGGCTGATTGCAAACGGATCGCCAGCGCCAAGCCGCCAAAGCCAGCGCCGATCACTACAGATGTTTTCACTTCTTACGCCCTAAATTTCGTGCACCCAATAGTGCGCGTATCGCCCTGCCGATAGCCACCGGGGGCTTTCCCGACAAGATACGAATTTTGTCAGCTATTGTTGTTGTTCCTGCATAAAATCGCGCGATCAAATTGGGTGATAATTGGTAGAATCGCTCAAGCACGATATAGCGCTTTGCAGGGTCGGCTGCGTGAAAGAGCATCGTATCAAGGATGCGGAAAAACCAGCCACGCCGCCACGTTTGTTCGGCTATTCGCTTGACTGAGATTGCAAACGCTTCCGCGTCTAGATCAACGAGTTCAGGCATTGCCGCTGCCAGCCGAACAGCATCGGGCAATGAATATCCGGTGGTCGGATGGAACATGCCCGCGCGTAAGCCTGCCTTTGCAATGCCCGCCCCCGTTGAGTTCCAATAGGCATCAAAATCACCACTGACGACAACGGGCAAAACGCCTGCTTCGCTGTGCCCGCGCGCCGCAATTTGCCAGCTATGCGCGGCGGCATAATCAGCAATCCGGTCTTTTATCGTTTCGACGTCAAAATCGGGTGTGTCGCTATAATAAGTATCTTCGATAAACACCGTCTCCGCATCAAACGGCAGGCAATAGACGAAGCGGTAGCCATCGATTTGATCCACGCTCGCGTCCATGACAATCGGCCGCGTAAGGCCATGTCCGCCTGAGATCGTCAGCGTTTCGCCAACAAACTTCTGCCAGCCAACTTCAAGCTTTGTCATATCGCCGGGGCCGCGCGCATCGATGATGTGACGCGCGGTGATCGTGGTTCCGTCGTTCAACGTTGCACTATTAGCATCAATCGAGTTCACCTTCGCGCGGATGATTTTATCGCGACTTAGTTTACCGCGCACCACTTGATCAAAATGCTTTGATTCAATCGAATTATAAACCGCATCCAATGTGCGCGCATGAGCGGGGAAGGCAATGTCATATCCTTCCCAGCGGTGGCAGATCAATGCTTCAATCAGCCAACGATGAGGCGGCGCAATATCGCTATCAAAAAATGACCAGAGGTGATTGCCGCCAAGTACCGCGCCGTTTTCGATAATCCGCACGTCTAGCTCTGGGCGTTTCTCGGCGAGCGCGAGCGCGATCAAGCCCCCTGCGAGGCCGCCGCCGATAATCGCAACATCGCAGTGAGAAGTATTGGCAGCACTCATTCTTTTGTCTTAGGGGGTCAGGATGCAATTTGCGATACCCATCCTTTTGTCAGCTTTGGCGATGACGATCATCGTTGGCGTCCGCTATCTGCTGGCAAGCGGGGGCTTTGCACTGATCACGCGGATCAAGCATCCTGGGCTTTATGCGGGGCTAGACGCGCAAATGCGCCGCGAAATATATTGGAGCCTAGGCAGTGCTGCGATTTACGGCGTCCCTGCGGGCATCATCGCATGGGGCTGGGACAATCGAGGCTGGACGCTTGTTTACCGCAATATCGCAGATTATCCGATGTGGTGGTGGCCCGCCAGTATCATGATTGCGCTGTGCGCACACGACACATGGTTTTATTGGACTCATCGCGCGATGCACAGCCCCAAGCTTTTTAAGATAGCGCACGCCGTCCATCACGCCAGTCGCCCACCCACCGCGTGGGCCGCAATGGCGTTTCACCCTTGGGAGGCGCTCACCGGTGCTATCGTCATTCCCGTCCTCGTGTTCACATTGCCAATGCACATCAGCGCGGTTGCGGTAGTGCTTACCGTAATGACCGTGATGGGGGTGACCAATCATATGGGCTGGGAATTATTTCCTAAGGCTGTGGTTAACGGTTCGTTAGGGAAGTGGCTGATAACAGCAACACATCACCAACGCCATCATGACGAGTATCGGAACAATTATGGGCTCTATTTCAGATTTTGGGATCATATCTGCGGCACGGACCGCGGGCTTGGCACTTTCCGCACTCCTCCTCACCGCAGCCAACAGCCCCACCGCGACGCTTGATGTCGCGATCACGGGCCTACGTTCTGACAAAGGCAATGTTCTGATCTGTGTGACTGCCAATCCAAAATTCTTCCCCAATTGCAGTAAAGACCCGCTCGCGCACAAGCGCAGCGTTGCGGCGGTTAATGCCGCTATGGTTCAGTTTAACGATATGGTGCCGGGAACTTATGCGCTTGGCCTGATCCACGATGAAAATGCCAACCGCAAACTAGATGTCGCGATCATGATCCCGCGCGAAGGCTTTGGTTTCTCGCGCAATCCCGTAATCTCATTTGGCCCGCCAAAATTCAAAGCGGCGGCGTTTTCAGTGGGGGCAGGGGAAAGCTTGCAAGACGTTAAGATGAAATATATGCTATAGATCAAGATGTCCGGGGGCGGTTCGATTGCTCGCGGAGTTTTGAATGAAGATATTTTTTGTTGGGCTGATCGTTTGTTTCGTTGGATCAGCCGCCGTTGCTCAGCAGCCACCCGAAGATCGCAATACAGTGAACATCGGCATTGGCGCAACGCTTCGTCCTAGCTATGATGGCTCGAATGATTATGTTGTCGGCCCTGCCGCCATCGTCCGCGGCAAAGTCGCTGGCTTCGCATTTCAAACCGAGGGCACGCAAGTTTCAGTCGATCTGATCCGAAAGGTAAGTGCAGACGGCGTGAAAATAACTTTGGGCCCAGTGGCGGGTGTCGGCCTCAACCGGACAAGCCAAATTCGCGATCCGCGCGTAGCAGCACTAGGGAATATCCGTGCAGCAGCGCAGCTCGGCGGCTTGATCGGTATTCAAAAAGTCGGGGTCTTCACATCTGCCTTTGATAGTTTGTCATTTGACATCAGCTATATTCATGATGTTGGCAGCGTGCACCGGTCATCGATCATAACCCCCAAAATCCGCTATACCACGCCGCTATCTCGCCGCACATTTATCAGCATCACTGGCTCAGCCACAATCGTTGGCGATCGCTATGCGCGCACTTATTTTGGGATCACATCGGCTGGATCGGCAGCAAGCGGGTTAAGACGTTATGACCTGAAGGGCGGCCTCAAAAGTGTAGGCGTAACCGTGATTGGCGCGCAATCTCTCGGGCAGGATATTCGCCGAGGCGCCTCACTGTTTGCGGTCGCGGGTTACTCAAAACTGCTCGGGCGTTTCAACGCCTCGCCGATTGTGGCAGAAGCAGGAAACAGTCATCAGGCATTTGCAGCGGTTGGCGTTGGATATTCGTTTTAGGCTTGAAGTCTGGCAGAGGCGGGATAATCTGTTGCTATGACACGCCCTCCGCTCCCGCCGTTCACTTTCGAAACCGCCACGCAAAAGGTGCGCGCTGCTGAGGACGGCTGGAACGGTCGCAATCCAGCCAAGGTCGCGCTTGCTTATACGCCAGACAGCGTGTGGCGAAACCGCGCGACGTTTCTCAAAGGCCGCGCCGCGATTGAGGGCTTCCTCACCGCCAAATGGGGGGCTGAGCAAGACTATCGCTTGATCAAGGAATTATGGGCGTTCTCCGGTAACCGCATCTCCGTCCGCTTCGCTTATGAATGGCATGACAAAGGCGGACAGTGGTGGCGCAGCTATGGTAATGAAAATTGGGAATTTGACGAAGCCGGATATATGATTAGGCGTATCGCCAGTATCAATGACCTGACGATTACAGAGGAACAGAGGCTGTTCCGGTGGGAGCTTGGGGTAAGGCCAGACGGGCATTTGGGTTTGAGTGAATTAGGGCTTTAATGCTTTATAGCATGATGACATTAAGTTGGCTTACTTCGTCTTTGCGAGCGAAGCGCGGCAATCCATAGGGTGGTGCCGCGAGTGGATTGCCGCGTCGCTATCGCTCCTCGCAAAGACGATTCAACGATATGTCATCACGCTTGTCTTATGACTTTGTCGTCCGTTTGGGCCAAGATGGATTGCCACACCGGGGACGGCCGTCCCCGGTGTGGCGGGAGGGGACGGATCGT
>JAYUAU010000009.1:0-2426 GCA_043741135.1 Sphingomonadales bacterium | reverse complement strand
ATTCGTCTGGTCAGCGGCGGCCCCAGCGTGGCAACGATGATGGCTCCGTTTGATGCGATGGTGGCACCATATCGGTTTGAGGAATTGCGCGCGATTGGGCGCGTGACAATGCGACCACGGTCTGTGAACTGGAAGAATGTCGCGGATAATTATTCTGACGGGCTTCACATCCCCATCGCGCATCCCGGCCTCACGCGACTGTTTGGGCGCGGTTACGGGATTGAGGCGCAACGCCACGTTGACCGGATGTGGGGTGATCTAGTGGATCGGCCATCCGCGAATGTATCCGAGCGCGCTTATCAGACGTTCTTGCCAAAAGTCGATCACTTGCCAGCGGCTCAGCAGAGGCATTGGCTCTATTTCAAGCTCTGGCCCAACGTCGCTTTTGATATTTACCCTGATCAGATTGATTTTATGCAATTCATTCCCGTTTCGGCAACCCAAACGATGGTGCGTGAGATCAGTTATGCGTTGCCCGATGATCGCCGCGAGATGAAAGCCGCCCGCTACCTCAATTGGCGGATCAATCGCCAAGTCAATGAGGAGGATACCGCCCTAATCGCGCGCGTTCAGGCAGGGATGGAAAGCCAATATTTCAGCCCTGGGCCGTTAGGGGAGAGTGAAGTATGCCTGCGCAGTTTTGCGCGCAAGCTGCGCGATTTAATCCCTGAAACGCGGATGCCTGCCCCGCCTGTGAGTTATGCCTGTGCTTGACGCTCTTATCATCGGTGGCGGGCATAATGGCCTTGTCTGCGCTTTTTACCTCGCGCGCGCTGGCTATAAAGTGCGGATAGTCGAGGCGCGCGATGTGATCGGTGGTGCTGCGGTTACTGAGGAATTTCATCCCGGCTTCCGCAATTCAGTCGCGAGCTACACCGTCAGTTTGCTTCAGCCCAAAGTGATCGCTGATATGAAGCTCGTCGATCACGGATACCGCGTGATTGAACGGCCGATTTCAAACTTCTTGCCGCAGGAAGACGGCGGCTATCTCAAACTCGGTGGTGGTTTAGAGCGCACCCAGGCTGAGTTCAGGCGTTTTTCTGAGCATGACGCGGCGGTGTTGCCGCAATATTATGACATGCTTGAGGGCGTTGCTGACGTGCTGCGTGATCTCGCGCTTAAATCGCCACCTAACGTTGGTGGGGGCATCAAAACGTTAATTGACGGCGCTTTGCAGGGGCGGACGCTGGCGATGTTGCCTTTGGCTAAAAAGCGCGATGTGCTTGATCTGTTTACTAAAAGCGCACGGACATTTCTTGATGGCTGGTTTGAAAGCGAAGCGGTGAAAGCAGCGTTCGGATTTGATGCGGTCGTCGGCAATTTCGCTAGTCCTGACTCGCCGGGGAGTGCTTATGTTTTGCTCCACCATGTCTTCGGCGAAGTGAACGGCAAAAAAGGCGCGTGGGGCCATGCGATTGGCGGGATGGGGGCGATCACGCAAGCGATGGCGAAAGTGTGCGTGGATGCCGGCGTTGAAATCAGCCTCGAAGCGCCCGTCTCTCGCGTCATCGTCGATCGCGGGCGTGCTGTTGGTGTGCGATTGGTGAGCGGTGAGGAGATTTTTGCAGCCTCGATCATCGCCAATGTCGGGCCAAAACTGCTTTACGAACGCATGTTTGATGATGGCGACCTGCCGCCTGAATTTACGCGAGCGATTAAGAGTTTCAAGGCGGGTTCGGGCACGTTCCGGATGAATGTTGCGCTCAGTGAACTCCCGCGCTTTACCTGCCTGCCTGAGGCTGGGGAGCATTTGCAATCGGGCATCATCATTGCTCCAACGCTCGATTATATGGACCGCGCTTATGCCTACGCGAAGCAATTTGGCTGGTCGCAAAAGCCGATTGTTGAGATGCTGATCCCGTCAATTATCGACAATAGCCTCGCGCCAGCAGGACAGCATGTCGCGAGCTTGTTCTGTCAACAATTTGCTCCCGTATTGCCGGGCGGTCGTGATTGGGATGTTGAGGAGAATGCAGCGGCGGATACGATTATCGATACCGTTGAGGCTTATGCCCCGGGCTTTCGTGCGTCGATCCTTGGTAAGATGATCCTTAGTCCCAAGGGCTTGGAGCGCAAATTCGGGCTTGTCGGCGGCGATATCATGCACGGCGCGATGAGCCTTGATCAACTCTGGTCAGCGCGACCTATCCTCGGCAACGGCGCTTACCGTGGACCGCTCAAGGGCCTCTATATGTGCGGAGCGGGGAGCCATCCGGGCGGCGGCGTGACAGGCGCACCGGGGCACAATTGCGCTGGTGAAGTGATTGCGGATCATTCGTTCGTTGGGAAATTGCTCCGGCGGGGGTGATTGCGCTGGAGGCTCTTAACTAGAGCGGGATGAGGATTAGTTGAATCGTTCCCCTGCGGAGGGCACCCATCAAAGTAATACTTTGATGGGACCCAAGGCAGGGGTCCAGACCTTAACA
>JAYUAU010000008.1:0-5725 GCA_043741135.1 Sphingomonadales bacterium | reverse complement strand
TTTGATTTTGATAAGCCATCTGCATGCAGATGGCTTATCAAACTGCGCTCCTTCAAGCTGAGCTGGCTATATCGTTTTCCCATCGCAACACTTTCGTAACAGTGTTGCACTTCAAGTGTTAACCCACCGGGTCCAGACCTTAACAAAGACTCTTTTTGTTTGGGACTGGACCCCTGCCTACGCAGGGGAACACATTTGCTCTACCTAAACTCATCATGTTTTAGGATCGGCGTTCGATCAGATTGAATCGTCTTTGCGAGGAGCCCTTCGACTGGCTGGCAAGCCAGCCGCGTCGCTGCGCTCCTCGCAAAGACGAATGTGCAAATCTGATCGAATTCGAGTCTAAATTGCAGGTGTCTTATAATGGTGCCACGCGAAAATTGCCGCCGCACCGCGGTAAGGCCGCCAGCTTTCGGCGATTGTGCGCAACTGTTTTTCGTTCGGGCGCTCGGGCAATTGCATGACATTCCCCACATCAATTTGCACGGCGAGATCACCTGCGGGCCAGATATCGGGGCGTCCTTCGGCAAACAGCAAATAGATTTCAGCAGACCAGCGGCCGATGCCTTTGACTTTCGTCAGGAGCGCAATCGCTTCCTCATCGTCTGCAGGCAGATTATCAAACGCGAGTTCACCAGAGATAACTAGATCAGCCAGACTGCGCGCATAACCTTGTTTCTGGCGTGAAAGCCCGCACGCGCGCAATTCATCAAAGTTCGACTTCACAACCATTTGGGGATCAGTTGCATCGCCTAGCGCGGCTTCTAGTTTGGCCCACACGGCATCAGCTGCTTTGAAGCTCACTTGCTGGCCAACAATCGTTCGCAGCAAGGTTGCGTAACCCCGCTCTTTTATGCGCGGCTCAGGATAGCCCGCCGTTTCAATCGCCTTTGCATAACGCGGTTCAATCAGCCCGAGCGCATCAAGCCCCTCACGAAGTTGTATTGCCGATAATCCCATTGTGTATTCCCCGAATTCGCGTTAGCGGCGCTGGCAACAACTCTAAACAAACATCCAAGGAAATATCAAATGGCAAAACTGATCGTGGTCAAGCGTGATGGCAGCGAAACCAGCTTTGAAGGCCAATCGGGGCTTTCAGTGATGGAAATCATCCGCGATGGCGGCGTTGATGAATTGCTGGCGCTGTGCGGTGGCTGCTGCTCTTGCGCGACATGCCATATCTATGTTGACCCAGCCTTTGCTGATAAAGTGCCGCCGATGAGCGAAGATGAAAATGATCTGCTCGATAGCTCAGATCACCGCGATGAAACCTCGCGCCTTTCGTGCCAAATTGCGTTCAGCGATGCGCTTGACGGCCTAAGAGTGACGATCGCTGCTGAGGATTGAGTAGGCTGGTGGGCCGCTGCATTGGGACTCGGGTGATGCCATTGGCAATTATGGTTAACGCAATTTCAACATTTTGCTCGCAGTATAGAACGGGACGGAGGATTTAGGAATGTTGGCGACTATTGGATATGAGCGTTCGACACCCGCCGATTTTATCGAAACACTACTTCAGAGCAAAATTGACATCTTGGTCGATGTCCGTGAACGTGCGCAATCGCGTAGACTGGGTTTTTCAAAATCGGCTTTGTCAGCTGCGCTAGACGAAGTCGGAATCGGCTACATACATTTTCGTCAGCTTGGCGACCCTCGAGAAGGCCGAGAGGCGGCTAGACAGGGGCGCTTTGATCAGTTCCGTCAGATATTTAGTGTCGTCATGTCTTCGGCTAGCGCTAATGCTGCGCTTTCCGATGTTCTTAAGTTGGCCTTAGAAAAGAAAATTTGCTTGATGTGCTATGAGCGTGATGAAAACCAATGTCATAGAAAAATAGTTTCTGATTACTTAGAAGTCATGCTATCTTGTAAGACGGCGCATTTAGGTGTGCGCAATGGAATTGCAAATGAGCGAACAATCAGACGAATGTCTTATTCTGATCAAAGCGCAACCGCATCGCTCTAGCAAATACTTTGAGACAGTTTGCTGCGCCGGTGTAGGCCGCGATCAAAAGTGGCGACGGCAATATCCCGTTCCATATCGGATACTTCAAGATTCACAGAAATTTGGTCGGTGGAGTTGGATCAAATATCGATTTGTAAGATCAGACGGTGATCCAAGGACAGAAAGCCAAAAGGTCTTGCCAGAAACGCTGGTAGTGGGTGCTTCAATTCGCCCTAGCGAGCGCGCAAATTTTCTTCAGCCGCTAGTTCGAGCCTCTTTCGTCGAGGCTGATGCGCGAAGAGAGTCGTTGAGCTTGATCAGGCCATTGAACCTCAATTTGGAAGCAATTGCAAAGTCGAGTAACGAGATTCTTGGTGAAGCGCAAAAACATAGAGAACTCGCAGCTCAAATGTCGCTGTTTGACACGACAGCCAAACCGCTAACACCATGTGCTATGCGTTTTAAGGTGCACTGGAAGGATCAAGATGGCAAATCTCGCTCACATGAATGCGATGATTGGGAAACCTCAGCAGCGTATAATCGTTTTGAACGAGAATATGGTTCAACAAAGGCGGTTGAAATTCTAAAGGGAAAATATGAGGACGAATATTTCCAAGCTGGCCTCGTTCTGGCGTTTAGCACGCATAGCCGTAGAAACGTAGAATTTGGCACTACGAACCAATGGCTCTTGGTTGGCCTCATTCGACTAAATGAAACGGTGCAGCCATCGCTGTTACTCTAGGAGAACTCGTCATACAAAAATTCACCCCCTCATCCTCGGCATGTACTCGTCACCGCAGCATAAAGCGCTATCGCAGCGGCATTTGATACGTTGAGGCTTTCGATCCGGTCGCTGATCGGCAGCCGCGCGAGCACATCGCAGTGCGCCTCAGTATTCTGCCGCATGCCTTCGCCTTCTGAGCCAAGCACCAGCGCGCTTTTCATGCCGCTGATCGCGCCGTCTAGCGTGATATCGGTATCGCCTTTGAGGCCAATCCGCCAAAAGCCAGCCTCACCAATTTCATCAAGCGTGCGCGCCAGATTGACGACACGCACCCACGGCACCATCTCAAGCGCGCCCGACGCCGCGCGCGCGAGAACGCCTGTTTCAGGCGGGGCATGGCGATCCTGCGTTACAATGCCGAGCGCATTGAACGCGACTGCTGATCGCAAAATCGCGCCGACATTATGCGGATCAGTCACTTGATCGAGGATGAGCAAGGGGCGGTGATCATTCTCACCCTCGGTCAGCAAATCGCCGATCCAAATATCGTCAAGTGGCTCAACCTCGATCACAATGCCCTGATGCGGCGAATCCTTTGCGACCAATTTGGCCATGTCAGTCACTTCAGCAAACGTCACGGGAACGCCGGTTGGCAGGACGATTTCACCCAATGCCTCACGCGTGCCCCAGATGCGGCGAACGATCCGATTTGGGTTATCGAGCGCGGCATAAACCGCATGTTTGCCCCAGAAACGGGGTTTGCCGCCTTCAGCGACGCGTGGTTGTGGGCCTCTGCGCATCGGGGTCGCATGCCCTATAGTCTGCACTTGATCAACTCTTTATGATCTGGTTAGCGCAGCACTTTCAATCCGGCGGAGTAGCGCGCCGAACATTTGCTGTTCGTCGGCGGTAAAGCTGGCCAGCAAATGCGCCTCAGTCTCAAGCGCGGCAGGGGCAATTTCATCGTAGAGCGCCTTACCATCTGGCGTGAGTGACAACAGATGCGAACGGCCATCATCGGGATTATCGCTCGCCTCCACAAGTCCGCGCTCAATCAAGGCTGATGCAGCGCGGCTGACCGCTATCTTATCCATCCGCGTCGTTTCGCCAAGCATCTGGGGTGTCATTGCGTGCGTTTCAGCAAGGATAGCAATGAGCCGCCACTCGGCTATCTTAAGCCCAAATCGTTTGCGGTAATCCTGAGATATCCGTGTCGAAACGGCGTTTGAGGCGACTGAAAGGCGGTAAGGCAGGAAGCGATCAAGACTAAGTTTCGAGGGTCTCATACTTGACTCATAGCATCCATTCATTTAGTTGCAAATGAAACTATATGAATGAGACGCAACGAATGGCTGATAAGTTTGATAACCCGCTTGGACTTGATGGCTTTGAATTCATCGAATTCTGCGCAGCCGAACGAGGGACGCTTGAACCAGTGTTCGAACGCATGGGCTTCGCGCGGATTGCGCATCACCGATCAAAAGATGTTGATCTGTGGCGGCAGGGAGAAATCAACTTGATTGCCAATTATGAACCGCGCAGCCACGCCGCCTATTTTGCGGCTGAACACGGTGCTTCGGCATGCGGCATGGCGTTCCGCGTTAAGAATGCGCAGGCGGCTTATGCGGCTGCGATTGAACGCGGCGCTGAACCGGTTGAAAGCCGAACAGGCGCGATGGAGCTTCGTATTCCCGCGATCAAGGGCATTGGCGGTGCGCTGATTTATCTCGTCGACCGTTACGGTGATGATCTTTCGATTTACGATATCGATTTCGTTTATCTCGAAGGCGCTGATCGAAATCCGGTGGGCGCGGGCTTCACGTTGATCGATCACCTGACGCACAATGTTTACGGCGGTCGGATGGATTACTGGGCGGGCTATTATGAGCGGATATTCAATTTCCGTGAGATCCGTTATTTCGATATTAAAGGTGAATATACCGGCCTCACGTCAAAAGCGATGACCGCGCCTGATGGTAAAATCCGCATCCCGTTAAACGAAGAAGGCAAAGCAGGCGGCGGGCAAATTGAAGAATTTCTGCGCGCTTATAATGGCGAAGGCATACAGCATATTGCTTTCATTTGTGATGACATCACCGCATGCTGGGATCGGCTGAAGGCGATTGGCACGCCTTTTATGGCACCGCCGCCTGCGACTTATTATGAGATGCTTGAGGGGCGATTGCCCGGACACGGTCAGGATGCAAGTGCATTGCAAGCGCGCGGGATATTGCTCGACGGATCAACGCATGAAGGCGATCCGCGATTGCTCCTCCAGATATTTTCCGAAGCGCAGATTGGCCCAGTTTTCTTTGAATTCATTCAGCGCAAAGGCGATGAGGGCTTTGGCGAAGGCAATTTCAAAGCGCTATTTGAGAGCATCGAACGTGATCAAATCGCGCGCGGTGTGTTGGAAACCGCATCATGACCGTGCCCTTCGCCTTAGCGCGCATCCACCATGTCGCTTACCGCTGCATCGATGCGAAGGAAACCGTTGACTGGTATGCCCGTGTGCTCGGGATGACCTATACCAATGCCTTTGCTGAGGATCATGTGCCCTCAACCGGCGAATATGATCCCTATATGCATGTCTTCCTCGATTGCGGTGGCGGCAATGTGATCGCCTTCTTTGAACTGCCCAATCAACCCGCAATGGGGCGCGATGAAGCAACGCCAGCGTGGGTGCAGCATCTCGCGTTTGAAGTTGCTGATCTCGACACGCTCCTCGCGGCGAAGGCGCATATCGAGGCGCAAGGCGTCGACGTACTTGGCCCGACGTTCCACGGAATATTCCGCTCGATTTATTTCTTTGATCCTAATGGTCACCGGCTTGAGCTAGCATGTAACATCGGCACGCCTGATCAATATGCCGAACTCGCGCGCGTCGCGCCGTTGATGCTTGAAGAATGGAGCCAGACCAAAAAGGCACCGCGCCACGCCGATTGGCTGCATGTTGAGGGTTAGAGTATCCGTGATGGTCAAGCGATAGATTCCTTCCACAATCGGTTCGCTTTGAGCAGGGCATTTGCCATGACGACGAGCTTTCGCATGATGGCGGT
>JAYUAU010000007.1:0-33215 GCA_043741135.1 Sphingomonadales bacterium | reverse complement strand
CGCGACCATCGCGTCCGTGATAGGGCGCCGCTATCACCGATGACCCCGAAAGCGCGAACATTTTATTTTCTGCGCCAATGAATATTTTGGTCGCGGGGCCGTCGCGCGCACTCGTGAGCAGGCGAGCAATCTCTTCCTTGCCCTCAATCTGATCAAGCAATTGCCGAACGCGGTCGAGGTTGGCAGCGGTGGTTTCGTCAATTAAATTCGCCGCCCCGCGAACGATCAAAACAGGGCGCTGGGCATTGTCAGTTGCCCAAATCGCAAGCCCGCTTTGGACCAAGCCGTGCGCTGCTCCATCAAGCGCCGCTCGTTCAGCACCAATATCACGCGCCATCACGATGGTAGCCTCGGCGAGCGTTAGCCCGCTCAATTGCGCGCTCATATAATTGCCCGCTTCGATCAGTGCAGTAGGCGGCATCCCGCGCGGCAGATCGATGACGCGATTTTCAACGCTGCCATCATCGCCGACGAGTACCGCAAGCGCTTGTTCAGCCGAAAGCGGCACAAATGCGAATTGCTTCAATCGTGGTTCGCGCGCAGGAACCAGCACTATCCCAGCGCACGATGATAGCCCCGAGAGCGCAAGCGTCGCCGCCGCGAGCGCATCCTCAATCGGGCCAGGCACCCCCAGCCGCGCCTCAATCGCCGCGCGTTCGTCGGCGCTTGGCTCAGCGGCTTGCATCATGCCGTCAACAAACAGCCGCAGCCCGCTCTCGGTTGGCATCCGCCCGGCTGAGATATGCGGCGCGGCGAGAAGGCCAAGCTCTTCCAAGTCCTGCATCACATTGCGGATTGAGGCGGGAGAGAGGTTCAT
This sequence comes from Sphingomonadales bacterium, assembly GCA_043741135.1. GTDB lineage: Bacteria > Pseudomonadota > Alphaproteobacteria > Sphingomonadales > Sphingomonadaceae > Aquisediminimonas. The sequence continues at coordinate 32,398 of JAYUAU010000007.1, read as the reverse complement.
CGCGCCGAGCTTTGATATTGTGCGCGATCCCACCGGCGCGCCTGTTCCCAAATAGCTCTCCACCACAACGCGGAACACATCGCGCGCGCGGTCGGTTAGTTCGTGAACGGGGGACGTCATGGAGTTGATGTAAGCGTTGAGAGGGCTTTGCTCAATGGCAGGGCATTCGGGAAAGTGATTTTTGCGTTCCCCGGCGAAGGCCGGGGCCCAGAACCAGATAAGTAAAAGCCGCTACGCGACGATGTTGATCAAGGTCTGGGCCCCGGCCTTCGCCGGGGAGCAGTCTCCTCTCTTTCCCCTAGCCAATCTAATTCGCCGCGCCTAAACTCGCGCCATGGCAAAACTGGCATTTATCGGACTAGGCGTAATGGGCGGCGCGATGGCGCGGCATCTGGCGGTGGCGGGGCATGAGATGACCGTTTATAATCGCACCCGATCAAAGGCCGATGCGTGGGTGGCAGCGCACGGCGGGGACGCTGCGGGAAGCCCTGCTGAGGCAGCGGAAGGCGCTGATGCGGTGATTACCTGCGTTGGCAATGATGATGATCTGGCCGCTGTAACACTCTCCCGCGACGGTGCGTTTCGCACGATGCGGCGTGATGCGTTGTTTATTGATCACACAACGGTTTCAGCAAAAATCGCGCGCCAACTCGCGGTTGAGGCCAAGGATAAATATATCATGCCCATCGACGCGCCAGTCACCGGCGGTCAGATTGGTGCTGAGAAGGGCACGCTTACTCTCATGTGCGGCGGCAAAGAAAAAGCGATTGAGGCCGCAACGCCGATCATGAATGCTTATTCGAGCAAGATCGTCCACGTAGGGCCAACGGGATCGGGCCAGCTCACCAAGATGGTCAATCAAATCACCTTTTCAGGGATTATCCAGAGCCTGTCCGAAGCGATCCGCTTTGCCCAAGCTGAGGGGCTTGATCTTGATAAAGTTTACGAGGCGATTTCGGGCGGTGCGGCGTCTAGCTGGCAAATGACCAATCGCTGGGACACGATGGTAAATGATCAATATGATTTCGGCTTTGCAGTCGATTGGATGCGCAAAGATTTGGGCCTCGCCTTTGATGAAGCGCGGGCAAGTGGGGCTACGCTGCCCGTCGCCGCGCTGATCGATCAATTCTATGCTGAGGTGCAAGCAATGGGTGGTGGGCGGCAGGACACAAGTGCGCTCATCCGCCGTTATGCGAAGAAGGACTAATAAATGAAAACTTGGCTATTTGCACTTCCATTGCTTATTCCCACCCCCGCTCTCGCCGACGGCCTGATCGACAATGTCAACGGCATCACGCTGTCAGCCACTGGTAAGGTTGAGCGCTTCACTGGTTTGCTGATCACGCCTGAGGGCAAGGTGGCGGCGGTTCTTGGCTCCAAAGATAAACGCCCCGCAAAGCTTGATTATAAGCTTGATGCCAAGGGTAAAACGATGCTCCCTGGCCTGATTGATGGCCACGGACATGTCATGAGCCTTGGGTTTCAGGCGCTGACACTTGATCTGACTGACACACGCTCGCTTGATGAGGCTAAGGCGAAAATCGCGAAATATGTGGCGGAAAATCCTTCGCGCAAATGGGTGATTGGGCGCGGCTGGAATCAGGAAGTGTGGGGGCTTGGCCGTTTCCCGACAGCGGCTGATCTTGACGATATAATTTCAGACCGCCCGGTATGGCTTGAGCGCGCTGATGGTCATGCTGGATGGGCGAACAGTATGGCAATGGCTGTCGCGGGGATTAGTGAAAAGTCAGTCTCACCCGAAGGCGGCCGGATTGAAAAGACCGGCACGAAACCCAACGGCGTATTCGTTGATGCCGCGTCTGACCTGATTAACCGCCATGTGCCAGCGCCCTTGCCGCGTGACCGTGATAATGCGCTAATGAAAGCACAGACGAATTTGCTCTCGCTTGGCATCACCGCAATTGCCGATATGGGCACGAGCGTTGATGATTGGCTGACGTTCCGCCGTGCTGGTGATGCGGGCACGCTCAATGTGCGGATCATTTCCTATGCCAGCGGGATTGAGCCTGCGCTTAGCATTGCGGGTAGTGGGCCAACGCCGTGGCTCTACGGTGACCGACTTCGCATGGTGGGGGTGAAACTATATGCCGACGGTGCACTAGGATCACGCGGCGCGTTTCTAAAAGCCCAATATGCCGATAAACCGGGTGAGCGCGGGCTATCGTTCGTTTCAACAACCAAGCTTGGCAACTTAATGAGCCGCGCGGCGTTTGAAAATTTCCAAGTTGCGGTTCACGCCATTGGTGATGCGGCCGATGCGCAAGTGCTTGATGTGATTGACGATCTTTCGAGCGGATATAAGGGTGATCGGCGCTGGCGGATTGAACATGCCCAGATTGTTGATCCAGTCGATATCGCGCGTTTTGCCAAAAACGGCGTGATTGCGTCGATGCAGCCCATCCATCAGGTGAGTGACCGGACGATGGCCGAAGCAAGGCTTGGCCCTGTGCGGTTGAAAGGCGCTTATGCGTGGAATTCGATTATGAAGGCGGGCGGAAAGCTTGCCTTTGGATCTGACGTTCCGGTTGAAAGCGCTGATCCCTTTGCGGGGCTCGCCGCTGCGATCACGCGCGAAGATGCACAGGGGCAACCCTTTGGTGGCTGGCAACCCCAAGAGCGAGTCAGCCGTGAAGAAGCACTTGCGGGATTTACAACTGGTGCCGCTTATGCTGGCTTTGCTGAGGATAAGATCGGGCGATTGGCGCCGGGGATGCAAGCTGATTTCATCCTCGTTGACCGTGATCCTTTGTTCATTCCGCCAGGCGAAATCCGCAGTGTGAAGGTGAATGAAACATGGGTTCGGGGGAAACGGGTTTTCGTTGCGAAATGATGGGGTCTAGTTGACCCGCCTCGTCTTTGCGAGCGAAGCGCGGCAATCCATACCATGATACAGCGTTTGGATTGCCGCGTCGCTTCGCTCCTCGCAAAGACAGTTTAGCTGAAAGTCCTTAAACTCTAGCCAGCGCTGTAAAACCCATCGTTCGCGGTCTTCACTAGCAGAGCGGGCGTCAATATCTGCGGTAGTTTCGCTGGGATTGTCATCCCCGCATCAAATCCGCCAGGATAGTAAAGATACAGCGGAACCCCTGAAACATCGAAAGCTTCGAGCGTCCGTGTGATCTCCGGATCACCGTTCGTCCAATCGCCAACGAGCACCGCCACCTTATTCGCCTTGAACGCCGCTGCGACCTCAACCGTCTCAATCGCGACCTTTTCATTGACCTTGCACGTCACGCACCAATCAGCGGTGAAATAGACGAAGACGGGGCGCTGCTCCGCACGGAGTTGGTTGAGCCGCGCCTCGCTATACCGTTCCGCTGCGTGAAGGCCAGCTTCAACCTTGGTCGGCGGCGGGACGATATGTGTCAACGCGAGTGAGGCAATTGCTGTGACCAATAGTGCCGCGCTTATGGCGATCAAACCAATCGTCTTACCGCTATGCTGGCGTTTGCCAATCAACCACAAGACAGCGGTGATGAATGCCGCCGCAATAAGCCCAATGAGCATGCCATTTTGCCCCGCTTGGCGTGACAACAGCCAGATGAGTGCCGCTGTGGTCAAGAACATCGGCACAGACAGGATGCGCTGAAATGTGGCCATCCACGCACCCGGTTTTGGCATGATCTGGCGAAGCGCGGGGACATAACCAAGCATCAGGAAGGGGAGCGCAAGCCCAAGCCCGAGCCCTGCGAAAATCGCGAGCGCAGCCGCCGTTGGCAAGACAAGTGCTGCCCCAAGGGCGGCCGCCATAAACGGCCCCGTGCACGGCGTCGCGACAAACGCGGCGAGCGCACCTGTCCAAAACGCGCCTGCTGTACCGCCTTGATCGACGAGGCTTTGCCCGCCGCCAAAGCCGCTCAATTCAAACACGCCAGCAAGATTGAGCGCAATCGCGGTGCTGAGCAAAAGCAAGATCAGGATCACCACGGGCTGTTGCAATTGAAATGCCCAGCCGACGCTGACCCCGCCTGCGCGCAACGCCAACAGCACGCCGCCAAGCCCTACACAAACCAATATGACGCCCGCGCTATACGCCAGCGCATCGCGCTTTGCCGCGCGCTCATCGCCGCCACTTCGCGCGAGGCTGAGCGCCTTAAGGCTGATAATCGGAAAGACGCAGGGCATGATATTGAGGATCAAGCCGCCCAGAATAGCCCCACCAAGCGCGATCAGAATGACTGACCAGCCTTCCCCTGTTGGAACGGCGACAGTGCCTTTCGCCGCACTGATTGAGAGGCCCTTACCGCCGCCGATTGCCAAAACGCCTTCAATCACCGCCGGACTTTCATCGCCAATCGTCGTTTCAACAATCAGCATATCGCCATCACGGCTGATCTTTTGCAGCGTCGCGGGGTTCAGCGCCTTTTCAGTCACCACGAAAAACCAAGCGTCATCAACTTTTACATTGGCGGGTAACGGCACGCCAATCCGCAGCGCTTTGCCATCGCGTTCAAATAGCGCAGTTGAGCCAAGCGGACGGGGAAGTGCTGCGCGCCACGCATCAAATTGTGCGCGGGCAGGCGCACGCACCTCGCCGAGGCCCACGACAAGATCAAGCGATAGTGTGCCACGTTCAGGCACGCAGATTTTATCAGTGCACGCCAGCCATTCCGCCGCCAGCCGCACGGGGACTTTAGTGCCGATCTCCGCATTTGGAACAGTCAACGTAAAGAGCAAAGCATGTTTGCCATTGAACACATGGTTCATCAGCCCCGCTATGATTAGCCGTTCAGGCACGGGATAGCGGGCTGCCGAAATGCTGGCACCCTTTGGCAATGTCCATTCAAAACGCGGGGGAAATCCTGCTTCGCCGCCATTGATCCAATAGCCATGCCAGCTTGGCTTTGGCTTGAAATCAATCGCAACCGTTACAGTGCCGCCGCCAGCGGGCGTCATCGATTCAGCGACAAGCGTTGCCGCGATATTGTTGAGCTGGCCAGTGAACTGTGCGTGCGCAGGAGCGATCAGCGCCAGCGCGCCAAGCAAAGTCATCAAACCGAAACGGAACGCGCGCAAGATTGTATCGTAAAATGCCATTGTCAGTCTATAGCCCTATCTAGATTTGAAAACAGAGGGAGTTTGGATAGTGAAATCTACCATATTTGCAGCAACCTTGGCGCTCATTACCGGCCCCGCATTCGCGCAAACCCCAAAAGCGCCAACCAAGCCAAAACTCATTATCGCCATTTCAGTCGATCAACTTTCTGCTGATTTGTTCGCGCAATATCGCGGCAAAGTTACCGGTGGGCTAAAGCGGTTGCAAAGCGGCGTTGTGTTTCCTTCGGGCTATCAAAGTCATGCCGCAACCGAGACGTGCCCGGGGCATTCGACGATTTTAAGCGGCGTGCGCCCCTCAACATCTGGGATCGCCGCGAACGATTGGTTCGGGATGCGCGCCGATAAGTTTGATGAGATTTACTGTGTTGAAGACGAGAGCGCCGCTGGATCAAGCCATGACAATTACACCGTCTCGCTTGTGCACACATTGCCAGCATTTCAAACGCTGGGTGACCGGCTGAAAGCCCAAGCGGGATCAACGACGCGTGTGTTTGCGGTTTCAGGCAAGGATCGCGGCGCAACATTGATGGCGGGGCGCAATGCTGACCAAACCTATTGGTATGATTGGCGCGCGCGCGGGTTTACGACTTATGCTGGCCGCGCGAACGCTGATATTAGTAACATCATCCCCGCGCTCAAACCCGTCAACGCACGGATTGCGGCTTGGATCGCAAAGCCCGTTGCTGCCCCCCCGCTCCCGCCACAATGCCAACAAACACGCGAACCGCTTGCAGTGGGTAAATTCATCATCGGCGATGGCCCCGAAGCGTTCCCGCGTGTTGATAAACCTGATAACACAGCGAAGGATTTCCGCGCCACGCGCGCAATTGACCTTGCAACGCTTGATATTGCGCAGAGCATGGTGGCGGCAAACCGGCTAGGCCAAGGCGGGGGTACAGATGTGCTCGCGATTAGCCTGTCTGGCACCGATTATATCGGCCATGCTTACGGCCCCCAAGGCCCTGAGATGTGCGCGCAAATTACCTCAATCGACGCGCGGCTTGAGCGATTTTTTATCAGTCTAGATAGAAGCAAAGTTGACTATGCGGTTGTGCTCACCGCTGATCACGGCGGCTTTGATGCAACCGACCGGCACAAAGTGCGCGCCTATCCAGCGGCACAAGCAGTGACGCTCAAAACGGCCGCCCCGATGTTATCTTCGATGCTGGCGAAGCAATTTGGCTGGGCGGGGACACTGGTTGAGAGCCGGGGAATCGGCGGCGATTACTGGTTCACCCCCGCGCTGCCCGCTGACCGCCGCGACGAAGCCGGAGCATGGCTAAAACAAGCTTTGCTGGGCAGTGGCAATGATGAAATCGAAACGATGTTTACGAAGGCCGATATCGCGGGCGTTGCGATGCCAAGCGGCAATCCCTCGCTATGGTCAATCGCGCAGCGTGTGCGCGCTTCCTATGACGCTGGCACCACCACGCGCGCAGGGCGCTCAGGCGATATCTACATCGTTATGCACTACGGCGTGCTGGGTGTGCCAGCCGCCGCGCGAGGCTATGTTTCGACGCACGGCACGGTGTGGGATTATGATCGCCGCGTGCCGATCCTGTTCTGGTGGCACGGGGTGAAGGGTTTTGAGCAGCCAATGGGGGTTGAAACGGTTGATATCTTGCCGACGCTCGCCAGCCTGATTGGGCTTGATGTGCCGCCATCGTCGGTTGACGGGCGCTGCCTTGATCTTGACCGGAGCGCCGCCAGCCCATGCAAATAGCGATTGGTGATTGGGTGAAATGAGCGTAACTGTCAGGCTAAGAAATTGGGAAGAGTCGCCATGAAAAAGTCTTCGCTTACGTCAGTCCTGCTGCTCGTTTTGACCGTTACCACTCCTGCGCTCGCTGCCGGCGGCGGCGGCGGCGGCGGGGCATCGACACCGAGTGAGAGCGCTCCGCTCTATGATCCAGCGGTTGAGTATCGCACCGGAATTGCTGCGCTTGAGGCCAAAAATTACAAAGCAGCAAAGACAGCGTTTGACCGTGTAATTTCAGTCATCCCGCGCGATGCCAATACGCAGTATCTCGCCGGGCTTTCGCGCGTTGGGCTTGGCGATTGGAAAGGCGCGCGGCGCAATTTTGAGAAAGCGGTTAAGATTGATCCAAAGTTGATCGGCGCGCAGCAACAATTGGGGCTGACTTACGTCAAATTGGCTGACAAACCAAAAGCACAAGGCGTGATCACGCTACTTGAAAGTCAATCGGTAATGTGCGCCTCAACCTGCGCTCAGGCGGCAAGCCTCAAAACTGCAATCGATGCCGTGAAAGCAGCACTCATCGCAACACCCACTGCCGCCCTCCCCGCCAATGAAAGCCTGTTGTTCGCGAGCAGCGCTGCGGGCGATACTGCCTATCTGAGTGCGGTCAGCTTAATCAACGAAGGCCGCTTTGAAAGCGCGATTGAGGCACTGCGGGTATCGCAAGCGAGCTTTGGCGCGCATCCCGATATCCTTACTTATCTCGGCTTTGCCAATCGCAAGCTCAAACGATTTGACGTTGCCGAAACCTACTATCGCCAAGCTCTTGCCATCGCACCACATCACCGCGGCGCGACTGAATATTTCGGCGAATTGATGGTTGAGCGCGGTGATTTGTCAGGCGCACGCGTCATGCTCGCGAAACTCGATATGAGCTGTTCATTTGGCTGTGCCGAAGCAGAGGAGCTGCGTCGTTGGATCTCCGCCGGGCATTCGCCGCACTCCTGATTGCCAGTGGCACTATCGGCGCGGGCGGCACACTGCCGATTGCTGAGGCCAAATGGATTGTCGCTGAAGCACGGTTTGAGGCGCTCTCCTCGCAACCGCCTGCCTGCCTAAGTGATCAAGTAAACCTTAGCCAGTTGGCAATTGCGGAGGCCGCGTTTCAAGCCCCGCTGTTGCTCGGCGGGCAAGCCGCGCGAACGGGCCTTAGTTGTGCAAGCTGTCACCCAAACGGTCGCGCCAATCAGGCGTTTCATTTTCCCAGCCTTTCAGCCGCGCCAGGAACCGCTGACGTCACCTCATCGATTATGAGCCACCGCCGCGGTGATGCCATTTTCAACCCCGTGCGCATTCCTGACCTTGCGGTGGATTTCCCCAAGGTTTCGCGCGACCCTGCATTACCCGCCCTCAAGACGTTCATTCGCGGGCTGATTGTTGAAGAATTTGACGGCTCCGAGCCTTCGCCCGCAGTGCTGGATGCTCTCGTAAGCTATGTCCGTGCCATGCGGCCCGAGGCATGTGGGTCAGCAAAGCGGGTGCCCGTCACGCTAAGTCGCCACCTTGCTGACATCGATAATGCGCTCGCAATGGCGCGGTTGGCGTCCTCTGATGGGGATAGGGATACGCCAAGGCTGATGCTCGCCGCAGCGCGACACAGCTTAGGCTTAATCCATGAGCGTTACGCGGGCGACGCGCTGAGCCGGCAACGCGCGCTAATCATCGCGGCTGACCGGCAAGTGCAGGTTTGGCAGGAGGCCACCACTCCGCTGACCGTTCAAACGATGCGCAACATTACGGTCGGATTGCGCGTTGCGCTCAAACCGAGTGAAGCAAAATCGCTCTACAATCCAAAAAACCTTGCGCAGGCGCTTGGCCGGTAACTACCGCGTTTCAAACAGGGTCAGCCCTTTGCCCAGCCGGTTTGCGCTGATCTTGAGCGGCTCATGGCTCCAATCGACCACAAAGGTTGATGGCCATGTGGCAGCGGGTGACATTGACGCGCTATTATTAGTCACTACCAGCCCCGCTGAGGGAAAATCACGCGATTCAGGCGCAACTGTGATGAACGCCGAGTGATTTTCCTTATTCGCGCCTTGAACAAATTCATTGCGCGCGATCAGCCCTTTTGATCCCGCAGGCAAATCAATCATATAGTTGGTTTCGCGACCCTTGGTATCATCAAAGCTTGAATCAGTGATTGAGACGAGCCGCGTGCGCGCCTTCACATAGTGGCCGCCCGTCCCGCGTTCAAACCGGCTGCGCGTGACGGTCAATTTGCCATAATCACCGATATAGATTGAATGCGAACACATGCCGTCAGGGCAGCCGCCAAGCCCAGCAAAGGTTGTTTGATCAATTAGAATCTGGCCTGTCGGATCATTGGCGGACAGGATACCTTGTTCAGAATCGCGGAACAGTGAATTGGTAACAGTCAGATTGCCCTTTTCAAGCCGGATGCCTGCGCCGTTACGGTCGGCCACGCGAATGTTTTGGAAAATGAGGCCGTCAATTGTTGCTGATAATCCGCCGAGAACAAGCGTTGCTTTGCCTTCGCATGTGCCGCCATCAAATATCACTTTGCCGGGCACTGCGGCCTTATAAATGATATTCCCAGCGCGCTGTGATGCGCAATCGGGGTATGTGCCCGGCGCAATCCTGATCGTCGCATCGCCATCACCAACGGACTTGACCGCATCATCAAGCCGGTAAAAACTCTTCCCACTTTCAACGATCTGAAACGGCGCATCTGATTGTGCGATCAACGGGGTTGCCGCGAGAATGAGCGCACCGAGGGCAAACATAGGCTTCATCTGGAAAACTCCGACAAATGAGTGATACGCGTCTTGATGAGCGATGCTTAGCGTGTCGAGGTGAATTGAGGGTTAATCCAGATTAGGGCGACTTTCAGTTGACCCTTTCGTCTTTGCGAGTGAAGCGCGGCAATCCATACAATCGGGCAGCGAGTGGATTGCCGCGCTTCGCTCGCAAAGACGAAACAGCGAAACGAAGCCTACTAATCCAGATTGGGGCGAAGCCAGCGCGTCGTGCTTTCAAGCGTTTCGCCGCGCCGTGCTGCATAGTCGCTCACTTGATCCTGACCAATCCGCGCGACGCCAAAATATTCGGCTTGCGGATGGCCAAAGTAAAAGCCTGAGACAGCTGATGTAGGGAGCATCGCAAAGCTTTCAGTCAGCGTAATCCCCGTGTTCTCAGTTGCTTTCAGCATCTCAAACAATTGCGGCTTCAGGCTGTGATCGGGGCATGCGGGATAGCCCGGCGCTGGCCGGATGCCGCGATATTGTTCTTTGATCAACGCTTCATTGGTGAGTTGCTCACCTTGCGCATAGCCCCAAAGGTTTTTACGAACATGTTGATGGAGGCGTTCAGCAAAGGCTTCGGCAAAGCGGTCAGCGAGCGCTTTGAGCAGGATGTCCGAATAATCATCATGTTCTGACTTGAAGCGCGCGATATGCGCGTCAATCCCGTATATACCCACCGCAAATCCGCCTATCCAATCGTCCTCAGTCTTGATGAAATCAGCCAAACACATGTTGGCGCGACCCTCACGTTTGGCAATTTGCTGGCGGAGGAAAGCTAGCCGCTCGCCGCTTTCGAGAATGACATCATCACCGTCACGGTGGCAGGGCCAAAGCCCCGCAACACCCTTCGCTGTCAGCCATTTTTCAGATATGATCTGATCAAGCATCTTCTGCGCGTCAGCAAATAGCGCGGTTGCGCTTTCGCCGACGACTTCGTCAGTCAAAATCGCAGGGAAATTACCCGCAAGCTCCCACGCGCGAAAGAAGGGCGTCCAATCGAAGAGTTCGCGCAGGTCAGTCAAATCCCAATCATCAAACACATGCACACCGGGCGAAATCGGCGCAGGCGGGGCAAGCGCTTCGTCAATCACAAAACCGTTCGCGCGCGCGGCCGCGATGGGCACGAGGTCATTCTGGCCCTTGTTCGCACGCGTCACGCGGACTTGTTCATAATCGCTCGCAGTTTGCGCGACGAAAGGATCGCGCTGCGTATCTGATAGCAATGTTGAAGCAACGCCGACCGCACGGCTGGCATCAAGCACATGGATCACGGGGCCATTATAAGCATTGTCGATCCGCAGCGCGGTATGCACCTTCGATGTTGTCGCGCCGCCGATAAGCAAAGGAATTGTGAACCCACTGCGCTGCATTTCTTCCGCAACGGTCACCATTTCATCAAGGCTTGGTGTGATCAGCCCCGATAGCCCGATGATATCGGCATCATTTTCGTTCGCGGCCTCAAGGATCTTACTCCACGGCACCATCACGCCAAGATCGATGACTTCATAGCCATTACATTGCAGCACAACGCCGACGATATTTTTGCCGATATCATGCACATCGCCTTTGACCGTCGCCATGATGATCCGGCCTTTGGCCTTGGCACCGGGCTCCTTGGCAGCTTCGATATAGGGGATGAGATGCGCGACCGCTTTCTTCATCACGCGCGCAGATTTGACGACTTGGGGGAGGAACATTTTGCCCGTGCCAAACAGATCCCCAACAACGTTCATCCCATCCATCAACGGGCCCTCGATCACCTCGATGGGCCGAGCGAATTGAAGCCGCGCTTCTTCGGTATCGGCAACGACATACATGTCGATACCTTTGACGAGCGCGTGGCTGAGCCGCGCGGCAACATCATAGCTGCGCCATTCTTCAGCGGCCTTTTCAGTCGCCGCATCTGTGCCGCGATACTTCTCTGCGAGTGTGACGAGACGCTCAGTGGGGGTTTCATCTGGATTGCGCGCAGGACGGTTGAGGATCACATCTTCGCACGCATCGCGCAGTTCAGCATCAATCGCATCGTAGATATCAAGCTGGCCTGCGTTGACAATCGCCATATCAAGCCCGGCAGGGATCGCGTGATACAGAAAGATAGAATGCATCGCGCGACGCACGGGTTCATTGCCGCGAAAGCTGAACGATAGGTTTGAAAGACCGCCCGAGAAATGGACATGCGGGCAGCGTGCCTTGATTTCGCGAACGCCTTCGATGAAATCTACGGCATAATTATCATGGTCTTCAATCCCCGTGGCGACCGCAAAGATGTTAGGATCAAAAATGATATCTTCAGGCGGAAAACCGATGCTCAGCAAAAGCTTATACGCGCGCTCGCAAATCTCAATCTTGCGCGCTTTGGTATCGGCTTGGCCGGTTTCATCGAACGCCATGACGACAACAGCGGCACCGTAATTCATGCATTTGCGTGCTTGTTCGATGAACTGTGCTTCGCCTTCTTTCATGCTGATCGAATTGACGATTGGCTTACCGCTGACGCATTTCAGCCCAGCCTCAATCACTGACCATTTTGAGCTATCAATCATGAACGGGACACGCGCGATATCAGGCTCCGCCGCGATCAGCTTGACGAAGGTTTCCATCGCTTCAAGGCTATCAAGCAGCCCTTCATCCATATTGATGTCGATAATCTGCGCGCCATTTTCGACTTGCTGGCGCGCAACCTCAACCGCGCGCGGATAATCGCCCGCCATGATGAGCTTTTTGAACGCGGCAGAGCCGGTGACGTTGGTGCGTTCACCGATATTGACGAAAGTGGCGGTTGATCGTGTGGTCATCTTTTCTTCCAAAAATCCTCCCCGGAACGGGGAGGGGGACCGGCGAAGCCGGTGGAGGGGCCGGGTTAGGCAAAACCCGAATTTTGACGGTGTGACCTGCCTCAGCCGGCCCCTCCGTCAACCCTTCGGGTTGCCACCTCCCCGTTCCGAGGAGGATTTTTGAACTAAGCCGCGTTCATCGTCACACGCCCAGATGCTGTTTGATGGCCTGATCGACTTCGGCCATTTCTTCATCGGTCAGCGCGCAGATAAAGCTTTTGAGACGCGATTTATCGGCGGCTTTGATTTGGTCAACGCGCGCCTTGCTTGCGCGATCATTGACCTGAACCACTGCCTGACCTGGGTAAACACGTTGCACATTGCTGGTCACCGGAACAACTACGATACCGTCAAGACGCCGGTTGGCGCCATTATTGCTTACAATGATAGCGGGGCGAGTTTTCTGGATTTCAGTCCCAATCAAGGGGTCAAACGCCACCCACCACACTTCACCACGCATCATCGGCATCGAGACAGTCCCCCATCAATCCTTCTATCCAGCCGCGCGCCTCTTCATTTTCTTGTTCATCCGCAGCCATAGCCGCATACCCCGCTTCCAAATCGGCCTCGGATTGATTGAGCAGCGGTCGAATCGCGTTTTCAATAAACTGGCTGCGTTTGCGCGGCGCGACATAGCGCTGCAAGCCTTTGTAAACCTCGCTATCGAGTGTGATCGTCATTCGGTGTTGCATAGCGTGGATCCTTCTAAGCTATACGTATAGCGTAATGCGTGTAAAACACAACGTCACGCTGCGAGCACCATCGGCTCCAATCCCGCGAGCCTTGTTTGCACTGGCGGCGGGGTGATGAGGCGCGGTTTCATCCCCGCCACGGTCTTTGCCATCGCCGCGATATGCGCGGGCGTTGATCCGCAGCAGCCGCCAAGGATATTAACCTGCGCTGCCGCTGCCCATTCGCCGACAAGCGCAGCGGTCTCCGAGGGTAGTTCATCATATTCACCCAGATCATTGGGCAGACCCGCATTAGGGTAAACCATGATCAGCGTATCAGCGATGCCGGAAAGAACCTTCACATGCGGGCGTAGCTGTTCGGCACCAAACGAGCAATTGAGGCCAATCGTGACGGGCTTGGCATGGCGCACCGCGCACCAGAAAGCCTCGACGGTATGGCCTGAGAGGTTGCGGCCTGAGAGATCGGTCAGCGTCATTGAGATCATCATTGGGATATCACGCCCCGCCGCGTCTTGCGCATCAAGAACCGCCATCACGCCCGCTTTGGCGTTGAGCGTATCAAACACCGTCTCAATCAGGATGAAATCTACGCCGCCTTCGATGAGGGCATCAACTTGTTCGCGGTAAACGCCTTTGAGATAGTCGAAACTAATCTCACGGTATCCCGGATCGTTGACATCGGGGGAGAGCGAGAGCGTCTTGTTGGTTGGGCCAATGGCTCCTGCCACAAAGCGCGGGCGGCCATCGCTCGCGGCCATCGCATCAGCTGCCTTTCGCGCTATGCCCGCCGAAGCGCGATTGATTTCGCGCACGAGGTGTTCGGCACCGTAATCCGCCTGACTTATCGAATTGGCGCTAAATGTGTTGGTTGAAACAATATCTGATCCCGCGCCGAGGTAGGCCTTGGTGATGCTCTCGATTACCTCGGGCTTGGTCAGCGCGAGGATATCATTATTACCCTTTTGATCATGGCCGAGGCTAAGCGACCCCGCATAATCAGCTTCGGATAGCTTCCAATTCTGTATCTCAGTACCAAACGCGCCGTCAGTGATCAGAATGCGATCAGCAGCGGCGGCGAGGAGAGCTTGACGCGCACTCATGATATCGGTCTCAATCCCAGTAAGTGACAAATGGCATAGCTAAGCTCAGCACGGTTGAGCGTATAAAAATGAAAGTTGCGAACGCCGCCCGCATAGAGTTTGCGGCACAGTTCAGCCGTAATCGTTGCGGCCACGAGTTGCCGCGCGGGGGGATGATCGTCAAGCCCGACAAACAGCCGTTCCATCCAATCAGGAACGCTGGTTCCGCACATTGCTGCCATCCGCTTGGTGCTTGCAAAGTTTGATACGGGCATGATCCCGGGAACGATCTCAACATCAATGCCAGCAGCGGCCACCGAATCGCGAAAACCGAAGTAAGTTTCGGGGGTGAAGAAAAACTGCGTAATCGCGCGTGTCGCCCCCGCATCGATCTTGCGCTTGAGGTGATCGAGATCAGCTTGCGCGTCCGCTGCATCAGGGTGTGTTTCAGGATATGCGCTCACCGAAATTTCAAAAGGAGCAATCTTGCGCAAGCCCGCGACAAGTTCAGCCGCCCCCGCATAGCCATCGGGATGCGGTTCAAACTTAGCGCCGAGAATCGGCGCATCGCCGCGTAGGGCCACAATATGGCGCACACCGGCTTCCCAATAAGCCGTCGCAACTTCGGCGATTTCAGCTTTGCTTGCGCCGACGCATGTAAGATGGGCAGCGGCGGGAACTGATGTTTCCTTAACGATTCGCGCAACCGTCGCGTGCGTGCGTTCGCGCGTTGATCCCCCAGCGCCGTAAGTGACTGAGACAAAACGCGGGCCAAGCGGTGCCAGTGTTTTGACCGATTGCCAGAGCGTTTCCTCCATCTTTTCGGTTTTTGGTGGAAAGAATTCAAACGACACCGAAGCATCGCCCGCGAGATCAGCAAACAGCGGGCTTTCAATCGCGCGCCGCGCTTCGTGGAGTTGGGGGAGCGTTAAGTTCATGCGGCAACGGCCTTTAGTTGGGGCACGGCGATACGGCGACCGCGCCAGATTTTTACGGTGAGTTCCCCGCCCGCAAGTTCTTCAATCAAATCAACCTCCAGCCCAGCGTCTTCGAACCAGCTTTTGATTTGAATGTCCGAAAAGCCGAGCCGCGCGTGAGCGTCCTCAGTGCGGAGTGATTCGCGTTCATGCGGCGCGAAATCGACGATCAAAAGTCGCCCGCCAGCTTTGACTAATCGCGCTGCCTCAGAAACCGCCGCTTCGGGCGCTGGAATGAAATGGAGCACTTGGTGCATGATGACAGTGTCTGCTTGGCCCGCCGCAATGGGGAGCGCGCTGATGTCGCCCTGTCGCAAATCCCATTTGGATAAGGGTGATTCGGCCAGTTTGGCGCGCGCCAAACGGAGCATTTCAGGGCTGCGATCAATCCCCGTTGCATGAACGGCTTGCGCGCCAAAAAGCTCGATCATCCGACCCGTACCCGTGCCGATATCAATCAGCACGCCGATGGGCGCGTCACTCAGCGCGCGCTCCATCGCGGCCTCAACTTCACTTTCAGCAACATGAAGCGAACGCATCGCATCCCATTGCCCTGCGTGCGCGGTAAAATAACGCTCGGCAGCGGCGGCGCGATCAGCGCGCACTGCGGCCAAGCGAGCGGCATCGGCGATCACCCAATGATCAAGCGGGACCGATGCCTGCCATTCGTCAATGAGGCTGAAAAGCGGCGCGACGCAGCTTGGATCTCCGGGAACGAGAAACACCCAGCTGCCTTCGCGGCGACGCTTTGCAATGCCAGCGTCGCACAGGATTTTGACATGACGTGACACGCGAGGCTGGCTCTGTCCCAGAACATGCGCCAATTCGCCCACCGCGAGCTCCATCGTTCGCAGCAGCGCGACGATTCGCAACCGCGTTGGATCAGCGAGCGCGCGAAACCGATCAAGCGAAATAACCATGGAACATCATATAAAGAATTCTTTATATGTGGTCAAGGCCTTAAAAAAGTCACACTTTCCAATGCTGCTTTATCTCGGTTTGTCGTGAAGTAAAAAACCCCATTGCAATGGGGGGGATGAATGATTAGAGAAACGAGCCGGTCCGAAGAGGTGTGAAGCCCTTTCGCGCTGACCGCTACTTTGTTGACCTATAAACGGGAGGAATTTACCTATGAAGAAATCAATCGTTCTTTCACTTGTACTCGCAACGTCAATGGGCCTTGCTGCCTGCGGCGAAAAGCCAGCTGCAGATGCTGCAAACACAGCAGACGCTATGGCAACTGAAGTTGTTGATGGTGCTGAAAATGCAGCTGACGCTTCGATGAATGCTGCTGGCGATGCAATGGCCAATGGTGCTGATGCAATGGCCAATGGCGCCGACGCAATGGCAGCTGGTGCCGATGCAATGGCCAATGGTGCTGGCGCAATGGCCGATAAGGCCAAAGACGGCGCTGCAAGTGCTGTTGACGCTGCTGCGGATGCAATGAAGAAGTAATCCAGATTTGGCTTAACCGCCAAAACCGGTATTGAAAGGGCTGCATCTGCTAAGCGGATGCAGCCCTTTTTATGTCTGAGCGAGGAAATCATGATGCGACGCTGTTCAATCGTTTTCAGTCTCACTTTGCTCCTGCTTGGCTGTAGCGGCGGAAGTGACAGCGCTATCGGTGGTGTGTCGCAAAGCGAGGCAGATGCGCTCAACAATGCCGCAGCACTTCTCGATCAACCCGCCGTTACCGGATCAGTTACTACCGCAGCTCCGCCTCAAAAAGAGATCCAATGAGGGCGCAAAAAAAGGGCCGGACAAGTTTCCTTGCCCGACCCCTTGTTCAGTAACTTGCGTGAGCGTTGGACTAGAAGTCCATTCCGCCCATACCACCCATACCGCCCATGCCGCCGGGCATACCGCCCGCGCCACCGGCTTTGTCTTCTGGCGCATCAGAGATTGCCGCTTCGGTTGTGATCAACAGACCTGCCACCGATGCCGCATCCTGAAGTGCTGTGCGAACGACCTTGGTTGGATCGATCACGCCGGCCTTCACAAGGTTTTCATAGACATCGGTTGATGCGTTGAAGCCCATTGTTTCGTCATTTTCACGAAGCAGATTGCCCGATACGACCGCACCGTCAAAACCAGCATTCGTAGCAATTTGACGAAGCGGCGTAACGATGGCCTTACGAACGATATCGATACCGCGCGTTTGATCGTCGTTGATGCCGGTTATGCCTTCAAGCGCTTTGGTAGCGTAAAGCAAGGCTGTGCCGCCACCGGGGACGATGCCTTCTTCAACCGCAGCGCGCGTGGCGTGGAGCGCATCATCAACGCGGTCTTTGCGTTCTTTGACTTCAACTTCAGTGTTACCGCCAACCTTGATCACAGCAACACCGCCCGCAAGCTTGGCAAGACGCTCTTGCAGCTTTTCCTTATCATAGTCGCTCGTGGTGTTTTCAATCTGCGCACGGATCGCTTCAACGCGACCCTTGATCGCATCACCATCACCAGCACCATCAACGATTGTGGTGTTATCCTTGTCAATCGTGACGCGCTTGGCTTGGCCAAGCATCGCGAGCGTGACGGTTTCGAGCTTAATACCAAGGTCTTCGGAAATCATTTCACCCTTCGTCAGGATCGCGATATCTTCAAGCATCGCCTTACGACGATCACCAAAGCCTGGTGCCTTCACCGCTGCAATTTTGAGGCCACCGCGCAGCTTGTTGACCACGAGCGTTGCAAGTGCTTCGCCTTCAATATCTTCAGCGATGATCAGAAGCGGACGGCCCGACTGAACCACAGCTTCAAGGATGGGGAGCATCGCTTGCAAGTTGCTGAGCTTCTTTTCATGGATCAGAACGTAAGGGTCGTTCAACTCAACGAGCATCTTTTCAGCGTTGGTGATGAAATATGGCGACAGGTAACCGCGGTCAAACTGCATGCCTTCAACAACATCAAGTTCAAAATCGAGGCCCTTGGCTTCTTCAACAGTGATCACGCCTTCTTTGCCGACCTTTTCCATCGCCTCAGCAATTTTCTGGCCAACAACAGTATCGCCGTTTGATGAAATGATGCCAACTTGCGCGATTTCGGCAGTGCCCGCAACAGGCTTCGAACGTGCCTTAAGATCAGCCACCACGGCAGTGACGGCAAGGTCAATCCCGCGCTTGAGATCCATTGGGTTCATGCCAGCCGCGACTGATTTCATGCCTTCGCGAACGATCGCTTGCGCGAGAACCGTTGCGGTCGTCGTGCCGTCGCCTGCGACATCATTGGTTTTCGAAGCAACTTCGCGAACCATCTGTGCGCCCATATTTTCGAACTTATCCTTAAGTTCGATTTCTTTGGCGACGGTAACGCCGTCCTTTGTGATGCGAGGTGCGCCGAACGACTTATCGATAACGACGTGACGACCCTTGGGGCCAAGCGTTACCTTTACCGCGTCAGCAAGGATATCAACGCCGCGCAGGATGCGCTCACGCGCGTCGCGGCCAAATTTAACTTCTTTTGCAGCCATGTGCTTATTCCTTCAAATTTCGTGGTTCGGGGAGGACTAGCCAACAATCCCAAGAATATCGGATTCCTTCATGATCAACAGGTCTTCACCGTCAATCTTGACTTCGGTGCCCGACCATTTGCCGAACAGAATCTTATCGCCCGCCTTCACGTCAAGCGGTGTAATTTTGCCGTCTTCAGCCTTAGTGCCAGTGCCCACTGAGACGACTTCGCCTTCTTGCGGCTTTTCTTTGGCAGTATCGGGGATGATGATGCCGCCAGCGGTTTTTTCTTCCGCTTCAACGCGGCGAACCAGCACGCGGTCGTGCAGGGGACGAAATGCCATAATGTTTTCCTCTATATTTGCAGTCCTGCCAGTGCAGAACCAATCGAAGCGAATCGTGTGTTAGCACTCAACTTGGGTGATTGCTAACGGAGCGCATATGGGTGGCGTGATCGCGGGCGTCAAGGGAGAGGACGACGTCGATTTCCGACTGCGCATCGTTTCTTCGTTCAGTAGGCGCTTACCGTTGGAATCATCCGCAGTGCAGCGCTCGTTTTTGCGTGTCGCATTGAGAGCAACAGTGGGCGTTCAATCCAGCGGTAGCAACCTATCCCCGCGAGCACCGCAAGCCCTACAAGTAACGAGATCATAATATCAGCCGTGACCCAGCCTGGCTCCCACAATGTTTGAGCCGCTAACATGACAAACATGTGCGCCAAATACAACGAATAGGAAGCATTGCCGAGCGCGAGCAGGGCTGACTTGAGTGGTGATGGCGTCGCTGTTGTCGTTTGAGCACTGTCAGTTTCAACCGCAGCAAGCACAATTGCGGCCCACGGCACACCCCAGCTGAAGGTTCGCAACAGCCCTGTTTCACCTGCGACAAGCGGCAAATGTGGGGTTTGAAAGCTAAATCCGTGAAACGCTGTCAACAACAGCATAAAGCATCCAAGCCCGCCGAGACACCGAGCAGCATGAAGGGATATCATCTGCGACTGCCAAAGACAAAACACGGCAATGCCCAATCCAAATTCAAAAATTATCGGGTTAAAAATGAGTTTCACTATTCCAATCGCGGGCGGAAATATCGCGCCGATTGTTCCGCAGATGAAAAGTGTGACCAACAGCGCGCGCATTCGCCAAGCAGGAGCGGCGTAAAGCGACGCTGCGACGAGTGAATAGAATATCAGCTCAAACGCCAAGCTCCAGCCGACAATGAGGATGGGGGTCACATAATGAGCTCCGTCGGCAAGCGGGACGAGCGTGATTGCGGTCAATATTTCTTTTGAATCAAGTGGAAGTTCAAGCATGAACCGCAATGCCGTATAGCCAAGCGCGAGCAACCAGAATGGCGGCAACACTCGGATTAGCCGTTGGCGAATGAATGTTTTGGGTGGCGTATCAGGCGCCTGAGTGAGCGCAAACGCCATCACAAAACCACTAATCACAAAGAAGAGATCAACGCCCGTAGCCCCAAATTCATTCAATGCAAACGCGCTGCCAAGCCATGAATAGCCCAAATCGGAACGAAAATCAGACACATTGATGGCGTGCACAACCACGACAAGCAATGCCGCAATACCGCGCAACATTTGCAATGATTGAAGCCGCTGGCTGGGTTGGTTCATCTCCATCGCCTTACTTTATAAGGCGCGGGCAATCAGCATGGGCGCAACAAACATAGTAAGGGGACGATTAACGAATAAGGCGCGACTGCACTCAAATCACGCGATTTTTATCAGCTTCGCTTTTTTGCTTGAGCAGTTCGAGCAAATCTTGCGCTTGGATCGTTGTGCTATCGCCGCCGCCAAACACGACCGCGCCGCTTGAATAGCTTGTGCCGTAATTATCTGCGACCGCAAGCGCTTGGGCTAGCCCTGAAACAAAATCGGTTTCGCTCAGCGATGTTAACGGATGGATGAATGTGCCCCATAATAAGTCCTGCGCAATTGCATAGCGGGCATCAAGCGCGCTATCAAAATTGGCTTGCATCAACCGCGTCAGTAATCCGTTGTCGAGCGTTTTTGCTTCAACAATTGGCACCATGATCCGCATCCGCTCAGCACGAGGATCTGTGATGACAATCACTTGGCGTTTGCCGATTTCAAACTGCCAGATATTGCCTTCGCGTTTGATATCCTTGTTGATCTTTTTGAGCGCACCATCAATCAGCGACTGAGCCGAAATCGCTTCCTTGCTTGGCTCGGGCAGGGCTGGTTTCTGGGCTGCGTGTGGAGCCGGCGCTGCGGGAGGCGTCACTTTGGGGAGGTTTGGCGGTGGCACAATTTGTTGCGACGGCGCTGCGCCCACGCATAATATTGCCAGTGCAGAGCCGAACAAAACCTTCGCACGCATTGCTTTTTCCTTTGATTCGTTTCACCCGATACTGGACTGATTTACGCCAAAGCCTAGTCATAAAATGAACTGAGATAGGAATAGTGATGCTCTTTGAAGTGCCCGCCGAAATCGCCGCCTATCTGACTATACTTGATGCTTTCATTGACGCTGAGATCAAACCGATTGAGAGCCGCGATGATAATATCCGCTTCTTTGATCACCGGCGTGAAGATGCGCGCACCGATTGGGATCGCAAAGGCTTGCCCAACGCGCAGTGGTGGGCGCTGCTCGGTGAAATGCGACAAGTGGCCGACCGCGCTGGACACTATCGCTATGCGATTCCGAAAGAATATGGCGGGCAGGATGGCAGCAACCTAGCGATGGCCGTCATCCGCCATCATCTCGCGCACAAAGGCCTCGGGCTGCATAATGATTTGCAGAATGAAAGCAGCATCGTTGGCAATCTCGTTCAAGTTCTAATGCTCCGCGATTTTGGCACGCCCCAACAAAAGGCAGATTTCATCCCGCCAATGCTTGAAGGAAAAATGGGCTGGAGCTTTGGGCTGACCGAAGAACATCATGGCAGCGACGCGACACATATGGATACGATTGCAGTTCCCGAAGTGCGCGGGGGCGTTGCGGGATATAGGATCGACGGCAACAAGATGTGGATCACAGGCGTTCATGTGACGAGCCATGTGATGACCTTTGCGCGCACCGGTGGCGAGGACGGCAAAGCGCGTGGGATTACCTGCTTCATCGTGCCCACCGATGCACCGGGGTTTGAAATCGGCGAGTATTTGTGGACGTTCAACATGCCCACTGATCATGCGAAAATTGCTTATGACGGCGTTTGGGTGTCTGAAAGCGCTATCCTCGGGGAATTGGATGCAGGCCTTGCCGTCGCGCAGCATTTCGTTCATGAAAACCGTATCCGTCAGGCCGCAAGCTCGCTGGGCGCGGCGCAATATTGCATCGATGAATCAATAGCTTACGCCCGCGAGCGTAAGCCATTCGGCAAACCGCTCGCAACCAATCAGGCGATTCAGTTTCCGTTGGTCGAGCTCGCCACCGAGGCTGAAATGCTGCGGCTGTTGATCTACAAAACCGCCGCACAAATGGACATGATGACCAAGCCCGAAGTCGCAACGCGGCTTTCAGATAAAGTATCGATGTGCAATTACCGCGCCAACCGGCTGTGCTGCAATGCGGCGGATTTCGCGATGCAAGTTCACGGCGGGATGGGATATTCGCGACACAAGCCGTTTGAACATATCTACCGCCACCACCGCCGCTACCGCATCACCGAGGGCTCCGAAGAAATTCAGATGCGCAAAGTTGCGGGGCATTTATTCGGGTTCATGGGCGGATGATACCCTCGCACCCTTAAACCCCATTGCGATCACATACCATTCGGATGATCCCTTACGACTGGCGGGGGGCTTGGCATGTTTCACGCTTGTGAAGTTCGCTTTGAGGATCGCGACCAGCGCAGCATCGCCGCCGCCCGCGAGCGATTTGGCAACGAATGTGCCACCCGGGCGCAGCACTTGCACCGCAAAATCAACCGCCGCCTCAACCAGCCCCATCGTCCGTAAATGATCGGTTTGCGGATGGCCAACGGTGTTCGCCGCCATATCAGATAGCACGATATCAGGCGCCGAGCCGAGATGATCGATCAACCAAATCGGCGCTGCATCATCCATGAAATCCATCTGGACGATATCAACGCCCGAGATCGGATCAACGGGGAGCAAATCAATCCCGACGACCTTTGCGCCGGGGCATTGCCGCCCGACCACTTGCGCCCAGCCGCCCGGCGCAATTCCGAGATCAACAACGCGTTTGACGCCTTTCAAGAAGCCAAACTTTTCATCAAGTTCGATCAGCTTATACGCCGCCCGACTGCGATATCCTTCGGCATGCGCGCGTTTGACATAAGGGTCATTCAATTGGCGTTCGAGCCAGCGGTTTGATGATGTGGTGCGCCCGCGCGCGGTTTTTACGCGGGTATGCCCGCCTGATCCGCCGCGGCTCATTGTCCTGCTCCCGATGCCATCAACTGGCGCAAAATGCCTTCACGAATGCCGCGGTCAGCAACGCCAACGCGCTCTGCTGGCCAGATATCGAGGATAGCTTCAAGGATCGCGCACCCTGCTACAACCAAATCGGCGCGCTCTAGCCCGATGCAGGGCAATGTTGCGCGTTCGGCCACTGACATATGCGATAGTTTCCGGCTAATCTCACGCATCGCTTCACTGGGCACGATCAGGCCATCAATCTGCCGCCGGTCATAGCTTGGCAATTGGAGGTGAACACTTGCAAGCGTCGTTACCGTGCCGCTGGTGCCGAGCAAGCGCAACCCGTCGCGCGATCCTGATTGGCGACCCGCAAAGGCGTCAAAGCTCTCGCGAACACGCTCACGCATTCGTTCGTAAGCCGCCAATCGCGTTGGCAAGCACGCCTCATCAGCCGCCTCACATTCGGCGAGCGACACAACACCCCACGGCACGCTGATCCAATCGAGCGTGCGCGGTTCATCGCCGCTCGTATCGACAACCGCAAGCTCAGTTGATCCCCCGCCAATATCAAAAACCAGCGCAAGCCCGCTTCCGGGTTCAAGCAATTTATGACAGCCCATTACAGCCAAGCGCGCCTCTTCCTCTGGGCTGATCACATCAAGCTTGATACCTGTTTCGGCATAAACCCGCGCGACGAAATCTTCGCCATTGCGCGCGCGGCGGCAAGCTTCGGTGGCAACCGAGCGCGCAAGATAGACGCCGCGACGGCGGAGCTTTTCAGCGCAAATGCTCAGTGCTGCGACCGCCCTGTCCATCGCGACATCACTCAAAACGCCGTTGGCACCAAGCCCCTCGCCCAACCGGACGATCCGCGAGAAAGCGTCGACGATGAAAAACCCTTCACCATCAGGCCGCGCGATTAACATCCGGCAATTGTTCGTGCCAAGATCAAGCGCAGCATATGATTTGCGCATGGGAAAGCGTGCGCGGGTTGATGCGCCGGAGACTGGGCCACGCGCGCGCATGTGCGGCGGTGGCGGGGTGGCAGAAAACTGCGCCATTCCCTAAATTCTTTTCTATTCTCCGGTTCGGGTGATCCCGCCGGTACTTGGGAGCAGGATTAGCGCGCTCAGCCCCATTCCGCAAGATAGGTGAGATTGACAAATTTACGGCCGCGCCCTAATTGAAAGCTCTGTCTGCTGCCCCATCATCTAATGGTAAGATACCGGATTCTGATTCCGTTTATCGAGGTTCGAGTCCTCGTGGGGCATCCAGACTGAAGCGCTTGAGTGAGTTCATCATATGGGCAAGCGGTTAGTAAAGCCTCTGTTTTGCGGGCTTGTTGGGCTGGTCGCACTTTTCTTCTTCGCCGCGCTGATCGGTAGCCATGTGCCGCGCAACGGGGATTGGCGAGAGCCGCCTGATGGCATCACCATCTATGTCGTCACCAATGGTTACCATAGTGGGCTGATCGTTCCCGTATCAGCGAGCGGCGAAGATTTAAGTCTAATCATCCGCCCTACCGACCTTCCTAATCCCAAACTAGCGGGAAATTGGCTTTTGCTGGGGTGGGGCGATCGGGACTTTTACTTGAACACACCGACGCTCGCTGATGTTAAAGTTTCGACCGCACTCTCTGCGCTGATCGGGAGCGGCCAAACACTGGTTCATGTTGATCATTTGCAAAGCCCCGATGATGTCGATGATCCTCGCCCCGTGAGCTTGACGCCCAACGCCTATCGCAAACTGCTAGGCTTCATCCGTGCCTCAATCATTATCGATGCGGATGGCCACGCGACAGCAATCGCAGGCTACGGCGAAAGCGACGTATTTTACAATGCGCGCGGGCCGTATAGCCTCTTCAACACTTGCAACAATTGGACAAGCAACGCATTGGCAGCAGCGGGGGTGCGCACATCGGCGTGGTCACCTTTTAGTGGCGGAGTGATGCGGTGGCACCGCGCTGTTGCCCGCAAATGAAAGGAATCGCGGACGATTTGGTCAAGGCGATTAGAGTATGATGACATATGGTTGACCCAAACTCCGTCTACCCTGTCTCCCGACGGGTCGATGTCGAAGGGCTGTCCTTCTCGTCGGAGTCAAGGGCAACCCTTCGACATCGACCCGCCGGGAGACAGGGATGCGGTTATACCAATGTGCGTTGATTCTGACTCATTTTGCCGTCTTTGCGAGCGCAAGCGAAGCAATCCAGAATGGCTCAAAAGCTGGATTGCTTCGCTCAGCTCGCAAAGACGAAATGGGTTCATATCAACGCAAGTTGGTATTAGCGCAACTTGTGTAAAATGTGAATCGTCTTTGCGAGGAGCAAAGCGACGAAGCAATCCACTCGCCGCACCCTCGTATGGATTGCCGCGCTTCGCTCGCAAAGACGGGTGGTGCAGATTTATTGCGAGTTGCTCTAGGTGGTAACCAATCAACCATATGTCATCACGCTCTAGCCCGCCCCCGCCACAATCGCCGCCCACCCGGCTTCATCAATTACTTCGATACCGAGTTCAGCAGCCTTTTTAAGCTTTGATCCAGCGCCAGGGCCAGCCACGAGCACATCAGTTTTGGCGCTGACAGAACCTGATACTTTGGCGCCCAATGCTTCGGCTTGCGCCTTTGCTTCATCGCGGCTCATCGTTTCGAGGGTGCCGGTGAATACGACGACCTTACCGCTGACCGACGACGCGCGGACATTTGATACATAGGGCGGCGGGGAAACCTCGCTCAGCAAATCATCCCAAACGCCGCGGTTATGCGGTTCATGGAAAAATTCAGCGAGCGACTTCGCGACGACTGGCCCGATGCCATCAATCGCCGTCAATTCGACAGTGCCGCCTTCGCGCTTAGCCACTTCTGCTATGGCCTCAACGCTGCCAAACGCGCGCACGAGGTCTTTTGATGTGCCAGCCCCAATATGGCGAATGCCAAGCCCGAAGATGAATTTGATCGGATCTGGCGCGCGCTTGGCTTCAATCGCCGCCAACATGTTCGCGACTGATTTATCCTTCCACCCTTCGCGCCCCGT
The DNA here is from genome assembly GCA_043741135.1 of Sphingomonadales bacterium. Lineage (GTDB taxonomy): Bacteria > Pseudomonadota > Alphaproteobacteria > Sphingomonadales > Sphingomonadaceae > Aquisediminimonas. The sequence goes on along the minus strand of JAYUAU010000007.1, from coordinate 6,373 downwards.
GATCTCAGCGCGGCGCGCTTTCAAACGGAAGATATCAGCAGGGCTTTGCAACCAGCCGAGGCCAAAAAATTCCTCAACACTCTTTTCGCCCAACCCTTCAATATCAAGCGCGCCGCGTGAGACGAAATGTTTCAATCGCTCGACGCGCTGTGCGGGGCAGATCATTCCGCCGGTGCACCGTATATCGACTTCGCCTTCCTCAGCGCGCGCCTCGCTATCACACATTGGGCAGTGATCGGGATAGATGAATGCGGGGCGATCTTCATCCAGCGTTAGTACGCGCACAATCTGTGGAATAACGTCACCTGCGCGTTGAACAATCACGCGGTCACCGGGGCGTGCACCCAATCGCTCAATCTCGTCACGGTTATGGAGCGTAACGTTCGACACGATCACCCCGCCGACCCCAACAGGTTTGAGCCGCCCGACCGGGGTCAGCTTGCCCGTGCGGCCGACTTGAATATCGATGCTGAGCAACGTCGTCTGCGCTTGTTCTGCGGGAAATTTATGCGCAATCGCCCAGCGCGGGGCCTTCGCCATAAAACCCAGACGCGCCTGCCAATCGAGCCGATCAACCTTGTAAACCACGCCGTCAATATCGAAGAGCAGATCAGCGCGGCTCGCTTCGATACCAGCATAATGGCTCAAGATGCCCCCCGCGTCGGTAGCAGAAATGAGCGCGTCAGAAACAGGCACCCCCCACGCCTCAATCGCCTTCATCACGCCGGATTGCGTATCAGCGGGCAGGTTTGAAACCTCCCCCCATCCGTGCGCGAGGAAACGCAGGGGCCGCGCGGCGGTGACGCTTGCATCCTTTTGGCGTAGCGATCCAGCCGCAGCATTGCGCGGATTGGCAAATAGTTTTTCACCCGCTGCCTCTTGTGCAAGGTTGAGCGCTTCGAAATCTGATTTCGCCATATAGACTTCGCCGCGAATTTCGAAGGTTGCGGCGGCATCCCCGCTCAATCGTTGCGGAATATCGCTAATCGCCGCGACATTCGCTGTCACATCTTCACCCACCGAACCATCGCCGCGCGTGGCCGCTTGAACGAGCTTGCCGTTCACATAACGCAGCGAACAGGAAAGCCCGTCAATCTTTGGCTCAGCGGTCAGCGCTACAGGAGTATCATCGGGCAAGTTGAGGAAGCGCCGAACGCGCGCGATAAAATCGGTGACGTCATTATCGTCAAACGCATTATCAAGGCTGAGCATCGGCTTGGCATGCGCGATTTTGGAGAGCGAGGCAGCTGGCGCGGCGCCAACCATTTTCGACGGCGAGTCGGCGCGAACAAGCTCAGGAAACTCCACCTCAAGCTCATTGTTCCGCCGCACGAGACCGTCATATTCAGCGTCACTAATTTCAGGCGCGTCGTCGCTGTGATACAGCGCACCATGATACGCAATCGCCTTCGCAAGGCGCATGAGTTCATTGGCAGCTTCAGCTTTGGTTAAGTGTTCGATATCAAGCACCCGATGATCGCTCCAGCCAAACTGTACCTAAATACCCTCGAGATTTTCCGACTGGTTGGTTCGTCTTGAAACTCCACGGAATTCGAGTTGGATGTCGTTCGCCCATGTAGACGTCAAGGTCGGCTCTATAGGTTTTTATCATCTTGATCACCGCTGGGAACTTCTCAACGTTTCCTTCTGTTGTTGAGCAGTAAATCAAAGCCGAGCCTAGGCTCAACGCTTTTACGTCATCACCGGACAGTTTCGTCATCACACCACCTCTAATAATCGCTTCGCCTGCGCGCGTGCCTCATCAGTCACCTCAGCACCCGATAACATCCGCGCGATTTCCTCGCGGCGCTCGTCACTCCCTAGCACCCGAACAGAGGTGCGTGTCACCGTCCCGTCATGCGATTTGGCGATCATCAGATGCGCATCGCCGCGCGCTGCGACCTGCGGGCTGTGCGTGACGACCAAAAGCTGCGCGCCTTTTGAAAGCCGCGATAATCGGTCTCCAATCGCGCTCGCCACCGCGCCGCCAACGCCGCGATCGATTTCGTCAAAGATCATCGTTGGCACGCTGCCTTCTTCGGCGAGCGCTACTTTCAACGCCAAGATGAAGCGAGAGAGCTCGCCGCCGCTGGCAATCTTGATCATCGGGGCAAACGGCGCGCCGGGGTTGGTTGAAATTTCAAATTCGACCCGGTCTTGGCCGTGCGCGCCCCAACCCGTCTCGGGCAAAGGGGCCACGACTGTTTTGAATTGCGCCGCATCAAGCTTGAGCGGGGCGAGTTCAGCCATCACCGCTCGGTCAAGTTTCTGCGCTGCTGCACACCGCGTATCAGTGAGCGCTGCGGCTGCCGCGCGGTAAGCGCCTCGCGTGCGCGCCACATCACCCTCAAGCTTGGCAATGCCCTCACCACCAGCTTCAATCGCATCATAGCGCGCGCTGAGATCAGCGGTGAGCGCGGCGAGATCATCAGGCTGAACACGGTGTTTGCGCGCGAGCGCACGCAGATCGAACAAGCGGCTTTCATCAGCCTCAAGCGCTGATGGGCTGAACTGCAATGTGCGTTCGACGTCGCGGAGGTAATCATCGGCCATGCTCGCCTCAATGATGGCGCGGTCAACTGCGTTAAGCGCCTCAGTCAGCGCGGCGTGCCCCTCTGCAATCCGGTCGAGCACGCGCGCAGCCTGACGTAGCGCGGAAAGCGCGCCGTCCGCGCTGTCAATATGACCGATCACAGCATCAAGCTCGCCCGCAATCTTCTCACCACGCTGCATATTCGTGCGCCGTTCAGCAAGTTCTGCCTCTTCGCCCGGGGTCGCGGCAAAACTGCGAAGCTCAGTCACTGAATGCGCGAGCCATTCGCGGTCGCGTTCAGCATCGGCAAGCGCCGCGCGCGCAATTTCAAGCGCTTCATCGGCGGCGCGCATCGCGGCAAAGGCGCTGGCGACCGCGCCAGTATCAGCACGCGCAAAGCTATCAAGCAACGCCCTATGACCACGCGGGTTGATCAGCCCGCGATCATCATGCTGGCCGTGGATTTCAACGAGCAGGCTGCCCACATCGCGGAGCAATGCGGCTGAAACGGGTTGATCATTGATATAGGCTTTGCTGCCACCGTCAGCCTTGACTGTGCGACGGACGATCAATTCCTCACCGCGTTCGATTGACAAATCATGCTGCGCGATCAGTTCACGCGCGGCTTCAGGAGCATCGAAACTGGCAGAGACGCTGGCTTGCGTAGCCCCGTTCCGCACCAGCCCACTCGCCGAACGCCCGCCCAGCGCCAAGCCCAATGCATCGAGCAAAATCGATTTGCCCGCCCCCGTCTCACCCGTGAGAACGCCGAGTCCGCGCGCAAAATCAAGGTCTAATGCTTCGATCAGCACGACATCGCGGATCGACAGCCGGGTTAACATTGTTGCGGTATCAGGCGGGATGCTTCTGCATCAACGCATAAGCGCGCTCATACCATTTGCTGCCCGGATAATTATTGCCCAGCACCGCAGCAGCCTTTTGCGCTTCGCCGGGAATACCAAGCGCAAGATAGCTTTCGGTCAGGCGCAGCAACGCTTCAGGCGTGTGCGTGGTGGTATCATATTTGTCGACGACGGTGCGGAACCGAACAGTGGCGGCAAGCCAGAGCGCGCGACGCTGGTAAAATCGCCCGATTTCCATCTCTTTGCCCGCAAGGTGATCACGGATTAGATCGGTTTTGAGCCGCGCATCAGCTGCATAACGTGAATTGGGATAGCGCCGCATCAGCTCACCCATCGTATCGAGCGCTTGCTGAGTGATCTTTTGATCGCGCGTCACATCGGTGATTTGCTCATAATAATTAAGCGCGACGAGATAATAAGCATAGGACGCATCTTTGTTGCCCGGATGAATGGCAAGGAACCGCTGCGCTGAACCAATTGATTCAGTATGATCGCCTGCCACATAATAACTGAACGCGCTCATCAGCTGCGCGCGGCGTGACCAGACCGAATAGGGATGCTGGCGCTCAACCTCATCAAACAGTGCGGCAGCAAGCTTATACTGCTTGCGGTCAAGTCGGTCTTTGGCAGCCGAATACAACGTATTCACATCGCGTGCGACGTAAGATGTGTCAGCCTTGGTCTTGTTACGAGCACAGCCGGACATCGGGACGATCACCGCGACAGCAGCAATCAGGGCGAGGGATTTGGCAAAAGCAATACGCATGAGCAGGGTCTAGCGCGTTGTTGCGCGCACGCCAAGCACAGAGATTGCAATTCTTAGTGCTCAGCGGTTAAACGTGGGGAATGACGGTTCAGCGCCTTGATACCATCCGGGTCGAAAAGCCGTGGGGCGCCCGCGTGCTGTGGCCAGGTTTTGAGAACCCCCGCGCAGATCAAGCCGCCGTCGGCGAGATCTGGTTTGACGCGCCGCCGGGCCAAGAGGCTGCCCTCCTTGTCAAATATCTGTTCACGAACGAGCGGCTTTCAATTCAAGTTCATCCTAACGATGAACAGGCGCGCGCGGCTGGCCACGCGCACGGTAAAGCTGAGGCGTGGGTGATCCTTGCCGCCGCGCCTGACGCGACCATCGCGATTGGCACGCAAGCCGTGATGAGCGCGGCGGCGCTACAAGCAAGTGCGCTCGACGGCAGCATCGAGACTTTGGTTGATTGGAAGCCGGTTAAGGCGGGCGATGTGATCTATTTGCCTAGCGGCACAATCCACGCCATCGGCGCTGGTATTACGCTGATTGAGGTTCAGCAAAATGTTGATCTCACTTACCGGCTTTATGATTATGGCAGGCCGCGCGAACTTCATTTGGGTGCGGGGGTGGCGGTTTCAATGCCTGCGCCGTTCACTGTCGCGCCAATTGTGGGCGATATTGGCGAAGGGCGCTCTTCGCTTGTCAGCAGTGATAAATTCATACTTGAGCGCTGGGATGATCAGGCGCGATCCTTGTCATTGACGGCAGGAAAGCCTGCATGGATGATCCCCGTCAGCGGCGGCGGCTCTATCGAGTGCGCGCGCTATCAAGCGGGTGAATGCTGGTTGGTGAATGATTTCGCGGTGATAGAGCCCGACGCTGGCAGCGAACTTTTGGTCGCGTGTGAAATTGGCTTCACAGCGGCGACGCTGTGAAAATTCTCACGCTTAGCTCGCTGTTTCCCGACGCCTCACGCCCGCGCTTTGGGCCGTTTGTTGAGGCGCAGGTGCTTTCGCTCGCATCGCGCGGTGATGTTGAATTGAGGGTGGTTGCCCCGATCGGGATTCCGCCGGTGCCGATTGCGCTTCACCCGCAATACTCAGCACTTCGACACTTGCCGCGCCGCGAAACATGGCAAGGGGTTGAGGTTTACCGACCCCGGTTCATTCATATTCCGGGCGTCAGCGGTCGGTATGACGCGCGGCTCATGGCGCGTGCTTTGCAGCCATTGCTTGCTGAGATTCGCAAAGATTTCGCATTTGACGTGATTGACGCCTCGTTCTTTTTTCCTGATGGCCCCGCTGCGGTTGCGCTTGGTGCGGCGTTTGGCGTGCCCGTGTCTATAAAGGCGCGCGGTAGTGATATCCATTTTTGGGGCTTACAGCCTGCCGTCCGCACGCAAATCATCGCCGCTGCCCAAATGGCGCAAGGCATGCTCGCGGTTTCCGAAGCGTTAAAGCGCGATATGATTGCGCTTGGGATGCCGGGCGATAAAATCCGCGTTCATTATACCGGTGTTGCGCTTGATCAATTCAAACCGCTTGACCGGACGACAGCAAAGGCTTCGCTCGGCGTGAGTGGCCCGCTGATCGTGTGCGTTGGCAATTTGCTTGAACGCAAAGGACAGCGCTTGGTTGTTGAAGCGCTCAGCCAGATTGAAGGCGCGACTCTTGCGCTGATCGGTCACGGGCCTGATCGCGGCATGATCGAAGCCAAAGTGGCCGCACTGGGCTTGAATGACCGCGTCCGCTTCATCGGTTCAATCGCGCATAATGAAATGGCGATCTGGCTCGGTGCGGCGGATGTGATGGCGCTGGCATCGGCTTCCGAAGGATTGGCCAATGTCTGGGTCGAGGCGCTCGCGTGCGGCACGCCAATTGTCATCACTGATGTCGGCGGCGCGCGCGAGGTGGTTGATCGGCCTGAGGCAGGACGGATTGTGGCGGCTAAGCCTCAGGCAATTGCGCGGGCAATTATCGATCTGATCGCTAACCCGCCGTCACAACAGTTGGTTCGTGTGTCGGCGGAGCGATTTACATGGAGAGCGAATAGCGATGCGTTATTCGATCATTTGCGCGGGATTATTGCTGGATAGAAACTGCGTTATAACGTGATAACGGTAGGTTAATCCATTTCGTCTTTGCGAGCGAAGCGCGGCAATCCATACTATGGTGCCGCGAGTGGATTGCCGCGTCGCTGGGGCATATGCCCCAGCCTGTCCAGAGCGGCTGG
>JAYUAU010000006.1:0-13380 GCA_043741135.1 Sphingomonadales bacterium | reverse complement strand
AAGAGAAAAGGCCCAGCAGAAAGGCGCTGAGCGCGATTCACCCGGACGGAGCCGATGAGTGCTAATTACCGCTCTGACTGCGCTTTGAGGGGCAAAATAGCACTCATTTTTCTGTCACAGATTAGCACAGTGATTAGCACACTAGCACATTGGCATTGATAAATGCCTCTATATTACAGATAGATAGAGATATATTTACCTGACTCAAAATCTATCAGATTTGCACACTCGTCTCCCACGAGGAGCACAGCGACGCGGCAATCCACTCGCCGCACCAGTGTATGGATTGCTTCGCTTTGCTCGCAAAGACGAAATTGGGTCAGCTTGAAATCATCACTTATCACAGCCCCGCACGCGCCAGCAGCGCAGTGGTCGACGCATCGAATTCAATACCCCCAGCCTCGATCGCTTTGGCCATTTCTTTGCCAAGCTCAACGCCGAACTGATCAAACGGATTGATGCCGAGCAAGGCCGCACTAACAAATGTTCGGTGTTCATAAAATGCAATCAAAGCACCAAGCGTGCGCGGATCAAGCGTATCAAGCAGGATCGTTGTTGAGGGCCTATCACCGTCGTAAGCCCGCGCTGGATCATCATGGATTTTGCCTGCCATCAAAGCTGCCCCTTGCGCAAAGCAATTTCCGAGCAATTGGCGGTGATGCTCTTCGTCAAGATCATGGCCGGGCTCAATCACCGCAACAAACTCAACCGGGATCAAGTGCGTGCCCTGATGAAGCAATTGAAACACCGCGTGCTGCGCGTCAGTGCCAACGCCCCCCCACGTAATCGGCGCTGAATGGCGACCGAGCGGAAAGCCCTCCGACGTAACCGATTTGCCGTTCGATTCCATTTCGAGTTGCTGAAGATAGGACGGCAAAAGCCGCAAACGTTCATCATAAGCAAAGGCCGCGCGCGTTTGGCAACCTTTCACTTGCGCATAATATAGATCAGCGCAGGCCGCGAGGAATGGCGCATTTCGCGCAAACGGCGTGAGTCTGAAATGACGATCCATTTGCGCAGCGCCTTCGAGCAACTCCTCAAAACCGGCCCAGCCCAGCGCCAGCGCCGCAGGAAATCCGATACTTGACCATAAGGAATAACGACCGCCAACCGCCTCGTTAAACGGCAATATCCGCGTTTCATCAACGCCCCATTCAATCGCTTTATCAGGCGCTGCGGTAAGCGCGATGACGCGACCTTGCGGGTCTTCAACGCCGCCTTCCAACATCCATTCAAGTGCGCTTGCTGCATTGAGCAAAGTTTCGCTGGTGGTGAATGTTTTTGAGGCAATTGCGATTAAAGTATATTTTGGGTCAAAACTGGCAAAGACTTCGGCAAGCGCTGTGCCGTCAACATTTGAAACCACGGCAACATCAAACCTGTCAGATTCGCGAGACAGCGCATCGATCAATAGATCAGGGCCAAGCGCTGATCCTCCTATGCCAATGTGGAGCAAATGGCGGATTTCGCCAAACACGCCCGCCTCAATCGCTTCAATAAGCCCGCGCATCCGTTCATGGAGAGCCTTTGCGCGCGCTACGCTATCAGCGTTCCCTTCGCCGCGTTCTGCGGTATGTTCAGCCGCACGCTGTTCACTTGGGTTGATAATGGCACCGCTGAACAAAGTGTCTCGCTTGTGTGTAAACGCCATCTCGCCCGCCAGCGCGGCAAAGCTCGCAACGTGCGCTCGCGTCAAATGCGTCTTTGAAAAATCGAAGGTTATGCCAGTCTCTTCGAATGTAAAATCAGCTAACCGATCTTTATCGGCAGCAAAAAGCGTGGTGAGCGCTGCGCTTTCAATCGCGGCAATTTGATCCCAGCTTTGCATATTCGCTACCACCCTGTGCTTGACGTTGCGCGCTTGCCGCCGCAGAGCGCTTTCATGACTGATAGCGCCACTGCCCCCCTGCCCGAGGCTTCATCAAAAGCGAAGCCACAAAAATCGGAAACGAAAGATTTTTTTTGGTTCCTCCTCCGCTTGGGGCTGTTCGTCTTCATCTTACGCAGTTTCATTTTCGCGCCGTTTAATATCCCGACCGAATCGATGCTCCCGCGGCTGATGATTGGCGATTACCTCGTCGTATCGAAATGGTCATATGGCTATTCGAAATATAGCCTGCCATTTTCGCTTCCTTTGATCCCCGGACGCATTTTCGCAAGCCAGCCTGAACGCGGCGATATCGTGGTATTTAAGGCGCCGCCAAGTAATGACGTTGACTATATCAAGCGCGTCATCGGCCTGCCGGGCGATTTGATTGAAGTCCACGGCGGCATTGTTAGCATTAACGGTAAAGCCATTCCGCACAAACGGATTGCGGATTTCATCGAACCACTCACGCCCAACAGTGCTTGCGTCAAAAGCGATGTGAGTGCGTTCCGCGAAACCGCGTCGGATGGTAGTCAACGGTGCCGCTATCCGCGTTTTGTTGAAACTTTGCCCAATGGCAAAAGCTATGATGTTTTCGATCTGGGCACAACGCAATATGACGATACCGAAGTCTATGCAGTGCCCGAAGGCCATTTATTCTTGATGGGTGATAATCGAGATCGCAGCGCTGATAGCCGTTTTCCCGCAGTTGAAGGTGGCGGCATTGGTATTGTGCCGCAGGAAAATCTCGTCGGAAAAGCTTGGTTTGGCTTCTTCTCAACCGATGGTAGCGCAAGCTGGCTGCTGCCGTGGACATGGTTTAGTGCTGCCCGTTGGGAACGAATTGGCCAAGGCTATTGAGTGATCTCTCGGTCTGGATTGTTGCTGAGCTTGGCATCGCACCTACTGACATCAGCCTTTACGAACGCGCGCTTACGCATGGTAGCCACGGCGCGCAAACCTATGAGCGGCTTGAATTTTTGGGAGACCGTGTGCTGGGGCTTGTGATGGCGCGCTGGCTCTATGAATATTATCCGGATGAACCTGAAGGCAAGCTTTCATTCCGTTTCAATAGCCTCGTGACGGGCATAGCCTGCGCTAACGTTGGCCGTGCGATTGGTGTCACGCCGCATCTTCGGCTGGGCAAACAAGCGCGCGATGATGGGGCGTTTGATAGCGATAATGTGCTAGGCGATGTGACTGAGGCGCTAATTGGTGCGCTCTACCTCGATCACGGAATGCCGCAAGCCGAAGCCTTCATCCGCAGACACTGGACAGCGCTCATCGAAGATCAAGCCGCCCCCCCCCGCCACCCCAAATCAGCGCTGCAAGAATGGGCCGCCGCGCACAATCGTAAGCCACCTATCTATAATGTCGCGGATCGGTCGGGCCCGCATCACAATCCGCGCTTCACCGTTACTGTTTCGCTTGGCAGTGCGGGTGAGGCCAGCGCTGACGGCGGATCAAAGCAAGAGGCCGAAACCGCTGCTGCCGCCGCTTTACTCGAAAGATTATCATGACCCGAAAATGCGGCCTTGTTGCTATTGTTGGCGCGCCCAACGCGGGAAAATCGACGCTTGTAAACGCGCTTGTTGGCCAAAAAGTCGCCATCGTCTCGCCCAAAGCGCAAACGACGCGCGCCAAACTGCTCGGCATTGCGATGGAGGGTGAAACGCAGATCATGCTCGTTGATACGCCGGGGATATTTGAGCCCAAACGGCGGCTTGACCGCGCGATGGTGCAGGCGGCGTGGGGCGGTGCCAGCGAAGCCGATATGATCGCGCTTGTGATTGACGCCAAAGGCGGGCTTGGTACCAAAGTCGAACCCATCGCGCGCGCGCTCAAAGACCGCACCGAGCCGAAGATTCTCATCCTCAACAAGGTCGATATCGCTGATAAGGGGCGATTGCTCAAACATGTTGAAACGCTCCATATTTGGGCCAGTTTTGATGAAACTTGGTTTGTCAGCGCCACCACGGGGGACGGCCTTCCTGAACTGAAAGCGGCACTCGCCAAGGCAATGCCCGAAGGCCCGTGGCATTTTCCTGAAGATCAGGTGAGCGATGCGACTGACCGAATGACGGCCGCTGAAATCACGCGCGAACAGCTTTATCTCCAGCTTCACGCCGAATTGCCTTATGCAGCGGCGGTCGAGACTGAAAAATATAGCGAACGCGAGGATGGCTCGATTGAAATTCACCAACAAATCCTGATTGAGCGCCCAACGCAGCGCGCGATCATCCTCGGCAAGGGCGGCGTGCGGTTGAAAGAAATCGGATCACGCGCACGCGCCGAAATCGCCACGTCACTCGGAAAACGCGTGCACCTTTATCTCCATGTGAAGGTGAACCCGAAGTGGCAGGAAGACCGCACAGTTTACGGCGATATGGGACTAGATTGGGTCGATTAGGGCAATATCTCCCCCACCCACGCAGGTACCAAATCGCTTGCCTTCCCCATCCGGCATTCTTCGAACAGTAAACTGGCCCTCGACGGATCAAGATTGAGTTCGAGCGTCCGCGCGCCATGGTGCCGTGCTTTGCGAACATAACCACCCGCTGGATAAACCGCGCCGGACGTGCCGATTGAAACGAATAAATCACAGCGGGATATTGCATAGTCTATCTCATCCATTCGGTAGGGCATTTCACCAAATCACACGATATCAGGGCGTAAGTTGGGCGCTTCACAAACAGGGCATAGCGGCCGATCACTCAGCGTTTCCCGCCATGGTGAGCGCGCCCCACAGCTCAAGCACCACGCTGAAAGATGTTCGCCGTGCATGTGGATCAATCGCTTTGCCCCTGCCCGCTCATGCAAATCATCGACATTTTGTGTGACGATTAAAAGCTCACCATCCCACTGCGCATCTAGCGCAGCCAGTGCCCAGTGCGCGGCGTTGGGTTGTGCCTTTTGAATGGCCGCGCGGCGCATATCATAAAAGCGCAAGACGAGTTCAGGATTGCGTGCAAACGCCTCAGGTGTCGCAACATCCTCAATCCGATGCTGTTCCCATAAGCCGCCCTTGGCGCGAAATGTGTCAATCCCGCTTTCAGCGCTGACACCGGCGCCTGTGAGAATCACAATGTTGCGAATGCTTTCCATCTCGCGCATGAAGCATTCGCAAAGCAGTGAGGCAAGACATGACAAGTATCGGGATCATCGGCAGCCAAGGACGTATGGGCGCGGCTTTGCTTATTGCAGCGAAAGCGGCGGGACTAAATGTAGCAGGCGGGATTGATGTTGGTGATGATCCCCTTGTCCTTGCGCGCATTTCCGATGTCATTGTCGATTTTTCCTCCCCCAAGGCACTTTTGGCGAACCTTGGCGCAGCAGTCGCGGCGGGCAAACCAATTGTGATTGGCACAACGGGCCTTAACGACGATCATCACCGTCATATCGACGATGCAGCGGCTCATGTGCCAATTCTTCAAACAGGCAATACGTCACTCGGCGTCACGTTGCTCGCGCGTCTCGTCAAGGAGGCCGCAGCAAGACTGGGCAGCGAGTGGGATATGGAGATCGTTGAAATGCACCACCGGATGAAGGTTGATGCGCCTTCGGGGACGGCGCTCTTGCTTGGTGAAGCTGCCGCTGCCGGTCGGGGCATTTCGCTCGCCAACAATTGGGAACGCGGACGTGACGGTGAGACCGGCGCTCGAAATGAAGGCGCGATTGGCTTCGCTAGTCTGCGCGGCGGCACAGTGGCGGGCGATCATATGGTGATTTTAGCAGGCGAACAGGAACGCATCGAGCTAATCCACCGCGCTGAGGATCGTAGCATCTTTGCGCGCGGCGCGATCAAAGCCGCCGCATGGCTCGTCCGACAGCCTCCAGGGCGATACACGATGGATCAGGTGCTGGGCCTCTAAAGCTACCCGCATTACCACCGTGACGCGGTGGCAATTTGTGGCCATACAGAGGTTATGGACGGGTCAAAAGTCACGGCAGTGTTGGGGCCGACGAACACTGGCAAAACGCATTTGGCGGTTGAGCGAATGTGTGCGCATTCTAGCGGGATCATGGGGTTCCCGCTCCGCCTGCTCGCGCGTGAGATTTATGACCGTGTTGTCAAAATCAAAGGCGAACGCAACGTTGCCCTCATCACCGGCGAAGAACGGATTGCGCCTCCTGACGCTCGTTGGCTTCTGTGTACAACCGAATCGATCCCGATGAACCGCGATATCGCGTTCATGGCAATTGATGAGGCGCAGTTGGGCGCTGATCCCGAACGTGGGCACATTTTCACCGACCGCATTTTGAACGCGCGCGGGCGTGAAGAAACGATACTGCTGGGGTCTGAAAGCCTGCGCCCCGCCATCCATGCGCTCCTCCCAAAGGCTGAGATCATCACGCGACCGCGCTTTTCAAAACTTTCATTCGCGCCGCCTAAGAAGCTATCGAGGCTCCCGCTGCGTTCGGCAATCGTCGCATTTTCAGTCGAGCAAGTTTATGAAATCGCGGAAATGTTGCGCCAAAGTAAGGGCGGCGCAGCGGTTGTCATGGGGGCACTTTCTCCGCGCACGCGCAATGCTCAAGTCAAAATGTATCAAGACGGAGAGGTTGATTATCTCGTCGCCACCGATGCGATTGGCATGGGGCTTAATATGGATGTCACCAACATCTATTTCGCGAGTCTCACAAAATTTGATGGCCGGCGGCAGCGCCGGTTGAGCATTGCTGAAATGGCGCAAATTGCAGGACGCGCAGGACGGCACCAGCGCGACGGTGCGTTTGGCACGTTAACATTGGGTGATGCGTTCACATCTGAAGAGATTGACTGTATTGAGAACCACCGGTTTCCAAAGCTTGATCACCTGTATTGGCGCAATGCTGAGCCAGATTTTGGATCGCTGAGCGCCTTAATCGACTCGCTTGAGACAAACCCGCAGCACAGGATGCTAAGGGCAGCGCCTGACGCGGAAGACCTGATCATTTTGAAGATTTTGAGTAATGAGCCTGAAATTCAGCGGATTGCGCGTGGTGCCGACAGCCTCGCGCGGCTTTGGGAAGTGTGCCGCTTGCCCGATTTCCAAAAGCTCGGCGCTGAGTTCCATGCGCGCTTTTTAAGCCGCGTGTTTCATTATCTTAGCACTGGAAATGGTTATTTCCCAGAACATCTATTCGCCGATCAGATTGCGCGTCTTGATGTCATTCAAGGCGATGTCTCAACCGTCGCCGCTCGGATCGCTGTGGCGCGGACATGGGCCTACATCGCGCAGCGTGCTGATTGGCTCGAACATCCGGTTAAATGGCGGCTGCGCGCGGCTGAGGTCGAAGAAAAGTTGTCCGATGCGCTTCATTCAAAACTGACCGAACGGTTTGTTGATCGACGAACTAAAATGTTGATGCAAGGTGCGGGTCTTCCCGTGTCAAATTTGCGTGTTGACGTTGATGACAGCGGCGAAGTGTTCGTCGAAAATCAATTGATCGGAACACTAGGTGGTTTCCGCTTTGCAACCGATCCAAGCGCGACATTGGTTGACCGAAAGCGCTTGATCGCAGGCGCTGAAAAACATCTCGCGCGCGAGTTAGCCCGTCGCGCGCAGGAATTGATCGACGCCCCCGATAAGGATTTTGCATTTTCATTTGTTGTCGGTGAAACTCCACACGTCTTATGGCAGTCTCACGCCGTGGCGACGCTCAAAAAGGGGAAAGACCGTCTGCATCCCACGCTCATCATGGATCGCTCAATTCGCCAATTGGATCATAAGCTTACCGAAATGATCGCGAAACGCATGACTGAATGGCTAGCGGCGAAGATTGAACAGCAGCTTCGTCCGCTTTTTGTGATGGCGCAAGCCGTTACCCGCGCAGACCCGTCCGCATCGCTCCGCGCAATAGTGGCCGCGATTGTTGATGGCGGTGGCATGATTGATCGTCACTTAGTCGAGGAGAACGTTGCTTCGCTCGATCACATCGATCGTAAACGGCTGCGTACACTTGGCATAGTGATTGGCACGCTCGACATTTTTCATGCCTTATTGATCAAGCCTGATGCCGCAAAGCTGTGTGTGGCTCTCCATTCAGTCCGCGTACAACAACCTATGCTGGCGCTTCCGATGCCTGGCCTTGGTTTGCTTGACCGACCTAGCCTGGAATTGGCGGCAGCGGCTAAAATTGCGGGTTACCGGTCATTTGGAACGCAGATGCTGCGGATCGATTTGGTCGAGCGAATTGCGCGCAAAATTCACGAACAACGCGCCGGGAAACTGCCCTTCGTGCCCGATATGCAACTTGCCACATCGCTGGGAATTGGCGAAGGCACATTATCTGAAATTTTACTCGCGCTTGGTTTCAAGAATCTAATGGTCGATACCGTCACAAAATGGCGTTGGCATGGCGCCAAGAAACCTCGCCAATCAGTGACTATCCCTCAAAATTCCGCATTTTCAGTATTAGCAGGCTGGAAGAAGGAACACAGCTTTTGAGGCATAAACAACTTATTGCGCATTCGCTTCGCCACAATCGATTGACGTTAGGCAAAGCTGATTCTAACCAGAACCCAACACTCACGAGGAACGCCCAATGACATATGTCGTCACCGAAGCCTGCATCAAATGCAAATATATGGATTGTGTTGAAGTTTGCCCGGTCGACTGCTTCTATGAGGGCGATAATATGCTCGTCATCAATCCAAGCGAATGCATCGATTGCGGCGTGTGTGAACCTGAATGCCCCGCAGAAGCGATTCTGCCAGACACTGAGTCTAACCTTGAGCAATGGCTTGAGCTCAACAACACATTCTCAGCGCAGTGGCCCAACATCACGCGCAGCCGCGAGGCCCCCGCCGACGCCGATGACCATAAGGGCATGGAGGGGAAATTCGATAAATTCTTCTCCCCCGAACCCGGCGAAGGTGACTAAGAAGAGGGCTTACTGACGTTGATGTTGGTAAGGGTGGCATTTTTGTTACGAATCTGTTAAGCGGCTGCTCAACGAAGCGAAAACGAACCTGTTTTCGCACAAGAGCGACATTTCTGGGCCGTCTCACATCAACAATTGATCACCGCATTTTCGGTTGGATTGATTGTTGTCTTGCTGCCCTGAACATATGAAAGGCTGGTTAGCATGGCTTCCACTGCACTCGATTTTGATGTTGGCGATTATGTCGTTTATCCCAAGCACGGCGTAGGCCGCGTTATCGAGCTTCAAAATTCCGAAATCGCTGGCATGGCACTTGAGCTTTATGTGCTGCGTTTTGAAAAGGAAAAGATGACACTACGTGTTCCGACCAACAAGGCCGAAAGCGCAGGGATGCGCAAGCTTTCGTCTGACAAGCAAATGCAAGAAGCTTTGGTTACGCTCAAGGGCAAGCCAAAGGTCAAACGCACGATGTGGTCACGGCGCGCGCAGGAATATGAAGCGAAGATCAATTCGGGTGATCTCGTCTCAATCGCTGAGGTTGTTCGCGATCTTTTCCGCGCTGAAGATCAACCCGAGCAAAGCTATTCCGAGCGTCAGATTTTTGAAGCTGCAGCAAGCCGCCTCGCGCGTGAACTGGCAGCAATGGAGCAAGTTGATGAGCCAACCGCGCTTGAGAAATTGCTCGCGATTTTGCGCAAGTCAGCTGAAATCTACAATAAAGTAGCGTGATGCTGCGGATAGCCTCGGCGCTGTGCCTATTTGGGGTGGCGATAGCCGCCTCTCCGAGCATAGCCGCTGAGCGTGGTTATTCGGTTATCGGGTTTGACAAAATCAAAGTCGAAGGGCCTTTCACCGTGATCGTCGTGACTGGGCGCAGCGGCTCAGCGCGGGCGTCTGGATCACGCGTTGCGCTTGAACGCATTGCGGTGTCGGTTCAGTCAGGAACGCTCGTGATCAAGCCGTATAAATCGGGCTGGGGTGGCTGGCCTGGCGAAGACCCAGGGCCGGTGACAGTGCGCGTCACAACACCCAATTTGGTGTCAGCAGCGCTAACGGGCAGTGGTCAATTGCGTATCAACAAGATACGCGGCGCACAGGTCGGGTTGTTTTTAGCAGGGAGCGGTCAGCTTAGCGTCGATTCTGTGGAGACAGATCGGTTAACCCTCGTCCAATCGGGATCGAGCGAAATGGCGGTATCTGGCACCGCGTTACTTGCGGATATCAGCATGAACGGCAGCGGCAGCCTGCGCACAGACGCGCTTTCAGTTGGCGATCTCAAGTTGGTGGCACGCTCATCGGGGTCCGCAATAATCGCCGCGCGCCGCAGTGCTAAGGTTGATGCCAGCGGTTCAGGCAGTATCACCGTCACCGGGAACCCAGCTTGCTCGGGAACCAATGTCGGCGCGGGCACGGTAATTTGCGGAACCAAATAAGCTCAAACGAGGCCAAGCCCCGCTAATTCAGACGTGAGTGCAGCAGGAAGAGCCGCTGAACAAGCCTCACCTCCAAGCAAATCAGGCGGCGCATCGGTATTGGTGAGATAGCGCCATCCTTGATGCGCGCGCCTTGGATAGGGCTGCACTGCAATCAGCGGCGTTTTGATGATGATATTCCATTTCTTGATCGCCTCATCTTCGACAAAGTCAGCGATTTCCATCCGCGCGACGAGCTTGTGCTTGATGATCCAGAAAAGCGAACCCCCGATTAGTTCCTCAAATCGCTTTGGCCGATAGCGCGTGGTCAGCGCAATCAATCCGCCACTGACTCGCTCAGTTATGCGCGCTTCGAGCATATCAAGCCCCGTGCAGCCAAAAGCAATCCGCGTTAAATTAAGCTCCGCCATATCAGCTGGCCAACCCGAATATCGTGGCAAGCCCAAGGAAAGCGAGGAAGCCCATCGAATCAGTGATCATTGTCACGAACACCGATGATGAAACCGCCGGATCAATATCCATCCGGTCGAGCGTCACTGGCACAAGCACTCCTGCTAGCCCCGCGACAACGATATTGGTCAGCATCGCGGCCGCAATCACGCCGCCAAGCTCGACATTGCCGAAAACCAGCGCGACGCCGCACCCGATGACGGCGGCCACCGTCAAACCGTTGAGCACAGCTATACGGATTTCGCGCGCAATCGTACGCCATGTATTTGATTGGGTTAGTTGGTTTGTCGCAATCGCGCGAACCGCCACGGCCATGGTTTGCGTTCCCGCATTGCCCCCCACACCCGCGACAATCGGCATGAGTGTGGCAAGCGCGACCATATTCTGGATCGTATTTTCAAACAAAGAAATGATCGTTGAGGCGAGCAAAGCCGTGAACAAGTTGGTAATCAACCAGCGCACCCGGCTTTGATAACTTTCAAATACGGGCTCGTTAATATCGCCGTCACCCGCGCCCGACAGTTTCAATATGTCTTCGCCCGCTTCTTCTTGAATGACGTGGACGATATCATCGACGGTGATCATACCGACAAGACGCCCTGACGTATCAACAACCGCCGCTGAAATAAGCGCATATTTTTGGAAACGGAGCGCGACTTCCTCCTGATCCATTTCAACCGGAATGAGCGTCTGTTCGCGCTTCATAACGTCAGACAGCGCAACGCTGCGCGGCGTTCGCAAGATCCACGATAATTGGCACGAACCAATCGGCCTATGCTGAGGATCGACGATGAACACTTCCCAGAAATCAGTCGTTAAATCCTGATTTTCGCGCAAATAATCGATCACATCGCCAACGGTGAGATGCTCAGGAACCGAGATCAGCTCGCGCTGCATCAGCCGGCCCGCTGATTCCTCAGGGAAGGATAGCGCCTCTTCAATCGCCGCGCGTTCATCGGCGGGAAGCGCGCGTAAAACCGCGCGTTGATCGGCCTCTTCGAGATCCTCAATGATCGCAACTGCATCATCAGTGTCTAGCTCAGACGCGATATCAGCGACTTGCTGAGGCTCAAGCGTATCAATCAACGCCTCACGAACATGGTCGTTAAGTTCGGCAATCACATCGCCGTCGAGCATATCGGCAAGTGCAGCGGCGAGTGCTGCGCGCTGATCAGCGGGCGTTAGTTCGAATAAATCAGCAATATCAGCAGGGTGAAGCGGCGCGACAAGCTCACGCGCGCCCTCCGCATCGCCCACATAAACACGGTCAAGCACTTCGCGAACGAAGGGTGCTTTCAGGTGATCGTCTTCATCAAGCTGGGTTTCAAAGGGGGCATCCATCGGGTGCAAAATATCGATTTCACTCATATCTGCCTCCCGATTTTAGGCGTTTGCGTGCTGCGTCTCTAACCGCGAACCGCGATGACATCAATCAAGGGTTTCATCGCTGATTGAAATGCTTAGAGTATGATGACATTAAGTTGATCCACTTCGTCTTTGCGAGCGAAGCGCGGCAATCCATACTATGGTGCGGCGCGTGGATTGCCGCGTCGTTGCACTCCTCGCAAAGACGATTCTACGATATGTCATCACGCTCTAAATAGAAGACATGGCAATGAATTACCGGCTATCAGTCCTTGATCAATCACCCATCGCACAAGGCCAAAGTGCGGCTGATGCGCTCGTCAACACGCTTGATTTGGCGCGGCTGTGCGATGGTCTTGGCTATCACCGTTACTGGCTTGCCGAACATCATGCCTCGCCAGGGCTAGCGGGGGTTGCGCCAGAGGCTTTGATCGGGCCGGTTGCTCTTGCAACGCGACGGATGCGGATTGGTTCTGGCGGGATCATGCTGCCACATTATTCACCGTTCAAAGTGACTGAGACGTTTCGTATGCTTTCAGCGCTTGCCCCCGGGCGCATAGACCTTGGCCTTGGACGTGCGCCGGGCAGTGACGGGCGCACCGCTTTTGCGCTTCAGCGTGACCGCAGCCGCCAGATGCCGAGCGACGATTTTCCCAATAATCTGGCTGAGATCATGGCCTATCTTGGTGACGGTTTGCCTGATGATCACCCCTTTGCTGCACTCCGCGATACGTTGCCGAGCGGTCACGGTGGATCGCCTGATTTATGGTTGCTGGGATCATCAAGCGACAGTGCGATTTGGGCGGCTGAGGCAGGGCTGCCTTACTGTATTGCAGACTTCATCAATTCCGACGCGGTTCCGCTGGCTGAACTTTATCGCCAGCGGTTTGCGCCTTCGCGCTGGCTTGATAAGCCATATGTCATGGTTGCTACATGGACGATAGCTGCGGAAAGCCGCGCATTGGCTGAGCAACATGCTCTGCCCGCTGTGATGATGTTTGCTCATTTGATCCGCGGCGAGCTGATTGCAGTCCCGTCAGTTGAAACCGCTATCATTTGGGCCAAAGAGCATCAAGCGCCTGAGCGACGGCGGCGCACCACTGTGGGGTCGCCGCGCGAGGTGCGTGAAAGCCTCGACAATGTAGCAACGCTTTACGGTGCCGATGAGCTGATGCTCGTCAATATCATGCCCGATCACGCCGCCCGCCGCGCGAGCTATCAATTGATTGCGCAAGAATATGGGCTAGCGCAAATCGTGCGGGCTGCTTAAAGGCGCCTTTAGAGCGTGATGACATATCGTTGAATCGTCTTTGCGAGGAGTGCAACGACGCGGCAATCCACTCGCGGCACCATAGTATGGATTGCCGCGCTTCGCTCGCAAAGACGAAGTGGATCAAC
>JAYUAU010000005.1:0-33647 GCA_043741135.1 Sphingomonadales bacterium | reverse complement strand
AAGCTTAAGCACGGCGTTGCCGGTAAGCGTCACCGTTTGATTAGCCATAACGGCAAGTATATCCGCCAAAACCGCGGCACCACTGTTTTGTCCAAGGCCGATACAGCCACGGTCAAGGCATGGGCGCCATACGGTCTGTCATAGGAGGGCTTGATCAATGGCACGTGTAAAACGCGGTGTTACCACCAAAGCAAAACATAAGCGGATTTTAGAGCAAGCGAAGGGCTTTTATGGCCGTCGCAAGAATACGATTCGCATCGCTCGTCAGGCCGTTGAGAAGGCCGGCCAATATGCCTACCGTGATCGCAAGGTTAAGAAGCGCATGTTCCGTGGCCTGTGGATTCAGCGGATTAACGCCGCTGTCCGCGCCGAAGGCCTGACTTATGCCTCCTTCATGCATGGGCTCAAGCTCGCCGGTGTTGAACTCGACCGCAAGGTTCTGGCCGATATCGCGATGAACGAAGGCGCAACCTTTACCGGCATCATCGCGCAAGCGAAAGCGGCTTTGCCCCAAGCGGCATAGTTTCCTTACGTTGAATGCGCGAAGGGGCGTGGATGGCACTTGCCGTTCGCGCCCTTTTTATGTGTCTTAAGGCGCATCACTCCATCCGTCACCCTCGCGAAAGCGGGGGTAAATGTGTCAATAAATTCCAAAGTGACGGCGTTTGCTCACACATAAACCCCCGCTTTCGCGAGGGTGACGGATGGGGTAGTGCGTCACAATGCCTCAAGATCGCCAGCCCTGCGTCTATATCCTTGCCAGCAAACGCAATGGCTATCTTTACATCGGCGTCACGTCGAACCTCATGCAGCGCATTTACCAACACCGCGAGGGCATCGTTTCGGGCTATTCAAAAGAGAAAAATACCAAGCGTCTCGTGCGGTTTGAAATCTTCGACCGCATGGACGATGCGATAGCGCGCGAGAAGCAGCTTAAGAAATGGCTACGAAGTTGGAAAATTGAGTTGATTGAATCGCAAAATCTCTATTGGGAGGATTTGGCGATTGGGCTGGGTTTTGACCGACTGGCAGACTGATCCTTCCGTCACCCTCGCGAAAGCGGAGGTCAATCTTTCCGCTCACTCCTAATATTGGGAGCGCGCTCAAGCATGAACCCCCGCTTTCGCGAGGGTGACGGGGTTATTTGTGAACATTGAAGTGTTAAAATCCGAAACCCTCGCCGCTATTGCCGCCGCCGATACACTCGACGCGCTTGAAGAGCAGCGGATTGCGTCGCTTGGCAAGCAGGGGAGCATATCGGCATTGCTCAAAACGCTCGGCAGCATGTCTCCTGAGCAACGCCAAGTGCAGGGGCCGATCATCAACGGACTGCGTGAGAGCGTGACCGCAGCCCTTGCCGCGCGTAAATTCGAACTTGACGCCGCAGTGCTTGATATGCGCCTTTCCACCGAACGCCTCGATATGACGCTCCCCGCGCCTGCACGCCCGCAAGGTTCAATCCATCCGGTCAGCCAAGTGATGGATGAACTCGCTGAAATCTTTGCCGACCTCGGCTTTGCGGTCTCTGAAGGGCCTGAGATTGAGGATGATTGGCATAATTTCAGCGCGCTCAATATCCCCGAAACACACCCCGCGCGCGCGATGCACGATACATTCTATTTCCCCGACCAGATGGCAGTTGATGGAAAAAAGATGCTGCTGCGCACGCACACATCGCCGGTTCAAATTCGTACGATGATGAATGAAAAGCCGCCAATCCGTATCATTGCGCCGGGCCGTGTTTACCGTTCGGATAGCGACGCGACACACACGCCAATGTTTCATCAAATTGAGGGGTTGGTGATCGACAAGAATATCCACCTGGGCCACCTCAAATGGACGCTTGAGACGTTTCTCAAAGCTTTCTTCGAGCGCGACGATATCGTTTTGCGCCTGCGCCCGAGCTATTTTCCCTTCACTGAGCCTTCGGTTGAAGTCGATGTCGGGTTTTCGGTGCAGAACGGGAAGCGTATTCTCGGCGGCACAGGCGGGTGGATGGAATTGCTCGGCTCGGGCATGGTTCACCGCCGTGTCATCGAAAATTGCGGGCTTGATCCCGATGTCTATCAAGGCTTTGCGTTCGGCGTTGGCGTAGACCGGCTCGCGATGCTCAAATACGGGATGGACGATCTGCGCGCTTTCTTCGACGGCGATTTGCGCTGGCTCAAACATTACGGCTTTGGTGCGCTTGACGTGCCCACGTTGAGCGGAGGGGTCGGCTCATGAAGTTTTCACTAAGCTGGCTTAAAGACTATCTCAATACCGATGCTGATGTGACCGCAATTGCCGAGGCGTGCACACGGATTGGGCTTGAAGTTGAGGGCATTGAAAACCCCGCTGAAAAACTAACCGCTTTCCGCATTGCCAAGGTGCTAAGCGCAGCACCGCATCCGCAGGCCGATAAGTTGCAAGTGCTTAGCATCGACGCTGGTGGCGACCCCTTACAAGTCGTTTGCGGTGCCCCCAATGCGCGGGCTGGCATGGTCGGGGTTTTTGGCCCCGCAGGCGCAGTCGTGCCCTCAAACGGGATGGTTCTTAAGGTCGCGGCGATTCGCGGGGTCGAATCAAACGGCATGATGTGTTCATCACGTGAGCTTGAACTTGGCGACGATCATGACGGCATTATCGAGCTTCCCGAAGGTGCGCCCGTCGGTCAAATCTACGCCGATTGGGCAGGGCTTGATGATGCGGTTATCGACGTTGCGGTTACCCCCAACAAGCAAGATTGCATGGGCGTCTTCGGTATAGCGCGCGACCTCGCCGCAGCCGGATTGGGAACGCTCAAGCCGCTTGCGATCACCCAGAATGAAGGCAGTTTCCCCTGCCCCACCGAAATCCGCACTGATGATCCAGAGGGCTGCCCCGCCTTTTATGGTCGGGTGATCAAAGGCGTTTCCAACCCGGCCTCGCCCGAATGGATGCAGGCGCGCTTGAAAGCGGTGGGCCAACGCCCGATTTCGGCACTGGTTGATATCACCAATTATGTGATGTTGGGGCTTGGCCGCCCCGCCCATGCTTATGATCTTGCCAAACTGAGCGGCGCTATCGTCGCACGGCGCGCCCGCGACGGTGAGACAGTCACGGTGCTAAATGGCAAGGAGTTCACGCTCACATCCGAAATGACCGTCATTGCCGATGATGCAGGCGTGCATGACATTGCGGGCATCATGGGCGGCGAACATTCGGGATGTTCGGAAACCACAAATGATGTGCTTCTTGAGGTCGCCTATTTCACGCCTGAGAGGATTGCGAAGACGGGCCAAGCGCTCTCGCTAACGTCAGATGCGCGGACGCGATTTGAGCGCGGCGTTGATCCGGCATTCCTTGACGCGGGCCTTGCGATCATCACACAGCTGATCCTCGATATTTGTGGCGGCGAAGCCTCTGAGATTGTCCGCGCGGGTCAACCACCGCTTGACGTGAAGGTGATTCCCTATGACCCAAAGCAGTGCTCGCGGCTTGCCGGTATCGACGTCGATGAAGGTGAACAGCGGCAAATCCTCGAAAAACTGGGCTTTTTGATCACAACTGATTGGCACGTCACTCCCCCGTCATGGCGGCGTGACGTCGATGGCAGCGCGGATTTGGTTGAAGAAATCGTCCGCATGGTCGGGCTTGATAAAGTCCCCTCGACCCCACTTCCCCGCGCTGACGGCGTTGCGAAGCCAACCGCGACAGCAGCGCAAAAGATTGAACGCAAAGTGCGGCGGAGTGCGGCTGCTCGCGGGCTAAACGAAGCGATTACGTGGAGCTTTCTGTCCGAAACCGAAGCCGCAGCGTTTGGCGGCGGCGCATGGTCACTAGCCAACCCGATCAGCGAAGATATGAAAGTGATGCGGCCCACGATGCTCGCAGGCTTGCTCTCCGCCGCCGCGCGCAACGCCAACCGCGGCGCTGATAGCATTCGACTCTTTGAAATCGGCCGCCGCTACCTTGCCAGTGACGAACGACCGAGCGTGGGTATCGTTCTCGCAGGCAATCGCAGCGAACGAGGCTGGGCAGACGGCAAAGCAAAAGGGTTTGATGCGTTTGACGCCAAGGCTGAAGCGCTCGCGCTTCTCGCAGCCGCTGGTGCGTCGGTTGATAATCTCCAAGTGATGGGTGAGGCCGGCGCGCATTATCATCCCGGGCAATCAGGCACACTGCGGCTTGGCCCCAAGACAATATTGGCGAGCTTTGGCGCGCTCCATCCCACAACCGCGAAGGCGTTTGATTTGGACGGGCCGGTGATGGCAGCTGAAATCTTCCTCGACGCGATTCCTGCTAAACGCAGCAGCGGCTTCATGCGCAGCGCTTATAGCCCGCCCGCGCTCCAAGCCGTCACGCGTGATTTCGCCTTCCTTGTGCCCATTTCAGTGCCGAGTGGTGATCTCGTTCGCGCGATCAAAGGCGCTGGCAAGGACGAAATCACATCGGTGCGGCTGTTCGATGTCTTTGCAGGCGCTAGCGTGCCCGATGGCCAAATCTCGATCGCGGTCGAAGTCACACTGCAACCGAGTGATAAGAGCTACACCGATGCTGATTTGAAGGCGATTGGCGAAAGAATCATGACAGCAGCGGCTAAGGTTGGAGCAGTGCTGCGGGGGTAACTCCCTCACCGACTGAGCAAAAACACGCCGTGGTCGGCGAACAAATTTGCGCCTGCATTGGTTGTCAATTGATCGCCTGACAGGAACCATTGCCCTTCAATCTTCATGCCGCGTATGTTCAAAAACGCGCGAAAATCGTCGATCGTAACGTGGTGGATATTGGGGGTATCATACCAGCGCGCGGGGAGCTGCTTAGTCACAGGCATTTGGCCGCCAAACATCAGCGCAAGCCTGATCCGCCACTGCGCAAAGTTGGGGAATGAAACAAACGCTTTTCGCCCAACGCGGAGCAATTGATCAAGCACCAAATCGGGCCGAACAGTGGTTTGAAGCGTCTGGCTCAGGATCGCATAATCAAACGCCGCGTCGGGATAATCGGCCAAGTCAACGTCGGCATCGCCTTGAATGACCGAGAGCCCGCGCATCATTGCCGATGAGACATTGGCGGGATCAATCTCCATCCCCCGGGCGTCGCAGCCCTTATCATCGCGCAGTGCCGCCATAAGATCGCCATTGCCACAGCCCACATCAAGCACGCGCGCGCTGGGCGACACATTATCTGCAATGATCTGAAGATCAGGCCGCAGCATAAACAATCCTGCCTTCCCTGCGCCTCTGCGCCTCTGCGCGAACAAACTTTATTTTCACACTGCGTGACCAGCGGACACCCTCCATTTCGCGCAGAGGCGCAGAAGCGCAGAGAAGAGGATAGTATGTCACAATCCCCCCGCCCGAATGAACCCATCAACCACGCGGTCAAATTCAGGCACGTTGAGGAAAAAGGCATCATGACCAAAAGGGCTAGCGATTTCGACAAAGCTGACCGCCGCGCCTGCTGCATTAAGCGCCTTCACCACTGTGCGCGATTCGACCGTTGGGTAGAGCCAGTCAGTATCGAAGCTGACAGCGCAAAAACGCGTTTTCGTCCCCCGAAAGGCGTTGGCGAGGACGCCGCCATAATCCTCAGCCAAATCCCAATAATCAATTGCACGCGTAATGTAGAGGTAGCTGTTAGCATCGAACCGGTCGGTAAAACTCAACCCCTGGTGGCGAAGATAGCTTTCAACCTGAAAATCAGCATCAAAACCGAATGTCTTGGCTTCGCGGTTTTGCAACTGCCGCCCGAATTTCTCAGTCAGCCCTTGTTCGGAAAGATAAGTGATATGCGCCGCCATCCGCGCCACCGCGAGTCCCGCATCGGGGGTTTTGCCACCGTCATAATAATTACCGCCGCGCCAATTCGGGTCAGCCATGATTGCCTGCCTGCCGACCTCATGAAACGCGATGTTTTGGGCCGAATGCCGCGCGGTTGACGCAATAATCAGTGCGGCCTTGACGCGGTCAGGATAAGTCGCGGCCCAGCTCATCGCTTGCATCCCGCCCATTGATCCGCCGACTATTGCATGAAGCCGCGCAATCCCGAGATGATCCATCAGCAGCGCCTGCGCGCGCACCATATCGCGGATCGTGATCACCGGAAATCGCATCGCAAAAGGCGTGCCGTCTCCGCTATCACTTTCAGGGCCAGAGGAACCCATGCAGCCCCCAATGACGTTGGTGCTGATGACGC
The DNA here is from genome assembly GCA_043741135.1 of Sphingomonadales bacterium. Classification (GTDB taxonomy): domain Bacteria; phylum Pseudomonadota; class Alphaproteobacteria; order Sphingomonadales; family Sphingomonadaceae; genus Aquisediminimonas. The sequence goes on along the minus strand of JAYUAU010000005.1, from coordinate 27,488 downwards.
AGAACCGATCGGTATCAATCGGCTTGCCCGGCCCGATCATCCGCGTCCACCACCCCTGCTTGCCTGTGATGGGATGGTTTGATGCGGCGTGTTGATCGCCCGTGAGCGCATGACAGATAAGGATTGCGTTTGAAGCATCAGCATTCAAGACACCGTAGCTTTCATACGCAATCTCAACGGGCGTAAGACTGCCGCCGCCATCGAGCGCAAGCGGCCCAAGCAGCTTCACATGGGCATTGAGGCCGAAACGCTGATCATCAGTCATTCCCAGCGGGCTAAGGCGATGTGGCCCGTCTTGTCAACGATGGGCACGCATTCTAGGGGAAGGGGCATGAACAGCCCCACCCCAAAGCCATGGATCATGGACATCGCCCCTTATGTGCCCGGACGATCAACATCCGACGATGGCCGCAAGGTGATAAAGCTTTCGGCAAATGAAAACCCACTAGGCACAAGCGATCATGCGCGCGCGGCATTTGCCGCCCATAGCGGCACATTAGAGCGTTACCCTGATCCCGGCACAAGCGATCTGCGTGATGCGATTGCGGCGGCAAACGCGTTAGATCCAGCGCGGATCATTAACGGCAATGGGTCCGATGAAGTGCTCCACTTGGTCGCAGGCGCTTATGCAGGGCCGGGCGATGAAATCATATACGTTCGCTACGGCTTTGCGGTCTATGAAATTGCGACGCGGCGCGTAGGCGCAACTCCCATTATCGCGCTTGATAAGGATTATGCGACTGATGTTGACGCAATTCTGGCTTGCATCACTGAGCGGACGCGGATTGTCTATCTCGCTAATCCCAATAACCCGACGGGCACTTTCACTCCGCGCAGTGAGATTGCGCGGCTTCACGCAAGCTTGCCAAGCCATGTCGTGCTCGTGCTCGATCATGCTTATGCTGAATATATTAGCGGGCAAGAGGATGACGGTGGGCTTGAGCTGGCGCGCACGACGAGTAATGTTCTCGTCACGCGCACATTTTCAAAGATTTATGGGCTGGCGGGTGAACGGATTGGCTGGGGCTACGGCGCACCAGAAATCATTGATGCGATGCACCGCATCCGATTACCGTTCAACGTTACGACTGCGGGGCAAAAGGCAGCGATTGCTGCGCTTGGCGACGGCGACTTTGTTGATCGGAGCCGCGTCCATAATGAGCAGTGGCGGAGCTGGCTGGCGAGTGAAGTCGCAAGCTTTGGCAATGCTGGCCTGCGCGTTATCCCGAGCAAAGCCAATTTCCTGTTGATCCTGTTTGAAGGCGCTCTTTCTGCCGAAACCGCGTATAAGGCGCTGATGGAACACGGTTATATTGTGCGCTGGTTGCCGGGCCAAGGGCTTGGCAATGGCCTAAGAATCACAATTGGCACTGAGGCTGAAACGCGCGGGCTGGTGGGCGCACTGCGCTCAATCGTTGAAGCCGCCGCTTGATGCTCCCCTTCGCACGCATTTCGATCATTGGGCTGGGTCTGCTCGGATCATCGATCGCGCGCGCGGTGCGGGCCACGATGCCAAGCGCGACGTTATCGGGCTATGATGCGAGCGCTGAATGTCGTGAGACCGCGAGAGCATTGAAGCTTGTTGATGATGTTGCTGATAGTGCAGGGGCTGCGGTGATCGACGCTGATCTTGTCATCCTCTGCGTGCCTGTCGGCGCGATGGGGGAAGTGGCCGCGAACATTGCAGATGATCTGCCGCGCGATGCGATTGTCACCGACGTTGGCTCATCCAAAGCCAATATTCTGGTCGCGTTAACCGCTGCGCTCCCCAACAATATCATTATCCCAGCGCATCCCGTGGCGGGAACTGAACGCAGCGGGCCAGAGGCGGGTTTTGCCAGCCTGTTTCACAATCGCTGGTGCATTTTGACCCCGCCTGAGGGCGTAGACCCCTCCAAAATCGCGCAGTTGCAAATCTTTTGGGAAAGGCTTGGCTGCAATGTTGAGACCATGGACGCCGCGCACCACGATCTTGTCCTCGCGATCACAAGCCATTTGCCACATTTAATCGCTTATACGATTGTCGGCACAGCCTCTGACCTTGAAAGCGTGACACGCAGCGAAGTGATTAAATATTCTGCCGGCGGTTTCCGTGATTTCACGCGGATTGCGGCGTCTGATCCCACGATGTGGCGCGATGTGTTCCTGACCAACAAAGACGCGGTGCTCGAAATGCTCCAGCGCTTCAGCGAGGATCTAACCGCGCTCCAACGCGCGATCCGCTGGGGCGACGGTGATGCTTTGTTTGACTTGTTCACTCGCACAAGAGCGGTGCGTCGCAGCATCATCGAACAAGGCCAAGACGATGAACGTCCCGATTTCGGGCGCGGCGATCATTGAGGCTTTCCAAGCCAGTGTTAGCGTTGCTAACCAGCCGTTCGAGCAATTATTCCGTTAGTCTGTTGCTCACTGCGCCTCGTGCTCATGCAAAAAGGTTTGAAAGACAGTCAGCAGAAGGTTTATCAACGTTAGTGCGCTTACGATCAACTGACATAGACCGACCTTCACCTTGATGAAACTGATATTGTGGCATTTTGAGATCAAAGACAACTTTAGGTCCTTTCCTCTCTTCTTGTTTCTTAGCCATTATCATTCTCCTTGTGGATTCAATCGCGTATCAAAATAGTGCTTGCGCCGCACCCATTTGAAGCCCTCATGTTTTGTAACAACGCAGATATCTGTGTCTCCTCCGACAGTGTCGGCACCAGGAAGAAACCGTACATATCTCTTTGTTAAGTCAACCAAAAAATCTGCAAGTGCAATCGCGTCTTGGACTGGCATTGCCGGAGCAATCAGGGAAGCACGAGTTCGCGATTCAATGTGTTCCAGAACCGAGTCCAGATTTTGCTCGGGTAATCCAATTTCCAATAACGCACCACCAAGAGGTTGGCTATAGCCGTTTACGATCCGATTAATCGCTTCGGGTTGACCATCATAGAGGATGTCAAACTCTTCTGGGCCGGCTAAGCATTTTGGTGCCTCGCATTCGCCGTTCACAATTTCGATTCTCCAGATTTCTCCGTGCATTGCTCCAGAGCCATTACCAGCTACCCAAAACTGGAATGAATGATCTCCCAATGGCTTGGCTTCGAGCTTTTGATAATGCTCGTCATAGAAAAACTGTCTAGCTTTTGTTGCCACCTCCTCAATCGTGTAAGCCTTGTCATTGATACGCCAAGCTCGTTCATCGGAACAAAATTTGTCACGAAGGTCTTTTGCCAACGTGCTAATCGAAACAGGACCAATATTGCCCATCCCACAGGTCATAGCTGCGATCGGCAGCCCTTTTCTTAAATTAAAAACTTTATTTCCATGTGAATATACGTTGTCAATTTGCGCATGCCCGCCTTCTTGCCCACTCACTACTAACGACGAAGCGCTATCCGCCGCAAAAACGATGCAATCATGCACTTTGACGGCAACACAAATCGTCATAAACTCTCCCGAGTCTACACTTAGAATCGACCTATCAGTGAATAGTCAAGCAATAATTTTGAGCAAGAATGGCAAACACACCGCAATCTAACGAACATACGCAAATGCGAGGTTATAATTCAGCCATCGATCACGCATTCAGCGCATTTATCCCCACATGAACACGGGCCTCAATCTCTTCGCGACTTAAGCCCGCTGGGATTGCCTCACCAACACGCATGGTCACAACACCGCTCTGCTTCACAAAGCTCCCGCGCGGTGAAAATTTCCCTGAGTCGAGCGCAACGGGCACTACAGGAAGCCCTAATACCTTATACAATCCTGCCAACCCCGCACGCAGCGGCGGCGATTGGCCGTGGGGGACGCGCGTGCCTTCGGGGAATAATATGATCGGGCGGCCTGCTGCTTTGGCAGCCTTGGCAGCGCTGATCATCGCGCGCATTGCTGTAGCCCCGGCTTCGCGGTTTACTGGGATCACGCCGTGACGCCGCGCAACAAAGCCCCAGCCGAACATGTCGAGCAATTCTTGCTTCATCACCACCGCAGGCCGGTCAAATAGCGCGAGCGTTTCAACGGCTTCAAACATTGATTCGTGTTTGAACACGATGAGGGCCCCACTTTGTGGCAATACCCCCTCAACGCGTGTCGATAGACCGAGCAACCAGCGTGCACACCAGCGGTGCCATAATGCCCAGCGTCTTGCCCCCCTGATCGTTGATGATTGCCCGAACAAGGACTCCAAAACAGCAAAACTAATCACGATCACTGAGCCACTGTAAAAGATACCGGCAAAAAGCAGCGAACGAAGCAGCGCCACGCTAATAACCGAACAAGACAGAAACGCGCCGCGCGAGCATTTTATTATATTCAGTGAACAGGACGAGCAGTTCGGGCGTACTTTTGAGTGCGTCGCTGACAATCACAACTTCTGGATCGATCCTTTGTTCAAGCTCAAACCGCGCGCGCGGCATATGCCAATCATTGGTGATCAACCGCACCGAGGCGAACTTGTTCTGGCGAAGCCACCGCTCGGTCTCATCTGCGTTTGTGCGCGTATCAACCGCGTCCTTCCCCAGATCAATACAGCAGGAAAACAGCGCGAGTGGCGCGCGTTGAACCAGTGCTAGTTCAGCCTTGCGAACCGGCGGATAAACCCCCGAAACCAGCATCCGCTTTGCGCGGTGTTTGGCGAGCATATCAATCCCGCGCTCAATCCGCCCTTTGCCGCCGGTAAGGACAACAATCGCATCGGTTTTCTGAAGCCCTGCTGGCCCAGGCAATGAGAGGCTGAACCACGCTAGCCCCAGCAACCACACGAGAAGAATGAGTGAAATCAGCCGGCGGATCACAGGCTCTGCCTAAGCGCGCGGAGCACGGTGAAGCGCGCAGCAAGCGTTGACACCACCACACCGAGCAACGGAAGTGCCGCAATCGCCGCCCAGCCGATCAAGCCAAGCTGCGCTGACCCCAATAAATCCGAACCAATCGAGCCAACGCGCTGACCAATGAGCGCAATGATAATCAGCGCCACTAGCAATCCCACCACACCGCCAAATAAGGCGTCAAGCGCGATACGTCGTTGAAATAACCGTGCGACTTGCAGATCAGTGGCACCGAGTAAGTGCATGATCTCAATCGTCGGCAAATGCGTGTTGAGCGCTGCGCGCGCAGAAAGAACAACCGTTGCCGATGTCGCGACCGTCATCAGCACAACGAGCAGAAGCGTCAGCCATTTGAGCGAAGTGATCAGCCCCGATAGCGGCCCAAGCCACTGCGCATGCGGATCAACGCGCGCGACTGTCGAGTGCAATTGAACCGCGCTTTTGACAGCGGCAATATCCTGCGGCGCAGAGCGGGCCATTTCAACATCGATCATGGCAGGCAGTGGCAAATCCGCCTCCAAGCCATCTTTACCTAGCCACGGATCAAGCAGCGCGATGATATCTTGTTCGGGAACGACATTGGCACGCTCAACCGCTGCCAGTTTGCGGACTTCGATCAAGATGCGCGCGGTGAGCGCTTCGCGTAGCGCGGCTTGAGGCTCAGCGATCTGGATCGTCAGCCGCCCTTCTAAATCGCGCTCCATCGTCGCTGCTGCATTGCTAAGCGCAAGCCCCGCGGCTGCGGCTAACACCGTCAACACCATCATGATCGCGATCACCCACGGCATCGGGCCGGACAAGCGCCCCTCAGGTAGCAAGCGCTGATCGGCAGGGGAGGCTGAAAACAGCGCCATCGCTTACACCAACCTATCGCTGCGTGGGGGATAGCGAAGCGCACCCGTCGGATCGCTCAACCGCCCGTGATCAAGGTGCATCATCGTCGCATTACCGATTCGGCTGAGCAAATGAAGGTCATGCGTTGCGACGACAACCGTTGTGCCAAGCTTGTTGAGCCCGTCAAATAGATGGAGCAAACGCGCCGCCATTTCAGGATCGACATTGCCCGTCGGTTCATCAGCGACGAGAATATCAGGCCGCCCAATCACCGCGCGCGCAATCGCAACACGCTGCTGCTCCCCCCCTGATAACGTCGCGGGGCGCGCGGTTGCGCGGTCAGACAGCCCCACCCAGGCGAGCATTTCATTTACCGGTTTTTCAATATCGCGTTCCTCAGTGCCCGCAACGCGCAAGGGAAGCGCAATGTTATCGAAAGCTGAAAGATGCGCGACCAAACGGAAATCTTGAAACACAACGCCAATCCGTCTGCGAAACAAAGGCAATCGGTCACGCGCCATCGTCACCATATCATCGCCGAACAGACGGATCAGCCCGCGACTTGGCCGCTGCGTTAAATAGAGCAGCCGCAACAACGATGTTTTTCCAGCGCCCGACGCACCCGTCAGAAAGTAAAATCCGCCACGCGCCAGTGTGAAGCTAACGTCCGAAAGCGTTTCTGCCCCCGTCCCGTAGCGCAACCCAACATTTTCAAACTGGACAATCGCGTTCATCACTCGTCTCTTGCCTCGCATCATCGCGCAGGTAAAGCACGACTTATCTGCAAACGGCGAGAAGCGCGGTCGCAAATACTTGCCAGCGAGCGCGCATGCGTGTTTAGAGTTACGCCATGATACTCATTTGTCCTGCGTGTAAGACGCGTTATCTTGTGCCAGATAGTGCAGTTGGTGCAGGCGGTCGGCAAGTGCGCTGCGCGGCTTGCAAGCATAGCTGGCACCTCGAACCACCGCCAATTGCGCTTAACGCTGAATTGCCATTACCACTGCCGGTGGAGCCGCCCAAAACCCCGATGCCGCCAATTGCGCAGTCTTATGCGCCACCGCTGCCCCCGTCTTTGGCAAAACCTCAGGTTGAAGACGTGCCCCCTAAGCATAAAGATATCGATGCTTTCGCGCATGAACCCCCGTTCCGCCCGCGCAAAAATCCCACGCGCCGCTGGACAATTGCGGCGCTATGCGCGGCTATTGTTTTGATTGGCGGCGTTGGTGCTGTTCTTTATTTTGGAACACCGAGCCTCGCGGCGCGTTTGGGGTTGCCCGTCGGCTCAGTTGATATTCCGCTTTTGCTTGAGGTGCCCAAACGCCCTGAACGGAGAACGCTTGAAAGCGGTAACGAATTATTCGCGGTCAGTGGCCGGATCATTAACCCGACGAGCCAAGCACAGCGTGTTCCCGATATCTTGGCCGAGCTCCGCGATGCGCAAGGCCGCGTTGTCTATAGCTGGACAATCACCCCGCCACGCCGAACACTCGGCCCGCGCGCGACCGCTGATTTCAATAGCGCTGAAGTTGATGTGCCAAAAGGTGCGCGTGAGCTCAACCTAAGCTTTTCAGGCGCTTAGCGGCTCATTCAAAATCGATGGTGCGTATTTGATCTTTGCGCACGCGGACGGTGGCAGTGGCGAAATCAATTCGCGCGGCTTCGATAATCACTGCCCGCGCGGATGCGGTGGCGCGCGCCTTTGGCTGCACGGGCTGCGGCGCGGCTATGATCATGGTGAGAGCGGCGGCGATCAACATTCACAAGGTTAAGGCCTTGTTTACGAATTTGCACAAGGTCAATAAAGAGTTAACGCCGCAAAATACGCCCATTGCGTCAATCAATTGGCTTTGCTAATGGCGCTCGCCTACCAGAGGCTGGCGTTGTTTCCAGCACATCTACGAGCGTGCGGCCGTGGCGGAACTGGTAGACGCGCAACGTTGAGGTCGTTGTGGGCGAAAGCCCGTGGAAGTTCGAGTCTTCTCGGCCGCACCAACTCTGTTTTGCTCTCAGGTGCCGGGCGGTTGCATCCGCAACCTTGGCTATCCTCGCATAAGCTCGGGCGGCCGTTCGGCCTTGCGAACCTTGCAGGTTCGATAACGCTGCCTTGTGCTGCAATATTTATAATTGTCGCTCTACTCAGCAGCAGCGCGTTGGACGAGGCCGTTTGTTGCAATTGCGCCGAGGTGAAGCGAGGGTACTGCGTCCCCGATGATCAGCCCGTCGCGCAAGAAAGGCGCAATGCCGGCTGCGAGCGCTGACGCCTTTGTGACGCGAAGGCTATATCGGCCGTAAGGCACGCCGTCGAAAAGGAAGAAGCCATCAAATTCACTACGCGTTGTTTTGGCCACTCGTCCTTTTGGATCGATCAGCTCAAGATCAACGCCCTCAAAGTTTTGGCCGTTTTGCGACACCAAAGTGCCATCTACTTCGCCAGAGCTTACCAGCGGCAGTTCAAGCGCTATTGCAACCCCAGGGCGCGGCGTGACGACGAGGCCTTGCGTAGAGGGTTGAACAAACGGATCAGACAGTGATGATGTATCGATACCGATCAACACCGGTTGGAACGGGATAAGGCCGTCGATCATCACTTGCCCGTCAACCCCGGTTAAATGATCAACCGACGTTCTTCCCGCCATCATTTGCACATCTTTTTCAAGCGGTTCATCAAATTGGCGAACGCCGTCGCCGTTGCGATCACGGTAGACGCGCGCGAGCACTTGGCCCTGCGTTGCCAAACTGCGTGATGTTAGTCGGAAGCCACCGCCGCGAGGGTCTGCCCCAAGGCTAAACGCAATATTGAGCCCTGCCGCGACCGCACCGTCACTGCGCGCTTCAACCGTCCCCGTTAATGCGAATTTTTCAAAGCGACGGACATAGCCGATGCTGACCCGTCCGTGATGACTTGCCCCCTCATAGCCAAGTTCAGCGCGCCAATTGCTTCGATAGCGATCATCACGCCCTGCTGACCATTCGCCGGTAAGGCTCGCCGATTCGAAACGCTTTTGGGGCGCGATACTAAAGCGGGTTTCACCGCGCACACGCACGCGCGCAATCGAACCGCTGGCGCGCAGTGATATGCCTAGGCTATCGGCTGTGCTTCCTGCAAATGGCCCACGTTCCGACCGGTAGTTAACATCGCCACCAAATGAGAGCCTACCGACCGAGAGCGACGTGCGCGCGACGACGCCAAGACGGCGGACACCATCAGCACGCGTTGTGTAGCTAATCTCTCCGTGGAGCGGCAAAACGGTTCGGCCAAGCTTGACCGTTTGATCAACTGAGACGCGGTGAAGCCCAGTTTCGCCGCTGCGAATGCGATCTGACTCAAAACCGCCTCGCCCAATGATCGATTCAGCACTGATATTGGTGTTGCCAAATTGGCCCAGCATCTCAATCCGCGCGGCATAGCCGCCTTCGAGCGCGCCGCTTGCCGAAAGTTCAAACAAAGTTGGGCCAACTACGCGGCGCAGCGATAGCTCGCCGTAATTGCGTCGCAACCCTGAGGGCAGCACAAGCGATTGGCCGTAAAAGGCAGCTGACGTCTTGGTGTCGAACCCGCGTTCGATCCCAAAGGCCCCGCGCCAACTGCCAATGTTGCGCCCGCTGCGCGGCGGTGACCGGCCCAGCCCGATCAGATCAATCCCGTCCTGATAACCGCCAAGCCAATAATAGGTTTGCTTGGGCGGGATGCTTTCAGCACCGACGAGCAATTGTTTGGTCTCGCGCCTGATCTGCCCTTGCGGTCCATAAAGCACAATTTCAAAACGGTTTTGACCGTAAAGCAATTGCACATCAAGAAATTCATAGCGGCCATCAGCGCGGTCTGCGACGATCGCGAGCAATTGGCCGTTACGATAAAGCTCGGCATCCCAACCACTTGGCAGTTCGCCGCGAAAGTCAGTACGATCAAAACTATCAGAGCGCTCAATTGGTCGGTTGCTGATAAACGCGCCGCGCCCTGCCCCGCCTTGCGAAACAAGCGCGCTTGACATGCCGCCGATATCGCCAGCTGCCACCTGTGTTGCCCGCAGCGGCCCTAGAAGGCGCGCGTCAGGATCGGTTCGATAAGCTTGCACCCGCACATTGGCGGGAACGCCGCGCTGATCGGAAGAAATGCGCGTGTTATAGGCAATTGGCCCAATCTCTCCCGCTGCATAAAGTTCATAACGCGCAGAGACTGACGTTGTGCCCTGTTGACGCGCGCCGCCGAGCGTGATGACCGCATCAAGCGAAGGAATTTTGAACCCTCGAAACGGCGCATTTGCCTGTGGAAGCGATTTTAGATCAAAACTGGCGACTGGCTTGAGTTTGGCCGCACGCTCGCGCCTTTCAAGCTGAAGCTGCACTGGCAATTTATCATTCGCCTTGATGATCAGCAGCGCATTGCTCTTATCAGCATTCAATTCGACCCCGAGCCATTTGCTGAGCCTGCCCGTATCAACGCACCAGCCCTCAGGTGTGTCGTAAATTGCATCAGCCCCCAGTGCTTCGCGCGTGTTCATGATTTGTGCTTGGTTGAGTTCGCGGTCAATCGTCAGCGTGCGCCGTTCCTCAAACACCCAGCCAGTTGCGCGGCGCAACTTCTTGTCAAGCCGGACTGAAATATCAAGTGCCATGATCGTATCGGCAAGATCAACACAAGCGCCGGCGGGAGTTTGATAGCCGCGCACGCCGTCTCCCAGCGTATATTGCGCGAGACGAACTTCAAACAGCAGCGCATCATCATCACTCGCCACCCAAGCTGGCGCAGCCTGTGCAGGCGCAACAATGCCGGGGCCAGTGAATGACCCCAGCAAAACAGCCGCGCCCATAAGGCTGCGGCTGATTGAGGCGTGAGACCATCTCATCATGCGTTGCTCAATTGAGCACCAACAAGCCTATTGGATCACCGTTTTATATTCAGCGATCAAGGCTCCACCGGCGGCGGCATCTTCGCGGTATTCGATGGTAACAGGCCCCTTGAGCGCGCCCAGCGCTTCATCGCTCAACGACAGGCGGACTTCGCGGCTCGTGATTTCAGGATAAACGCCAAGCCCGCGCGCTTCAAAGATGGGTTTGCTTATGCCTGTCTTTTTTATCGTTATATTTCCGTAGGTTGACCGTGTTCCTGATCGGCTTAGCCCTAAAACGAGCACTGGCCGTTCAGCGCTACGATCAATCTTAGCCGCTGTAATCGCAGCGGTGGCGGCTAAATTGCCCTGCCGGATGATGATCGGAATCGTAATCCCATATACTGGATTGAGCGAGATTGAAATTGTTGTGGGTGCCGGGCCTGATGGCGCAATTGGCCTTGCCTCAGGGATCGCGCGGAACATCATATGCGCGCGATACTCGCCATCGGCTAACCCCAATGGCGCGCGCAATGCGACACGAATCGCTTGGGGCTGGTTGGGTGGCAAGACAACGCGACGCGGCGCATAGCTGATCATGCTCAGCGCGAGCTTTTCTTGGGGCGTGGCCGATGCAGGATCAATTTCATCAATCGACCCGTCAGATGTCATCCGTCGCAGCTCAAGCGAAATCCGGTACGTTGCGGTCTCTGAGCCGATATTGTTAAGGATAATCTCAGTCCCGCGCGATCCGTTGAGCACTAGTCGCGTTGGCGCGATGAGCAGGTCTCCCGCCGCCACGGCTGGCACAGCGGATACGGCGGTCACCGCAGCGACAAGCAAGAGTGTTGAACGGGCGAAAGCGCGCATAACTATATCTCCAATGTGATGAGCGACCCAGAGCTCATGATTTGGAGAGGTATTGACCCAAATTGGTTTATATTCCGCTAACCATGGCAAACAGGCGAGCCACGCACACAAAAAGGCCCGCCGCTACACAATATGCAGCGGCGGGCCCCTTAGCTGAATTCACGCAAACTTAGTTATAAGCGGCGTCAACGTCGAAATTGACGGTATATGATCCGGCAGCTTGAGCTGCACCAACTGTTAGCGTTCCGCCAACTTTGACTGTGCCCGCACCCGTTGAGCTGAGCGTTACGCCCGTACCAACGTCAGATGTGAGCGTAGCCGCCATTGCGGTCGAACCAGCTGGACCAACGAGCGAGACTGACGCAGGTAAAGTCACCTTGGTGACGACCGTATTAGCCGCACCCGTGAGCGAGAAGCTCGCCGCTGATACAGTGCCTGTGCAGACAAGGCCTGATCCAACCGCACAACCGCCGCGAACGCCTGCAGTGCTCACCGATACAGTGCCCGACGATGCGCCAGCCGCAATCGTGCCGAAATCAAGATCAGATGTCTTCGCAATCGTTACAGCCGCGAGAATTTGAGCCTTTGCCGTTGCCGTTGCAGGCGCAGCCTGAGCTGATGTGGCACCCAAAATTGCCGCAGCTGCCACCGAAGCCGCGATCACGCCCTTGAACATTTGCTTATTCATATGAAAATTCCCTAAAATTTGTTTCACAGTCCCGAAACGGAAACGCTCCGTTCTGGAGTGTGAGTGCACGGCAATGGTTTCATATTTTGCTTCTGGGCGTGGTTAACGCAGCGTTATTATTGAAGCGGGCGCGCTACTGATATTCAACATTGATATGAATGCGGCCCTGAAAGTTGCCCGAAGCACCATTTTCGACAGTGAGGCGACCGCCGAAGCTGAAACTCAAGCGGCCATCCGCGCCAATCATCGGATCAGCCGTAAGCGATGTTTTGATATCAACGACCTCAGCCTTATCGCCGCGCGTTGAAACGAGTTTGATCGAGTTGGGAATTGTTACCGTCAGCCGCGCAAAAGGTTCGCCCTCAACCGAGACGATTCCGCGCATTGACGATCCCCCCAGCGCGACAAGCCCACCGATCACGCGGCGCTCTCCCGTTCGCGGGTCAATTTCAATCGAGCCCGACCCAACACTTGTGTGCGCAGCGAGTGAAAAATCGAGTGCGGTATCGATATCAACGCGTAACGGGCGCATCGCCTTGTTTGATTTTAAGAGTTCAACAGGCGCTGAACACAACAAGCAACTCGGCTCAGCGGCGAGCGGATACACCGCAACCACGCTCACACATAGGATAAAAGCACTGGTCAGCCTTGTCATAGCTGCCGAAATACCCATCTATCTAACAATAAATCATTAACTACGTTAAGCCACTAACGCTGCGCATTCTCGCGCCCCGCGTGACCAAACCGGGAAATGTGCTCAAAGTGCCAGATCGCCGCGCCTCTATCATTGCCATCGGCACCGCCGTGCCTGATCACGATATACATGATGCCTTTATCGGCTGGGCGCGTGCGCGCTTGAGCGAACGACGGGATGCTGCGCTTTTTGAACGCATGGCCAAACGGTCAGGCATTGCGCATCGCTGGTCAGTTTTGCCGCCAACGATTGCAGGTGGTTCTCCCGTGGCCGAAGACGGGTTTTATGCGGGACAATCGCTGCCCTCAACGGCGAAGCGGATGGAATTATACAGCGTTCACGCGCCGACCCTTGCGATGGCGGCGATTGCTGACCTTGCAAAGCGCGCTGATCTTAGCGGCATAACGCATTTGGTGGTGGCCAGCTGCACTGGCTTTGTCGCACCCGGCGTTGATCAGATCATTGCCGAGCGTATGGGTCTGAGCGCGGGGGTTGAACGCCTGCTCGTTGGCTTCATGGGCTGTTATGCTGCTATCGCAGCGCTCCGCTCAGCGCGGCATATTGTCCGCTCTGACACTAATGCGCGCGTCCTTGTGGTAACAGTCGAGCTATCAACGCTCCATTTGCAAGCCGATGCTGACATCGAATCGTTGCTCGCCATGCTTCAATTTGGCGACGGGGCCGCCGCCGCGTTGGTGCGCGGGGATGCCCCAGGGCTATCGATTGATGCGCCGTTCGCGCACAACCTTCCCGATTCTGCTGAGTTGATCCGTTGGGCGATTGGCGATGAGGGCTTTGCGATGCATTTGTCTGGCGAAGTGCCGGGGCGAATCGCTGAAGCGCTGCGCGACCCCGCGATGCACGCTGTTGTAACGGGAGGCGTTCCAGCGTCCGAAATCGACGCTTGGGCGGTTCATGCGGGCGGGCGATCAATCCTTGATGCGGTTTCGTCGTCACTCGGCTTAGCTGAGCCAGCACTTGCCGATTCGCGCGGCGTGCTTAGTGAATTTGGCAATATGTCATCATCAACCTTGATGTTTGTCCTTGCCCGCCAATTTGCGGCTAAGCCTGTGCGCGGCGTTGCGCTTGCCTTTGGCCCGGGGCTTGCCGCGGAAGGCTTTGGCTTTGGATGGTGTGACTAATGCTTGAAACGCGGTCTGACGCTGAGGAATTGATGGATGATCCAGCTTTGCCCGTTGCTGATTACCGCGCGGTGATGGCTGATCTAGCGCGCGTTAATACGGTCACAATGGCGCGTAAGCCTACACTTGATTTCCTTGCGCGTCATATCGGCGCGGCAAAGCACTTTCGTTTGCTCGATGTCGGTTACGGCGAGGGTGATATGCTGCGTGCTATCGCGAAATGGGCGCAGCGCCTGGGCATTGAGGCTGAGCTCGTTGGGATTGACTTGAACCCGAGCAGCGAGAGTGCGGCGCGCGCGGCAACGCCTGCGGCGATGAACATAAGCTATCAAACCGGCGATTATGCTGACCTTAGAGGTGGGCGGTTTGATTTCATCGTCTCAAGCCTTGTCGCGCATCATATGACCCACGCGCAACTGACCCAATTTTTGCGCTTTATGAACATCGAAGCGCAACGTGGCTGGCTTATCAATGATCTCCACCGGCATAGCTTTGCTTACCTCGGCTATCCGCTGCTTGCGCGATTGTTCGGCTGGCACTCTATTGTTCGCCATGACGGTCAACTTTCGATTGCGCGTTCGTATCGGCCCGCTGAGTGGCCTCCGCTGCTCGAAGAGGCTGGTGTTACAAACGCGCGGGTATTCCGGCAATTTCCGTTCAGATTATGCGTCGAAGCGCGCCGCTAATCATTGGCGGCGGGCCTGCGGGGTCAGCCGCTGCGATCACGCTCGCGCACGGCGGGGCAAAACCGCTGATCGTTGAGCGCGCACGCGAAACCGGCGATGCGATTTGCGGCGGGTTCGTAAGCTGGCGCACGCTGGCTTCGCTTGAGCGTCTCGGACTTAGCGAGGCCGCCTTAGCAGGGCATGCCATCACGGGCCTCCGCCTGTTTGCAGGCAACCGGTCTGCGCAAGCCAAACTTCCCCATCGCGCGATTGGCATTTCAAGGCGGCGGCTTGATACGTTGTTGCTCGCTCAGGCAGAAGCGCAAGGCGCAGCGATTGAACGCGGGGTGACCGTCCGTGAAATCACGCCAGACGGCATTGTCCGCTTTGCCGATCAAGCGAATATCGACGCCGAATCGCTGTTCATTGGCGTCGGCAAACATGACGTGCGCGGTGTCACGCGCACACGCAACGGAGCGGGGGATGCCCAAACGCTTGGCCTACGCGTCATGCTTGAGGCCCATCCTACGCTACAACGGCTGATCGGCGATACGATTGAGCTTCATATGTTTGACGGCGGCTATTGCGGCATATTGCTCAACGAAACGGGTCAAGCCAATGTCTGTTTGGCGGTGCGAAAGTCGCGCCTCGCACAAGCAGACGGCGATCCACGGACGTTGCTGCGCCAATTGGGCGCTCAAAACCCCGCCTTTGCAGAGCGGATTGGCTTCTTGCGCGAAAGCGAAAGCATCGACGCCATTGCCGCCGTGCCTTACGGCTGGAGCGCATCGCAAACGATACCAGGGCGTTTCCTGATGGGAGATCAAGCCGCAGTAATCCCGTCACTTGCAGGCGAAGGCAATGGGATTGCTTTAGCAAGCGGGATAATGGCGGGCGAGGCGTGGTTGGCAGGTGGAGCACCAGCGGCCCCTGCTTATCAAATCGATTTTGCCAAGCGTGCGCGCCGCCCTGTGGGTATCGCTTCGTGGTTATGGCACCGTGGCGAAACGCCGGTGACCGCTGCAATGGGGGTGACGTTGCTGCGCGCTTTTCCAGCACTTGGCGGCCACTTTGCGGGAATAACACGCATAAACGATTGAAATTGCCAGCGCGCGACGCCACATTCTCGCTCATGGAAAGACTCACCTTAAGCGAAACCGAATGGCGCGCGCGCCTCTCACCCGAACAATATGCGGTGCTCCGCGAAGCAGGCACTGAGCGTGCTTTTGCAGGTGCGCTCAATCATAACAAAGCCACAGGCACTTATGATTGCGCAGGCTGCGGCAATGCCTTGTTCGCGAGCGATACGAAGTTTGATTCAGGCTCTGGCTGGCCAAGCTTTACAGCGCCTGTAAGCGCCAACGCAGTGATTGAACATGTTGACGTCAGCCACGGCATGCGCCGCGTTGAGATTGTCTGTGCGAAATGTGATGGCCATCTAGGCCATGTCTTCCCTGACGGCCCGCGCGAATCGACGGGGCTTCGCTATTGCATGAACAGCGCATCGCTCGCGTTTAAGCCTGATACTGATTGATCAGCTTGTCGCGCGCGGCATTCAGGCTTAGACGCTTGATACGATGGCAAAGCGGTCTTCCCCTAAAGCGAAAAAGAAGCGCGGCTGGTTTTTCCGCATCTTCCAATATAGCGCGATCTTTGCGCTGCTCGGCGCGATCATCCTGAGCATCACGGTCGCGGTCGCTTATTCGACATTGCCGGGATATGAGCAGCTTAAACAATCGCCCAACGGCCAAATGATCCGCGTACGTGCGGCTGACGGCAGCGTGATCGTGTCAATCGGCCCTAGTTTTGGCGCATGGTTACCTTATTCTGCGATCCCCAGCGTGATGACGGATGCGATGGTTTCAATAGAAGATCGCCGTTACCGCAGCCACTTGGGAGTTGATCCGCTTGGTATTGCACGGTCGTTCGTCGTGCGCTTTCAAAAAGGGCGTTTTGTTCAAGGCGGATCGACGATCACGCAGCAATTGGCGCGCAATATCTTTTTGACCAATGACAAGACTTGGACTCGCAAAGTTCGTGAAATCATCTTAGCGCTTGCGCTTGAGCGTAAGTTTTCAAAGGATCAGATCCTCGAACTTTATTTGAACCGCGTTTATTTTGGCGGCGGCGCCTACGGGATCGATGCTGCCTCTCGCAAATTCTTTGACCATTCGGCAACAAAATTGAGCCTATCCGAAGCCGCGATCATTGCCGGGCTGGTCAAAGCGCCGTCAAACTATTCGCCAACGGCGGACGCGAAAGCAGCGATTGGCCGCGCTGGTGTCGTGTTGGAGGCGATGCAGCGCGCTGAGGTGATCAGCCTTAGCCAGCTAAGCTCTGCCAATCCGGCTGGCGTTAAATTAGCGCCCGAGCCGAAGCAAAACAGCGTGCGCTATTTCACCGATTGGGCGCTGCCGCAGCTTGATACGATGATTGATGAAACGCTTGAACCGATTGACGTGTGGACAACGCTAGATCTCAAGATGCAAAGTGCAGCGGACAGCGCGATCCGCGCCAACGTGCCCGGAGGCGCTCAAGGCGCTTTGGTGGCGCTTGACCGCGACGGCGCGGTGCTCGCGATGATTGGTGGCACTGATTATGTGACATCGATTTATAACCGATCAACTCAGGCCGTGCGCCAGCCGGGTTCCGCTTTCAAACTCTTCGTTTACCTCGCCGCGCTCGAAGCGGGCATGACAACTGAGTCGATGCTGGTTGATGAACCCGTTGACATCAACGGCTGGAAACCCCGTAATTCGAGCGGTCGTTTTTCGGGCAATATTTCGCTGCGCACTGCTTTCACATATTCAGTCAACACCATCGCTGCCAAAATTGGCGCTGAAGTCAGCACATCTGCGATTGCCGGAATGGCGCAGCGATTTGGCATCACGACGCCGGTAAACACATTACCATCAATGGTGCTGGGCACATCGGATGTCCGGTTAATCGATATGACGCGCGCTTATGCGGCGGTTTCGGCCAAAGGTATTGCGGTTGTTCCGTTCGGCATCGTCAAAGTCACGACGGGTGAGGGGCGCGTGCTTTATAAACATCAGGCTGATACGTCGCGCGTTCTCGTCGCGCCGCATGTGAGTGCGGGGATGACTGATTTGCTCCAAACCGCGGTGAGTGTTGGAACGGGAAAGGCGGCGCAGATTGGCCGACCTGTTGCGGGGAAAACGGGGACGACATCATCAAATAAAGACGGTTGGTTCATGGGCTTTTCAAGCGGCATCACGACCGGCGTGTGGATGGGCCGCGATGATGCGCGCACCGTTAAAGGCTTGCAAGGTGGCACCGCACCCGCGCGCGCCTTTGCGGCCTTCATGCGCGTCGCGGTGGCGGGGCGAAAGATTGAGCAATTTGATACCAAGGTTACGCTTCCTGAATGGCAGTTGGAGCCCGATGAAGAAGCTTATTTCGGCAGCCCCGACGCGGGCGGGTTCATTGATGCAGACGGCAATCCCGTGGCGGGCGGCACAAACGAAACGGTAACAACGACGACGGTTGAGGAAATGAATAGCGATACGCCCGCACCGTCAAGCGAAGGCGGCAAGATTATAAATATCCTGCCTGACGAAAAATAGCGCTAAAGGCCGTCAAGTCCCTTGCTCACGAGGATGTTGACCGAAACGCGGCGATTCTGTGCTTTGCCTTCGACCGTTTCATTGCTTGCCAACGGATCGGCTTTTGACATGCCGGTTGGGGTAAGCATGCGATACGGTTTCCATCGGCAGGCTTGTTGCAGATAATTGATGACGCTCCCCGCGCGCCGTTCACTTAGACCCCTCGGAAAATGATCTGGCTCGCGACTAAGCCGTCAGCCGATTGCAAAGTCTTGATCGTCACGGGCAAGCCGTTGAGCAATGCGCTCGTCGTGAGCGGCGTGCGACTGCGGAAAATTCCACCGCCGGTTTTTATCCGCGTCGCATCATTGACCATGATAACCATGGCTGTGCCGTCAGCCCCTGTGACTTTCAATTTATCACCGCTCCGCGCAGAAATGATGCCCTTAATGTCTGGCCCTTTGCCGGTCAGTGGCGCTGCGGCGCTGGCACGCCTTCGACAATAATAGGATCAGTAGCGGTCTGTTGTTGCGCAGATAAGCTGAAGGGCGCTGTTACGATCGCCATCAGGGTGACGCCGCATAGTCTTTGGAAATTTGAATGCATTGCGAAACTCCTTCGCATTGCCCCTGCTGGCGCGGTGTTGCTCAACCCAACCTTGCTGGCGGACGAACAATCGGGCGAAGCGGCGCAGTTGTGCGGTTAATGTGAGCGCGTAACGCGGCAAAACGTTTCACCCAGCCTAGTTCGGATTATCAGCCGTGCCGCCGCTTTGGCCTACTGAACCGACTTGGCCGATATTGCCAAAGATATCTTCAAAGAAGCCGCGGTTGCGGCCTAGCGTTGGCGTTTTATCGCCTTCGATGTTGATTCGCACGACTTTTTCAACGCCGGTTTTATCGACAGCGGTTACATTGCCCGACGCGTCAAAGCTGATCCGGAGCACCGTCTGCGATACAGGCGTCGGCGAGGCAAAAGCGAGCTGTTTGGTTTGGCGCGCGACATAAAACCATTCGTTCGCGTTAAACTGGCCAACAAATGTCGGCCGCCCCAGCGTCTTTTCAACCGAGGCACGATTATCGATACCCGCTGCTATGCCGTCAACTAAAACAGCATCAGCAATGAAGCCTTGCTGGCCACGCACCCGCGCACAGCCCGCCGCACCGAGCAGCAAAGTCACAAGAACAGCGGCCGAAACGGCTTGCGTGAACTGGTTGCGCATAAAAGTCTCCTTCTAGGGGGCTTGCACAGCCCTTGTATCCCGTGTCAGGCGGTTCAATATGCGCTGGAGGCCAGAACGGCAAGGCCAAGTGCATATTTGAATGGATATCATGATAAAGCGATTTTTTGAAACATGGTTTGGTGCGGTCGATCAAGCAGAAAGCGTCAGGCCGCTTTATGATGCAATCATAGCGCGCGCGCGCGGTGAAAACTGGTTTGTTGATGGCGGCGTGGCGGACACGATCGATGGCCGTTTTGAAATGCTCAGCGCCATTTTCGCGGTCGTGATGATCCGTCTGGAAGCGCTTGGTGAAGATGCCAAACCAGTTGTCACGTTCCTTACCGAGACGTTCGTGACTGATATGGACGGCCAATTGCGTGAGCTTGGCTTTGGCGATGTTGGGCTTGGCAAGCATGTCGGCAATATGATGAGCGCACTTGGCGGTCGGATTGGGGCTTACCGTGAGGCGCTGAGCCGCGGCGCTGGCTTAGATGCTGCCTTGGTACGCAATCTCTACCGTGATGACGTGCCTAATGACGCAGCGCTTGGCTTTGTGGCTGATGGGTTGCGCTCGTTTCATCAGGAGGTCAGCACGCTCAGTCTGCCTGATTTGCTGGCGGCAAAATTATGAGCGAAACGCCGCCTGAATTTTCGAGGGCGTTCAGCCTTGATACGATCGGCACTGTGCCGCGAACGGTATCGATTGCGGCAAACGCAACCGAAGCCGCAGGCCTTGCACAGCGTTTCGGATTGGCTTCACTCACCAAGCTGGAGGCAAATGCGACGCTGATCATGCGCGGTGACGCTATTTCAGCGCAGGGCCGCTTTACAGCTGATGTTGTGCAAAGCTGCACCGCGAGCGGCGAAGATGTGCCCGCTCACTTTGACGAAGCCTTTTCAGTTCGTTTTGTAGCGCCGTTTACCCAAAGTAGCGCGAGCGATGAGATTGAATTGCTCGCTGACGATTGCGATACCGTTGATCATGACGGCCAATCAGTGGATCTAGGCGAAGCTGTTGCGCAAACGCTTGGGCTAAGCCTTGATCCGTTCCCGCGCAGTCAGGCCGCAGCTCACCTGCTACGCAAGGCAGGCGTCTTAGCCGAGGACGAAGTTGAAACCGGCCCTTTCGCAGGGCTTAAAGGCTTGTTTGGGGCGCGTTGACGCCCGCGCTCCGATTGTAACGCACTGACCACCAGAACGATATTCCGATCAATAGTGCACCGATAAGCCCAGTCACTGTTTCAGGGATGTGAACCTTCACTGACGCCAACATAATCCCAGCTAGCGCAAGGATCGCCCAGAATGCGCCGTGTTCAAGATAGCGAAATTCAGCGAGTGTGCCTTTTTCAACGAACATGATCGTCATTGAACGGACAAACATTGCACCTATGCCCAGCCCAAGCGCGATGATGAAAATATTGTTCGATAGCGCAAACGCACCGATCACTCCGTCAAGCGAGAACGAAGCATCGACCATCTCAAGATAGAGGAATGAAGCCAGCCCTGATCGCGCGACGGTGCCGGTCGCGTCATGCGACGCGCCTAGCAAGGTGCCAATCGCGCCGACACCAATGAAGGTAAGCACCCCGAACAGAGCGGAAACGATATAGGTCAGCGCGTCGGGCGTGGGGAGCATCGTTGAAATTGCGTAAACCAGCAGCATGATCAGCCCGATTTCAATCGCTTGAATATTGCCCATCCGCATCAATTGACGCTCGATCACGCTTATCCAATGGACTTCCTTATCAGCGTCGAAAAAGAATTTGAGGCCAACCATGCCAAGGAACGCGCCGCCAAAGCCTGATATGCTAATGTGAGCGCCGCTGATAATCTTTTCATATGTCTTAGGATCATTGATCGCGAGGGTCAGTGCATCAATCGGGCCAAGTTTGGCAGCGATTGCGACGATGGCGAGCGGAAAGAAAATCCGCATCCCGAAAACGCCAATTAAGATTCCCCAGGTCAGGAAGCGCTTGCGCCACACCTCGTCCATATCGCGCAAAATTGTTGCATCGACGACCGAATTATCAAACGAGAGCGATATTTCAAGGATGCTCAACACCGCAACGATCCAGAGCACCCCGAGCATATCCGACACCGTGCCGCTTCGTGACCAGCCAAGCCACGCCGCGAGGCCAAAACATATCGCGGTGAAAATTAGTGACGCTTTGAAATATTTGAGTTGCACTAAGGCATTCCTGTGTGACGTTTGGGCGGCTCTATGGTGATACCACAAACATGGCAATACAGGGAGGATCGCGCCTTTCCCCCATTGCCAGCATGGATCAAGGGTGCCACACATCAAATGAAGGCAAAGGGTGGATATAATGGGATCAATTCAACGCTACCTCGACGAACTGGAACAAGTTGAGGATGGCGCTCATATCGGGGCTTTGTTTGATTTCGATGGCACAATCATCGCGGGATATTCAGCGACCGCGCTGTTAATCGAAAAATTCAAACGCCGCGAAATGTCAGTCGAAGAAGTGCTCGAAACCGCTACTGTAATCAGCCAATATAGCCTTGGCGGGATCGGTTTTTCAGGGTTGATGACCGCCGCTGCCAAATTCATGAAGGGCGTCACTGAAGAGAGCTTCACGCAATTTGGCGAAGAACTGTATCAAAAACATATCGCGCGCAAAGTCTATCCTGAAACGCGGAGCATCATTCAAGCGCATCAGGCCAAGGGGCATACGGTCGCGATCATTTCATCGGCGACAGTCTATCAAATAGCGCCGACTGCGTGTGATCTTGATATTGATCATATCCTCTGCTCACAATATGAAGTTGAGGACGGCGCATTTACGGGCAATATCATCCGCCCGCTTTGTTTTGGCGAAGGCAAGGTGATTGCGGCCGAGACGCTCGCGACTGACCACGGCGTTGATCTCGCCAAAAGCTATTTCTATTCGGACAGTAGCGATGATATCGAACTGCTTGAGCGTGTCGGCCACCCGCGTGTGCTCAATCCCAATAGCAAGCTGCGGACGATTGCTCGCGAACGTGATTGGTCAGTGCAAAACTTTGGTAGCCGCGGCACGCCAACATGGATTGATTATACGCGGACAATCTATGCCACGGGATCGCTCGTCGGCGCATTTGCCGCCGCTCTTCCGATCTGGGCGTTGACGCGGTCACGGCGTGAGGCGACCAATTTTTCGACCGGATTATTCGGTGATTTTGCCGCCGCGATGGTGGGCATCGATCTTGATGTTTACGGCGAACGCAATTTGTGGAGCGCGCGACCGTGCATCTTCATCTTCAACCATCAGAGCAAGGCTGATGTTGTCATCCTTGCTAAACTTATTCGTAAAGATATGGGCGGCGTTGGTAAGCAGGAAATCCGCAATATCCCCGTGCTTGGCCAGCTCATGGAATGGGCGGGCACGGTTTTCATCGACCGCAAAGACGGCGTCAACGCGATTAAGGCGATGGAGCCGCTGGTTGACGCGATCAAAAAGGACGGCAAATCGATCTGTATTGCGCCTGAGGGCACGCGCTCAAATTCGCCCAAGCTCGCGCCGTTCAAAAAAGGTGCGTTTCATCTGGCGATGCAAGCCGGTGTTCCGATTGTGCCGATCGTCATCCATAATGCAGGCGATGTTGCGCCCAAGAATGAATTCGTCATGCGCCCAGCCACTGTGCGCGTTGATGTGTTACCGCCGATTGATACGAGCAGTTGGTCAGCCAAGACGATGAACCGCCATGTGACTGAAGTCCGCAACATGTTCCTTAAATGCCTTGGTCAGCCTGAGGAAACACTCGCCGCGTCAATTGATGATAGCGAAGATGACGTGGCCAAGCCCGCCGCCAAGCCCAAGCCAAAACCCCGCGTCAAAAAAGCCCCTAAGAAATGAGCGTGAATGGCTGATCTTGCGCCAAAGTGGGACGGCGATCCGCTGCGGTATAGCGGCGCAAAGCTCTTCATTCTTGACGTAAAGAACGGTGTTGAACGTCGCCACCTGATTGACTGGCTTCACGGCACATGGGGCGGCGCGAGCGAGGCTGATATTGTCACGCTGTCGCTGTCCGATGATAGTGTTCCGCTTGAACTTAGCGCGCTCGCACGGCGGCTTGAGGCTGATAAGGATTGCCTGATCATTCCGGTTCGGATTGCGTGGCGGATTCCTCGGTTTGATAAAGACCGCGCGCTTCAGCTTCGTGATTTAGTGTTCGGTGATCCGCGTATGCCCGGGGCCTTGCGCGCGCGGCTGATCCTGCTGCGTGACCGGCGGCGCGCGCAGTGCGTGATCGGTGAACCCGCGACACGCACGTCGCTAAAGCAGCGCTTTCATGAACAAGTCGCCGCATCAGATACTCCCGAGACGACTGACTTTGCGGCCTTTGTCGCGCGGCAGGCTGCCCTTGCGCTTGACGTGCAGGAACGCGGGGTGCGCGGCACACGTTACAAAGTGCCGCATTTCGTCGCTGATAGCCTAGCTGCTGGCCCTAAATTCCGCGCCGCGATGCAGAGTGTCAGTGAGGAAACAGGGCGACCGCTATCAGCACTCATGCCCGAAGCGCGCCGCTATATGAAGGAAGTCATCTCAACGCCGAGCGCACTCTTCATTGATCTGCGCGCGCGGCTTGAACGCTTCATGATGACGCAGGGCTATGACAAGGGGTTTCGCTATGACCCCGCCGAGTTAGAGCTCTTACGCAAAACAATCCGCGAATATCCAACGGTGCTGTTATTCACACACAAAACCTATCTTGATGGCACGACGCCCAACACCTTGCTCTATGATAATGACTTGCCGATGCTCCACAGCTTTGGCGGGATCAACCTTGATTTCTTTGGCATTGGAACGTTGTTTCGCCGTTCAGGGATGATCTTCATCCGGCGCAGTTTTCAGGATAATGCGGTGTATAAGGTCGTGCTGCGCCAATATATCGCCTATTTGCTTGAAAAACGCTTTCCGATGTCATGGGCGCTTGAGGGCACGCGCTCTCGGCTTGGCAAATTGATGCCGCCTAAATATGGTATCCTCAAATATGTGCTTGATGCCGCGCATGACGGCGGGATTGAGAATGTCCATATCATCCCCTTCGTCACGAGCTTTGACTTAATTCGCGATGTTGAGGAATATGCGGGCGAACAAACCGGCGCTGCCAAAAAACCTGAATCGCTAAGCTGGTTTATTGGCTATCTCAAAAGCTTGCGCGAACCAATGGGCCGCGTGCGGATTGATTTGGGTGCGCCTGTAATCGTCGGCACCGCGCCGCATCCTGATGATAAGCTCGCGCTCTCAAAGATTGCGTTTGACGCATCGGTTCACGCCAACCGCGTAACCCCGCTGACGACGACATCAGTGATGTGCATGGCGCTGCTGGGCACAGCGCCGCGCGGCGTGACGGCGGATGAGCTTGGCAAAGTCACTCAAGTGATCACTGATTGGGCGCGCGCGCGCGACATCAGATTGAGCGATGAATTGGCGATGCTCGACCGGGCGGCGCTCCGTGCTACCGCTGATAAACTCGTCAATAGCGGGCTCATCCAGCGCGATGATCACGGCAGCGCCACGGTCTATTCAATCGACCCTTCAAAGCATGCGATGGCAAGCTATTACCGCAACACGATCATCCATCACTTCCTCAATAAGGCGATTATTGAACTAGCGCTGTTCAAAGCTGACGAAGCCGAAAGCGGTGATCCCGCAGCGCTGTTTTGGGCTGAAACTGACAGGCTGCGTGATTTGTTCAAATTTGAATTCTTCTATCCCCCGCGCGAACAATATCATAAAGACCTGATCGCCGAACTTGACCGCACCGACCCGCATTGGCAAACAATGCTCGCGAGCGGAGGCGGACAAATTAAACGCTTAATCCGGCGGTTTCAGCCACTCACTGGGCATGCAGCACTTCTGCCATTTGTCGAAGCCTATACAATCGTGCTTGATCAGCTTGTGCGATTGAAGCCCGGAGAGACGCTTGACCAAAAGATGTGCGTTGAACAAAGCCTTATCGAGGGGAAGCAAGCCTATTTGCTCCGCCGGATCACGAGTGAGGCCTCAATTGGCAAAATCCTGTTTGAAAATGGGTATAAGCTTGCCTCTCACATGCGATTGATTGATGATGGCGAAGGGGGCGTTGTGGCAAAGCGGCGCGATTTGTTGCGCGAATTCCGCGCCTTATCACGGCGGATGGAACGAATGCGGCTCGAAGTCCTTGCGCAAGCCGAGCGCGCTTTAGAGGGAGACGATACGCCGTGACGCAGCAGCTAAGCGCGCAGGACGCTCAATTTCTGTATCTGCAAACCGATAACACGCCAACGCATGTGATGGCGATCTACATCTATGATCCCTCAACCGCGCCGGGCGGAAAAGTGCGTTTCAAAGATATTGTCGCGCATGTTGAAGGGCGCTTAAACTCATCGCCGGTGTTCAAGCGCAAGCTTTACCGACTGCCACTCGATTTCGATCATCCTTACTGGGTTGAGGATGAGGATTTTGAGCTTGAAGCGCATATTTCGCATGCGCGGCTGCCCGAGCCAGGCGATTGGCGGCAGCTGTGCATCCAAGTTGCGCGGCATTGCAGTCGGTCAATGGATATGACGCGTCCCTTATGGGATATGTATGTGCTTGAAGGGCTTGATCGGATCGCGGGCGTGGCACCGGGCAGCTATGCAATCCTGACGCGGATTCATCACACTGCGATTGACGGTGCTTCGGCTGCGCATATGTTTGTTGCGTTAAGCGATATTGATGCGGCGGGAACGCCTGCAATTCCCCCACCACTTGAACCGCAAAAGCTGGGGACTGTGCCAAGCGCATCCGAAATCATGTCGCGCTCAATCATGGCGAACCTGACATCTCCGGCCAAATTCATGAATTCGCTGATGAAACTTTCGCCAGCACTTATGGCCGCCGCGCAGAAGAATATCGGCGAGCCGGGCGCGCGTGAAACGTCAGGCGTGCCGCAAACGCGGTTTAACGCAGCCATTTCAAATCACCGGATGTTCGATGCCACCGAGTTTTCACTCTCTGACCTCTCCAAAATCCGTAAGCTCGTCGACGGCGCAACGATCAATGATGTTGTGCTCGCGATTTGTTCGGGCGCGCTGCGTGCCTATCTGTTGAAGCATGATGAATTGCCAGATGAAAGCCTTGTGGCAGTAGCTCCGGTGAACGCGCGGTCGTCTAAAGGGCAGGCCGAGACACCGGGCAATAATATCTCTGCTATGTCAGTTAAGCTCGCGACCAATATCGCTGACCCCGTGGCACGGCTGAGTGCCATCTGTGATTATACGCGCGGCGCGAAAGAAGCGAAGACGGGTCTCAGCGCGCGGGTGATGACTGATCTAACGCAGCATATTCCGGGCGCGACGATGGCGGGGGTTGCGCGGCTGATCACCAATCCGCGCTTTGCGCCAAGGCAAACCAATGTGTTCATTTCAAACGTGCCCGGGCCGCAATTCCCGCTTTACATGAATGGGGCGCTGGAAACCCATCAATATGCGATGGCACCGCTTGCCAATAATATGGGGCTGTTCATTGCGACGCCAAGCTACAATGGTCGAATGAGTTTTAGCATCACATCTGAGCGCAAAATCATGCCTGACATTGAATTTTTCCGGCAATGTCTTGATGCGTCATTCGCGCAGCTTTTGGAGGCTAAACCGAAAGCTGCGGTTTCCGTAGCGGCGATTGAGAAAGCATCGGCACCGATTGCGCCCGAGATTAAACGAGTGTTAAGACCACGCCGCGCGATTGCCAAAACACCGGCAACGGCCAAAGCCAAGCCGCCCGCAAAGCGCAAAAAGTGAGAGTTATGTGCCAAAGAGTGCGCACCGTGAGGAAGTATGAATATGATGCTTAGCCCGACGTTCAAGATCGAAACCGCTTTGGCAAAAGCACTAACTTACGCTGACTGGTCTGACGCGGCCAAGGCGCTTGACCGTGAAAGCGGTAAGCAGGCGTGGCGCGATGCCGATGCCAGCCAGCATTTCGATTATAAATCGATCCGCCGCCGGCTAGAAACGCTTGCTGAGTTGCGCGCATCGGGCGACAATCGCGGGCTGCTCTATACGCTCAACGAAGGCATTCACGGCAACATGGACGGGATCGCCAATGACCGTCTCTATCATGTCGCAAAATTTGGCTCGAAGCAGCTGATCCACGATTATGTCGACGCGATTGTTGAAGCGATTGAGCATATC
>JAYUAU010000004.1:0-13404 GCA_043741135.1 Sphingomonadales bacterium | reverse complement strand
ATTTTGAAGGTCGTGATACCGGGTGAATATGGCAAACCACGCCCTGCTGTCATCATTCAAACGCGGATGCTGTTTGATATTCCTAGCATAATCGTCGTACCTTGCACGTCTGAACTGATCGATGATTGCATTTACCGTCCTAACATTCCTCAGAATGAGCAAACAGGTTTGCTGCTACCCTCGCAAGCTATGGCCGATAAAATAGTAGCGGTCTCAAAGCGGCGAGTGCGCGAAGTTATCGGACGTGTGAGTTCAGAAACTTTGGAAGAACTCGAACGGGCGGTTCATTTTGTCGTCGGTTCTTTCGATTAGAGCGAGCTAGATATCGTCTGGAAACTCACGCCCGAATTTCTTCAACAACCCCCACGCTGTTCATCCGCAGCGCCTTGAGCACGCTTTCAACAATCGCCGCCGCATCTAACCCCGCGTCGGCATATTGCTTCTCAGGCTTGTCATGTTCCTGGAATACATCGGGCAAGCGCAAAGTGCGGAGCTTCAATCCGCCGTCGATCAGGCCTTCGTCGCTCGCAAGGGTTAACACATGCGCGCCGAAGCCGCCGATGCTGCCTTCTTCGATGGTCACCGCAACTTCATGGCTCGTCAGCAATTTACGGATCAGCGCCACGTCCAACGGCTTAGCAAAGCGCAGATCGGCAACGGTGGTGGAAAGTCCCTTGGCCTCCAATTGCTCGGCTGCTTTGAGCGCTTCTTCAAGCCGCGTGCCGAGTGAGAGGATCGCAACCTTTTTGCCGTGGCGCACAATGCGACCCTTACCGATTTCAAGCTGGATTGGCACATCAGGCAGCGTAACGCCGGTGCCATTGCCGCGCGGGTAACGCAGCGCAATTGGGCCATCATCATATTTGGCGCAAGTATGCACCATGTGGACAAGCTCAGCCTCATCCGCCGCCGCCATCACCACGAAATTGGGGAGCGTCGCAAGATAAGTGACATCAAACGAACCCGCATGCGTGCTACCATCCGCACCGACCAGCCCCGCGCGGTCAATCCCAAAACGCACCGGCAAATTCTGGATAGCTACATCATGGACGACTTGATCATAAGCGCGCTGGAGGAAGGTTGAATAAATTGCACAAAACGGCCGCATGCCTTGGGCTGCCAGCCCTGCCGCGAACGTCACCGCATGTTGTTCAGCAATCCCCACATCAAAGGTGCGCTCAGGGAACATCTGCGCGAATTTATCAAGGCCAGTGCCGCCGGGCATCGCGGCGGTAATCGCGCAGACTTTGTCATCGCGCGTGGCTTCGGCAATCAGCGCCCCTGCGAACACATTGGTATAGCTTGGCGGCCCCGGCGGTGCTTTTGCCTGAACCCCAGTGATCACATCGAATTTTTGAACGCCGTGATATTTGTCGTCCGATTCCTCGGCAAAGCTATAGCCCTTGCCCTTTTGCGTGACGACGTGGATCAGGCACGGCCCTTCAGCCGCATCGCGGACATTTTCGAGAACGGGGATGAGATGATCGAGGTTGTGGCCATCAATCGGGCCGACATAGTAAAAGCCAAGCTCCTCAAACAAGGTGCCGCCCATCGCCATCCCGCGTGCAAATTCATCGGTTTTTTTGGCGGCCTTGTGGAGCGGCTCAGGCATCCGGCGCGCGAGCCGTTTGGCGAGATCACGCAGCTCAAGGAAGGGGCGCGATGAAACAATCCGCGCGAGGTAGGCTGATAATCCCCCCACTGGCGGCGCAATCGACATATCATTATCATTGAGGATTACGATCAAACGGTTGCCCGCTTGCGCCGCATTATTCATCGCTTCATACGCCATGCCGGCGGACATTGCGCCATCGCCGATTACTGCAATCCCCTTGCCCGGTTTGCCGTTCAGCTTGTTCGCCACCGCAAAGCCGAGCGCGGCGCTGATCGAGGTTGAACTATGCGCGGCGCCGAACGGATCATATTCGCTTTCGCTACGCTTGGTGAAGCCTGAGAGGCCACCGCCGGTGCGAAGCGTGCGGATGCGGTCACGCCTTCCGGTGAGCACCTTATGCGGATAACATTGGTGGCCAACATCCCAGACGAGCTTATCGTCGGGCGTGTTAAACACATAATGGATCGCCGTGGTGAGCTCGACAACACCCAGCCCAGCGCCCAAATGCCCGCCAGTGACCGACACCGCAGAGATAACTTCCTGACGAAGCTCATCAGCGAACTGACGGAGTTGATCAGGCTTTAGGCTTCGCAGATCAGCGGGGAGGTTAACCGTATCGAGCAACGGCGTGGGCGTGGGATCAGTCATAGGATATCGGATTAGCGCGGCTGTTGATCAATCGCAATCAGAACAGGTGCCGCGCACCTCGATTACGGGACGAATGGGCGAAAACCCAGCCTTTATGGCAGCATCGCGCACGCCACTTCCCACTGAATCATCGTCAAGATGGGTGGTTTGTCCGCAATTATCGCAAACAAGGAAGATGCAATCATGCAAACAGTCTGGGTGCGCATTGGCCATATAGGCGTTCGCACTTTCAACGCGTAGCGCAAGGTTGGCAGTCACGAACACATCAAGGATGCGGTAAACACTGTTCGCCGCGACGCGTTTCCCGCGCATTTTGGACACTTGTTCGGCAATGTCATAGGCTGATGCTGGCTTGTCAAACCCCGAAAGTGCGGCAAAAATTGTCGCGCGCATATCAGTCCACTGCTCGCCCGATTTCAGCAACGTCATCCGCGCGGCTTCGGTCAGCGCGTCGCCGTGGTGATGGGTGTGAGCATGTGTGGCCATGGTGTGAACTTAGGCGCTTGAGCGGCAGGGTGCAAGGCGGGGTTAGGAAACCGCGCGGCGATTGAGATCATGGCCGAGTGCAACGATCATCACGCCAAGGATTGAGAACACCGCCTCACTGCCATCATGTGGCAAGGTGAGCGCACCCGCCATCACGCCAAGTCCAAGCGACCCGACCCACAGCGGCATCGCATAACCGTGCGCAAAAACACCACGCCCGAGCGCAATCGCACCGAGCAGCATTGCGAGGCCAAGACCGATTTCATGAAAGGCGGGATGAAGAAGCACGCTTCCCGCCGACGCCAGCAATGTGAGCACAAAGGCGCTGAGCACACAGTGCGCAAGGCAAAGCCCCGATAGGCCAATCGCCCAGCGGTCAAGCGCTCCGTTCATTGTGGCAGTTTTCAACACGTGTGATTCCTTTGATGAATGATATAATGACACATGTGGGGATGGGTTACAACGTCTCATTTGGATTTGAAGGAAGATCATCGCTTAAACCTCGTCTTTGCGAGCGAAGCGCGGCAATCCATACCTTGGTGGAGCGAGTGGATTGCCGCGTCGCTTCACTCCTCTTGGGAGACGATCTGAGTTTGTGGGAGTGATAGTTCGCCCCCCCCTTGAATCTATCCCCCGCCTGTTACAAGACTGGGACACCAGCATGAGGAAGCGTTTGTGGCGAAAATCGAACATCAAAGCAGCAAAAACCGCCTCTTTTACGGCGATAACCTCGATGTGCTGCGCAATAAAATCGCGAGCGAGAGCGTTGATCTTTGCTATATTGATCCGCCGTTTAATTCAAAGCGCAACTATTTCCAGATTTACAATAACCAAGGCGGCGAAGATCGCGCGCAAGCCCAAGCATTCGTTGATACATGGGAATGGGGCGATGAGGCCGAGATTGGGATCGACTGGATCACTGACATAGCGCAGCTCAACAGTGGCAAGCTGACCGAACAAAGCGTTGAGCTGATCAAGGGATTGGAGAAGGTGCTCAAGCGCGGCAGCCTGCTCGCTTACCTGATCCACATGACGCTGCGCATCGTCGAAATCCACCGCGTCCTCAAACCCACGGGCAGCTTCTATCTCCACTGCGACCCCACCGCCTCGCATTATTTGAAGCTGGTGCTTGATGCAGTGTTTTGTGGGCAGGGCGGGGATTATGTGAATGAGATCTCATGGCGGAGAGCAGATACTGTCAAAGGGAACACGGGTCAGGGTGCGAAGTTTTTTGACCGGAATACCGACACTATTTTCTTTTATGTAAAATCGTCAGATTTTTTATTCAATGCACAATACAAGCCTTATTCGCAGAGCTACATTGACAATTTTTACAAGCACAAAGACCCAGATGGCAGGCGTTATCAATTGATCAGCATGACGGCTCCGGGTGACGCGGCAAAGGGCAACCCAATTTATGATGTGATGGGTGTCAGGAGATACTGGCGCTACAAAAAAGAACGGATGCAAAAGCTTATAGATGACGGTCTTGTGGTGCAGACCAGCCCAGGCGCAGTGCCAAGGAAAAAGCTATATTTGGACGAAGGCAAGGGAGTGCCCGTTCAAACGATGTGGGACGATATTTCTGCTTTGCATTCCCAAGCCGCTGAACGTCTCGGCTACCCAACCCAAAAGCCCGAAGCGCTGATGGAGCGCATTATCAAGGCCTCGTCAAACGAGGGCGATGTCATCCTTGATGCCTATTGCGGATGCGGCACCACCGTTGCCGTTGCGCAACGGCTTAATCGGCAGTGGATCGGGATTGATATCACTTATCAATCAATCGCGCTCATTCTAAAGCGCCTTGAGGATAAATATGCCGCCGATTGGCCAGCGGTTGAGGCGGGTATCCTGCTCGACGGCGTGCCGCGCGATCTCGCCTCCGCCGTCGCGCTCGCCAATCGCAAGGATGATCGGACGCGCAAGGAATTTGAGAAGTGGATGATCCTCACATACTCCCGCAACCAAGCGCGGATTAACGAGAAAAAGGGCGCCGATGGCGGCGTCGATGGCATCGCTTATTTCCTCAATCAGGGCTTTACAATCGACCCTGCATTGGATCGCGATAAGGGCTTTGGCGACCGGACCTATGGCAAGGTCATTTTTCAAGTCAAATCGGGCAAGACGGGGCGCGGCGATCTCGCCAAATTAAACTCTGACCGTATCCGCGAAAAGGCCGATTTCGGCATCCTGCTTTGCATGGATATGCCAACCAAGGCGATGCGCGATGAGATTGCGGCGGCGGGCAAATATCAGCACCCCCTGCTCAACCGCGAGGATGATCGGTTGCAAGTCGTGACTGTGGCGGAGATATTCGCGCCGCTCAGCAAGCGGTTGGACTTGCCAATGGCGCGCGCTGATGCGGTGAAGAGCGCGGCGGCGGTTGGGGATGGCGATAAGCAGGGGGCTTTGCTGTGAGCTCCAACCCCACTCCCGCTGCGCCTAATACCAACTTGCATTGATGTGAACCCATTTCGTCTTTGCGAGCGGAGCGAAGTAATCCAGCTTTTGAGCCATTCTGGATTGCTTCGCTTGCGCTCGCAAAGACGGCAAGATGAGTCAGAATCAACGCACATTGGTATAACGCGCTACGCTTTTAAGTCTCGCTCCCTCTCCCCATGGGAGAGGGGAAGGCCGGAGAGGGGCACCCCCCTAATCGCTAATTGCACCCGCCGCTTCGCAAGCGCATAGGCTCGCGCATGAACATCACCACCCGCCCCAACAAAATCGCCAACTGGCTGCTATTTGTCGCCTTCCTTGTTTTTTGCATGGTCGTTGTCGGGGGCATCACCCGGCTGACTGAATCAGGCCTGTCGATAACCGAATGGAAGCCCATTTCAGGTGCTCTGCCTCCGTTAAGCGAAGCCGCGTGGATGGCGGAGTTTGAGAAATATAAGGCGATCCCTGAATATAAGCTCACCAATTTGGGCATGAGCCTTTCAGCGTTTAAGTTCATTTATTTCTGGGAATGGGTGCACCGTTTGCTCGGGCGCGTGATTGGGATTGCGTTTGCGCTGCCGTTGTTGTGGTTTTCAATTAGGCGAGCGATCCCCAAAGGGTATGGCTTACGCCTCACTGCGCTACTGGCGCTTGGCGGGTTGCAAGGTACGGTTGGCTGGTGGATGGTATCCTCAGGCCTAACGCAACGCATTGACGTGAGCCATTACCGGCTAGCGACGCATTTGTTGCTCGCATTATTCATTCTTGGCGGGCTTGTGTGGACGGCGCTTGATATCAAGCGAAACACCCCTTCGCGGCTTACGGACTTTGCTGTCGCGGTCGCCGTTGTGCTCTTTATCCAGTTGCTGTTCGGTGCTTATACCGCTGGGCTTAACGCGGGGCAGGTGGCGAATACGTGGCCGCTGATGAATGATCATTTCGTGCCTGAGGGGATCGAGTGGAGCCTGAGCGCATTTGCGAACGATCCCTATCTGATCCACTTCATCCACCGCTGGTGGGCATGGGTGACGGTGATTGCGCTCATGCTTCTTGCGCGGCGGGTGAAGGCAAGCGGCAATCGGCCTGCCTCAATCGCGATCCACAGCGCGTTCGGGATCATGGTGCTGCTCGGCATCGCGACCGTGCTATCGGGCGTGAACATCGTGATTGCGGTACTGCATCAGGCGGTTGGCGCATTGGTAGTTGCCAGCACGGCGTGGGGGATGCATTCTATCGGGAGGATCAAGGAGAGCCGAATATGACGCCGCAAGCCCCGATCGCATCGCCCTTTGGTTACCGGTCAACCGCGATGGCGGTGATCGACGGCATTGATTTAAGCGGAAAGACGGCCTTGGTGACGGGCGGTTATTCAGGGCTTGGTCTAGAAACGGTGCGCGCTTTGGCAAGTGCTGGGGCCAAAGTGTTTGTCGCCGCGCGCCGCCCTGATGTGGCGAGTGCCGATCTTGAGGGTGTGCCGGGCGATATCACAATCCTCGCGATGGACTTATCCGATCCTGCCTCAATCGATGCATTTGCGAAAAACCTCGCCGCGCAAACTGACAAGCTTGATTTACTGATCAACAATGCCGCGATCATGGCGTGCCCGCTTGCCCGGGATGCGCGCGGGTACGAAAGCCAGTTTGCCACCAATCACCTTGGCCATTTTCAGATGACCGCACGGATTTGGCCCTTGCTGAAAGCCGCAGGGAGTGCCCGCGTCGTGGTGCTTTCGTCAATCGGTCATGCGCGCGGGGGGCTTGACCTCGATGATCTCAATTTTGAACGCCGTGCTTATGATAAATGGACATCTTACGCTCAGGCAAAGTCAGCCAATGCGTTGTTCGCGCTTCAGCTTGACGAAATCGGTCAAGCGCACGGCATTCGCGCCTTTTCAGTTCATCCCGGCGGTATCAAGACGCCACTCCAGCGCTTCCTCACGATGGAAGAACAAGTTGCGATGGGGTGGTATAAACCCGATGGCACGGTGATTGATCTGTTCAAATCAACCCAAGCAGGCGCATCAACGAGCATTTGGTGCGCGGTCTCGCCATTGCTTGACGGGCAGGGCGGGGTCTACTGCGAAGATTGCAACATCGCGTCGCTGTGGGAGGAGGGAATGAACCCGCACAGCGGCGCTCGCCCCCACATCACTGACCGTGCGATAGCGGAGACGCTGTGGGAAGCGAGCGAGGCGATGACGGGGATAGAGTTCGCGGGATAGTGCAACGGTAATCCGATACCCGTTTGCAATCCCGCCAATATCCTTGACTTTTCGAAGGCGAATCGTCATTGGCCTCATCAACCGCGCTGGGGCAGTCTCCGGCGCGTTTCTTATTTGAAAAGGTCTGCCCCCATGAAGGCACTGCAAAAGACCACAAAGTCGGTAAAACCGGCTGATGTGGAAAAGAATTGGCTGATTGTTGATGCCGAAGGTTTGGTTGTTGGCCGGATGGCCTCGATCATCGCGAATATCCTGCGCGGCAAGCATAAGCCAAGCTTCACCCCGCACGTTGATTGCGGTGATAATGTCATCATCATCAATGCTGATAAGGTGCGCTTCACGGGCCGTAAGCTCGCGCAGAAGATTTACTATCGCCACACGGGTCACCCCGGGGGGATCAAGGGCATTACTGCGGGCAAAGTGCTCGAAGGCAAGTTTCCTGAGCGTGTGATCGAAAAAGCAATTGAGCGGATGATTCCGCGCGGGCCGCTCGGTCGTGATCAAATGCGTTCGCTCCGCGTTTTTGCAGGGACCGAACATCCGCACGGTGCGCAGAACCCAGTGGTTCTCGACATCGCTTCAATGAACCGCAAAAATACGGTGGGTGCATAATGTCCGATACTCGTCAATCACTCGCCGATCTTGGCGCGCTTGCTGCTGGTGAAGTTCCTGCGGCTGTTGTTGCGGCTCCTGCGGCTGAATATGCTGAAGAAGGCGTAACGATGATCGAAGCGCCGGTTGTAAAGGCACCTCCCTCAACGCTCGCAATCCTTCGTGAACAGGAAATCGATGCGCAGGGCCGTTCATACGCAACGGGCCGCCGTAAGGATGCGGTTGCGCGCGTTTGGCTGAAGCCTGGCAGCGGTAAGATCACGGTCAATGGCCGCGATCAGGAAGTATATTTCGCTCGCCCGACGCTTCGCCTTGTGATCAACCAAGTGTTCAGCGTGTCAGACCGCGTCGGTGCTTATGACATCGTCTGCACCGTTAAGGGCGGCGGTCTTTCGGGCCAGGCAGGTGCTGTTCGTCACGGTATTAGCCAAGCGCTCGCCAAATATGAGCCGCTGCTGCGCAGTGCGGTAAAGGCCGAAGGCTTCCTGACCCGCGATAGCAGGGTGGTTGAGCGCAAGAAATACGGTAAGGCCAAAGCGCGTAAGAGCTTCCAATTCTCGAAGCGTTAATTGGTTTATCCATTTTGCAAAAGGCCTCGGAGGGAAACTTCCGGGGCTTTTTTGTTGCTGTTGAGCTTTATTGATTATACAATGTATCTACATTGGAGCAGCGATATGTCGATTCAAATCAAAAAATGGGGCAATAGCTCCGCCGTGCGCATTCCCGCCGACGTTATGGCTGCTGCCGGATTGAGCGTGGAAGATGCCGTTACGATCCGTGAAGAAGGCGGCAAAGTCGTGATTGAGCGGAGTCTGCGGCACGCCTTTGACCTTGATGCTGCCATTGCTGCGATCACGCCTGAAAACATCCATGAGTATATGGATTGGGGCCCGCCAATCGGCAAGGAAGTCTGGTAGTGCCTGATCGCTGGGTTCCGGATGCCGGTGACATTGTGTGGATGCATTTTTCCCCGCACGCTGGGCATGAGCAAGCGGGGCATCGGCCTGCAATTGTCCTGTCGGATCGAAGTTACAACGCCAAACGAGGCATGATGATTTGCGTGCCGATGACGTCGCGGATCAAAGGCTATCCCTTTGAAGTGCTGATTGCAGGCCCCAGCCCAGCTGTTGCGCTTGCTGATCAAGTCAAGAGCATGGATTGGCGCGCGCGCGAGGCATCACATAAGGGGCGCATTACGGCTTCGGAAATGTCGGAAATCCGAAGCATAGTCGCAGCATTGGTTGGTATTGTCTCGCCCGCGTGATCAAAATAAAGGTGGTGTCTTTCGCAGCATCGACCAAAAATGTGGGCCACCGCGCGGCACATCCCATTCCCCCGTCACTTCAAAACCAAACCGCTGATACAGGCCAACGTTTGAGGGCGTCGCTGTTTCGAGGTAGATGGGTAGGCGATCAGCCTCCGCGCGCGTAATGCCTTCGCGGATCGCAGCGCCGCCCCATCCTTTGCCCTGATCTTCAGGGCGAACAGCGGCATAGTGAAGGTAGCTAAAGTCAAAGCCTTTAGGATGATGCGCATCAATCGCATCACCAATCGCCATCGCGCGGCCTAGCGAAAGGCCAAAGGCACCGAGCAGCGGGAAGGTATGACGGATCATTGTCAGCATGCTTATCTCAGCCTTGCGCGGCGCGCGCCACAGCGTCACGACTTCGTGAGCAGGTGAATGTAGTATCATGCCATCTGCAAAATCGAGCGGGGTGATGATGCCAAACATGCGTGGCAAACATTTCGCACGCGCGTCCGCATTAGGCAAAATCCAGCACATTGCGGGATCATCTTGAAATGCACGGGCGAGTGTATCGATGATGGCGTTTCGCTCGCTAAGGTTTGCGGCGCAGATGACTGGTTTCGCGGGGGTCATTTCGCAATCATATGCGTCTTGAACCAATCGGCAAGCTCTTCTTCGGAAAGCTCACCGGCGGCGAGGGCGAGGACAGTTTGGATGGCATCCTGCGGATCAAAAGCAATCTGCACATCGTTGATCCTCAAAAACAGTCGCGCAACAACCCATGCGGTGCGCTTGTTTCCATCGATAAACGGATGATTGCGCGCAATGCCAAACGCGTAAGCGGCGGCCAGTGCACAACGGTCATCTTCTCCGTAATGCCATTGATTTACGGGGCGTCCGAGCGCGGATTCGAGCATTCCGTGATCACGCACACCTACGCCACCGCCATGTTCGGCAAGTTGTCTGTCGTGAATAGCGAGCGCTAAACCCGCATCAAGCCAGACCGGCTCAATGCGGTCGGGCGTCGTCACTGCGCCAGCACGCGCAATATATCGCGGTCTTCACGCATGATTGCTTCGGCAGCAGCCATCTTCGCTTCGAAATCAGGATTAGAGGCGGTTAAGCGCACACCATCGGGGGTTTCGCTGGCGTAAAGAGAATCGCCCAGTTCGACACGGAGGCGAGCGAGTAATTCCTTAGGCAAGATAATCCCTGCCGAATTGCCGATTTTAGAGATTTTAAGCTGCATGTTCATACAGGTGTTATAACATGACGTGTTACACCCCGCAAGGGGGAAGGTGGTCACTAGCGCTTCCCCAAATCGATTATGTCTTAAACGCCATAACGTTTGCTTCCTCCAGACGTGATGCAATAGCGACCACCCCTAGGTCCGACGCACACGTTTCCCGCTGAGCACGAACAAGAGCCACCTCCAAATGAGCGGGAGTTTCTTGATTGTTTCACAACTGATTTTCTTTTTGTGCGAGCATCAAACAGCGTTGCACGTTTTGTTTGGATAGCTGGCGGAGAAACGGGACTTGCACTTAAGTGTTTGCTGATTAGCCAAACTGTGATCGCACCTTTAACCACTTTAGTCCAGTCTCCTCGTCGCTCTTGAACTGAAACGACATCACCTCGCTGTAGTTTGGTCAATATGGCTGATTGGGTATTGGGTTCCGCTCGACCATTTAGAACTCCGGCGCTGATATAGGCTGACTCTTGCGCTGTAACTGAGGGGCTTTCCGAGCTAAACGATGCGAACTGCTCTGATTTTGCAATAGGCGGAGTCGGGATTGTCTCAGTCCATTTTACAAGAAATAGTGCTGCAACAACGATCCCAATTAGCAAAATGCAGCCGCTCCAGCAACCTCGTCCAATCTTTTCGCCCACGTCATATAAGGGGTCGCCATTTTCATCACTGCTAGAAGGAGGTGGGGCTCCTGTTCCGAACAACTGACTGTAAGAAATTCCTGTGCCCGGCAGCCCAATCGTTCCGCGTGTCCCACGTCGACCAAGATTGATAGTTGCCCCTGGGCCGCCAATTGACGTGCTGAGTCCTCCTTTGCTCACATTCAAGCGAACTCCAGGAAACAACTTGATAGAGTCACGAAATCGCCAACTCATAAATTACCTCCACGTTGCAGATCAATTTGGCGATCCGCTTTTTACGCCCTTGGCGCAGGTGCCCCGCGCAATAAGCCTTCGGTGCTCAGATGTTCGTCAAGATCGGGCCAGTGGATGCCGTATCCGCCGCCGCACCGTTCCCAATTGGCGCGCTCCGCCGCGCTCGCACTCAGCAATCGGGGATACCATGCGAGCGGTACGGCAATCGATCGACCGTCTTTCAAATCAACGAACAAACGATCATCGTCACAGTGCACATCATCAACGCGTTCATCAGCGGCGAGTGCCAAAATACCCATGCCATTTCTCCAAAAGCATATCTCGATTTTCGCGAACAAGTTCGAGAATATGCGTTAGCTCCTTTGCTTTTAAGCCGTTGCTGCGCGCCATCACCCCCGACTCTAACCACACTTTTGCGCTGCCGTCACCTTTATCAACATGCACGTGCGGTGGTTCGTTGGGTTCATGACTATAGAAGAAAAAGGTGAAGCCATGACTGCGGTAAACGACTGGCATGGCTTAACTCCTCACACCCCTGCGCTCACCTTCGCCTTCCCGCCCTTGCGTCCCTTTTTGGGCGCGGCGCCGACGATTTCGAACACCAGCGCGCCGTCCTTCAGATGCACTGAAACTTCGCCGCCGTGCACCAGTTTGCCGAACAGCAATTCCTCGGCGAGCGGCTGCTTAATCTTTTCCTGAATGAGCCGCCCCATCGGCCGCGCACCGTATAATTTGTCATAGCCGCGCTCGGTGAGCCACGCCTTCGATTCCTCATCAAGCTTGATATGAACATCACGGTCGGCAAGTTGGAGTTCGAGTTCAAGGATGAACTTATCAACCACGCGCGCGACGACTTCGGTGGGGAGATAAGCAAAGGGCACCACCGCATCGAGCCGGTTGCGGAATTCAGGCGTGAACATCTTCTTCACTGCCTCGCCGTCTTCGCCCTCACGCGTCAATTGACCAAAGCCGATCGTCTCACGCGCCATATCGCTCGCGCCCGCATTGGTCGTCATGATCAGGATCGTGTTGCGGAAATCCACCGTTTTGCCGTGATGATCGGTCAGCCGACCATTATCCATCACTTGCAGCAAGATGTTGAACAGATCAGGATGCGCTTTCTCAATCTCATCAAGCAAAAGCACGCTATGCGGCTGTTGATCAATCGCGTCAGTGAGCAACCCGCCTTGATCAAAACCGACATAGCCCGGCGGCGCACCAATGAGGCGGCTAATGCTGTGGCGTTCCATATATTCGCTCATATCAAAGCGTTGGAGCGGGATGCCCATGATGCTGGCGAGTTGGCGCGCAACCTCGGTTTTGCCAACACCCG
Source organism: Sphingomonadales bacterium (assembly GCA_043741135.1). GTDB lineage: Bacteria > Pseudomonadota > Alphaproteobacteria > Sphingomonadales > Sphingomonadaceae > Aquisediminimonas. Next base: position 680 of record JAYUAU010000004.1, on the reverse strand, counting down.
TCGGGCCAGTGAACAAATATGACCCAATCGGCTTTTCAGGATCACGAAGTCCTGCACGGCTGAGCTTGATCGCGCTTGAAAGCTTTTCAAGTGCCGCATCCTGCCCGAAAACGACGCGCTTCAAATCAGTTTCAAGCGTCGCGAGCGCGGTCTTGTCATCGCTCGATACAGACTTAGCGGGGATGCGCGCCATCGTGGCAATCACATCCTCAATCTCTTTCGAGGTAATCACCTTCTTGCGCTTCGACGGCACGACGAGCATTTGCATCGCACCCACTTCATCAATCACGTCAATCGCCTTATCGGGCAGCTTACGATCATTGATGTAGCGCGCCGAAAGCTCAACCGCCGATTTTATCGCATCAGGCGTATATTTGACCTTATGATGATCCTCAAACGCGCTGCGCAATCCGGCGAGGATTTTGATCGTATCCTCAATCGATGGCTCATTCACGTCAATCTTTTGGAACCGGCGGAGCAGCGCGCGATCCTTTTCGAAATGATTGCGGAATTCCTTATAGGTGGTCGATCCGATACATTTGATCGTGCCGTTCGAAAGCGCAGGTTTCAATAAGTTCGACGCATCCATCGCGCCGCCCGATGTTGCCCCGGCACCAATCACCGTGTGGATTTCATCGATGAACAGGATGGCGTGGGGAAGCTTTTCAAGCTCGCCCATC
>JAYUAU010000003.1:0-33977 GCA_043741135.1 Sphingomonadales bacterium | reverse complement strand
TGGCGGGGTGCGTGACGATCCGGGCCCCTGATAAGCCGATTGAGATCAACCTGAATGTCAACATCAAGCAAGAGGTCATCCTCAGCCTGAAAAAGGATGCGAGTGACTTGATCCAGAATAATGAGGATTTGTTTCCGAAATGACACGTAAGTTGACACTCATCGCCGCCCTCTCAACCGGGCTTTTACTCGCCGCTGGCATTGCTGGTGTTGCGATTGCGCAATCCGCGTCGCTCGTTTCAGCGGGTCTCGCCGGTGGCAGCGTGGGCGAACAAGCTGACGGCTATATGGGCTTTCGCGAAACGCCATCCTCCGCGCTTCGTGCAGAAGTTGACGCGATCAATATCAAGCGTCGTGCGGCTTACACCTCGCTTGCGGCACAAAAGGGCGTGACGATCAAAGATGTCGCCGCTGCCATCGGTTGTGAAACGCTGACAACGCGCGTGACGACGGGACGCGCTTATCAGCTCCCCGACGGCGTTTGGCGCGTAAAAGGCGCAGCAGCGATCAGCCTTCCCGCTTATTGCGCAAGCTAATAACGAGCTGCTTACCGCACTGCACCATAGGGACGGTTGACACCCGCCCCCCCCTTTCCTAAAGCGCGCGTGCCTTGGCGGGGTCGCTCATGGTCGAAATGGTTTGTCCCGTACTTGAATTGGACAGCTGTGATGAACGCGAATGACCTTGAACAGGAACCCGATGGTTTGGAAGATCCTCGTTTAACGTCGCTTGATGAGCGGCTTCGCGATGTGAAACATGCCGAAAAGGCTAGAATTGGTGAGCCCGGCGTTGAGCCTCCTGCGAAGGGATATTCTCAGGGTAATCGGGTTCTTGCCGAATTGATCGGGGGGATTTCGGGTGGCGCACTGATGGGCTGGTTAGGAGACCGCCTTTTGGGTACGTCGCCATTGTTGCTGTTGGTATGCATGTTCCTCGGAATTGCGGTTGCCTTCAGGAGCATCATTAAGATTTCAGGCGAGCGACCCGAATAATCGGTCGCTCGATTTTATTAGTAGGGGCTTTGACGCAACGTGGCGGCAGAATCAGGCAAGATTGATCCAATGCACCAATTCCAAGTTGAGGCACTCGTGCCGTTCAACGTGGGGGGCTATGATCTGTCATTCACCAATTCAGCACTTTGGATGGTGCTGACATTGGTTGTGATTTGGGGCTTCATGATCGGCGGTATGAAGCGTGAGCTCGTGCCGGGGCGTTGGCAAGTTGCGGTTGAGGGACTGTCTGGCTTTATCAATTCGATGATGAACACCAATATCGGCCCTGAAGGCAAAAAATACGTGCCTTTGGTTTTCTCGCTCTTCATGTTCGTTCTTGTTGCAAACCTTATGGGCATGCTTCCGGTTGGAATTATTCCTGGCGTTCATGGCTTTACGTCCACAAGCCACTTCACGATTACGGGCATTCTCGCGATCTTGAGCTTTGGCACAGTGCTTGTGGTTGGTTTTTGGAAGCATGGTTTTCATTTCTTCTCCCTTTTCGTCCCGCACGGCACGCCAATCTGGCTGATGTGGTTGATCCCCGTGATCGAACTATTTTCGTTCCTTGTTCGCCCGTTCAGCCTTGCGCTGCGGTTGTTCGTTGCGATGACGGCTGGGCATATCTTGCTCAAAGTGCTCGCAGGCTTTGTGATCAACGGTATCAATGCTGGTGCCGGTGTGGCAGCTATTGTTAGCCTGCCAAGCTTTATTTTGATGATCGGCATCACTTTGCTCGAACTGCTCGTATGCGCCATTCAGGCCTATGTGTTCGCTCTACTGACCTCGCTCTATCTCAACGACGCGGTCAATCTTCACTAAGTTTCCCACCAACCACAACTAAGACATCAGAAAAGGAATTTAATATGGACGCAGAAGCAGCAAAGCTGTTGGGTGCTGGTTTGGCCGCAATCGGCGTAGGTATGGCCGCACTCGGCGTTGGTAACGTATTCGGGTCGTTCCTTGAAGGCGCACTGCGCAATCCAGGTGCGGCTGATGGCCAGCAGGGTCGTTTGTTCATCGGCTTCGCGGCTGCTGAACTTCTTGGTCTGCTCGCCTTCGTTGTTGCGATGATACTGCTTTTCGTCGCCTAAGCTTTAGGGACGTAAAGAACAGCCATGCCACAGATCGCTCAAATTATTGAGACTTATGCCTCGCAGGTGTTTTGGTTGTTGATCGTGTTCGGCCTGATTTATTTCGGGATTGGACGCGGGATGCTCCCCAAAATCGAAGCAACGGTTGACGCGCGTGATCGTAAGATCGCCGACGATCTGGCGGCGGCGGAAGCTGCGCGTGCGGCGGCGGATGATACCGAAGCCGCATGGCGTGCACAAATGAATGATGTCAAAGCAGAAGCGCATATCGCTACTGCCAAGGCAAAAGCAGACGCCTCCGAAGCGTCCGCAGTCCGTGTTGCGGCAGCTGACGCCAAAATTGGCGAAACACTCGCTGCGGCCGAAGCGAAGTTGGCGATCGCGAAAACCGAAGTGATGGCGTCGGTTGAAACGATTGCTTCTGAAGCAACCCAAGAGATTGTCGCCAAGCTCTCTGGTTCTACGGTGACGTCGGCTGTGGCGACCAAAGCAGTGAAGGCAGCGCTCGCCAATGTCTGAAGTTAAAACGACGCAATCTGGTAACCCTAGCGAGGCGACCGCCGCAACGCATTCCACGACAGAAGCTCATGGCGGCGCAGCTGAGACTCATGCCGATCCATCGGCGCTTGGTTTAGATGCGACGATGTGGGTCGCGCTGGCGATGCTCGTAGTAATAGGCATCTTCATTTGGCAACGTGTGCCATCGATGCTTACCAAGGCGCTGGATAGCAAGATTGCCGGAATTCGCTCACAGCTTGATCAAGCGTCAGCACTCCGCAAAGAGGCTGAAGCCCTCAAGGCTGAATATGAAAGTAAAGCAAAGCAAGCTGGCGAGGATATCGCTGCAATGCGAATCAACGCTGCTCGTGAAGCTGATGAAATTGTTGCCAACGCCAAAGTGGCCGCTGAAGCCCTGATTGTTCGCCGCACTGCCATGGCAGAAACGAAGATTGCTGCCGCCGAGCTGGCGGCTATCGCAGATATTCGCGCTGCTGCAGCTAATGCAGCGGCCACCGCTGCGGCTCACTTGATTGCATCAGGCCATTCTGCCGCTGCTGATAAGGCACTGGTCGACAACGCTATTGCCGGACTCGGTCGTCTCAACTAAACCCAGTGCGTGTTTGTAATACGAAGGACGTGTTTATGAAGTTTGTTGTTCTCGCCGCCGCGCTTTTGATCGCGGCTCCTTTGTCGGCTCAAACTGCTCCGGCACCGGTTGAAGCGCCTGCGATGCTGACGATTGATTCGGCAATTGAAGCACTCGTCGCCGATCCAAGAGCAAAAGTGGTGGTTGATGCCAATTTCCCGGGCATGACCGCGCATCCTGCCTATGAACAGTTCAAAGGCATGACGCTCAAGCAGCTTCAGCCGCTTTCACAAGGCCTGATCACTGATGAAGCCGTTAAGAAGGCCGAAGCTGAGTTGGCTGCGGCGAAGTAAGGTCGATAGGTCGCGACGATGACGACCTTCACCATCCGCACCGCGACAATGGCCGATTGTGACGCGATCAAGGCGCTGATGAACCGCGCGATCCTAGATTTGCAAATTGGTTTCTTGAGCGAGGAGCAAATTGCTTCATCGTTTGCGGGGATGGGGCTTGATACTCAGCTCATCGAAGACGGCACATATTTCACGATTTGGGACGGTGAAACGCTCGTCGGCTGTGGCGGCTGGTCGTTCCGCGCGACGCTTCACGGCGGGAACCATAGTGCGGGGCGCGATACCCGGATACTCAATCCAGCAACCGAGCGTGCGCGTATTCGCGCCATGTACACCAATCCCGATTATGTGCGACGCGGTATCGGGAGAATGATTATCGACGCTGGCGAAGCTGCCGCTTATGCGAGAGGCTTTCGCACGCTAGAAATGGCGGCGACAATGGCGGGAAAGCCATTTTACCTCCGCTGCGGTTATACAATCGAATCCGAATGGTTTGACGAAAATGGCGCAGTGCCCGTGCCGCTCGCAACGATGGTGAAAACGTTGGGGATCAAAACTTTATCATGATCCTTCGCGCGAGTGATGGCGACAGGCTGTAAACCGCGCGCAATATCTTGACCATGCCGACATTGGCTTCGGTCGCGCCTCTCTCAATCGCTGAGACAATCTGTTTCGCGCACTCTTCAGGCGACATTTTATTGCTCCCACGCCCCGCAGTTAGCTGCGTATCGACAACGGGTGGCAAGGCCTCAAGAACATGCACTTTTGTGCCTGCCAATTGCGCCCGAAGGGCAAGCGTATAGCTCCGCAAACCGGCCTTTGACGCGCAATAAATCGGGCCACCGCTGCGCGGCGCAATCGCCAAGCCCGACGTGACATTGACGATCATCGCTTCGGGCCGGCTTTTGAGCATCGGCATCAAATGCGTGATCAAATGAATTGGCGCGTTGAGATTGAGAAACAAGCAACGATCATTATCGGCAAGATCAATCACGTCGGCTTCACGGAAATCATGATCACTGCCAGCGCCCGCATTGTTGATTAGGATATCAATATCACGCCCATGCAGAGCTGTAACGAAGCCATCGACACCTGCGAGCGTTGATAAATCCGCCGCAATCACATCAAACCCCTCAGAGCGCGCCGCAGCCATCCGTGCTTCATTTCTGCCCGTGATGGTGATCCTTGCCCCTTTGGCCTTCAACAGCAGAGCGAGCCGCAGCCCAATACCGTCAGTGCCGCCGGTGATGATGATAGACTTGCCGCTGACCTGCATTTACTGTGCCCTTCTTTCGTTCCTGAATACAGTCTCAGATTGCTACCGAACCATCATAATGTCCACCCCCGACGCCCCTGACCGCTTCCATGAGGAGAAGCAGACATACACCGTGCGCGGGTCAGAAATGCCTGATCTTGAGATGGGCGTCGCGGCAATCCGTAACGTGCTGGCAACGCTTCCCTCAAAGCCTGGCGTTTACCGAATGCACGATGCGCGCGGTGATGTGCTGTATGTGGGAAAAGCACGCGCGCTTAAAAACCGCGTGACGAATTATATACAGGTCGACAGGCTTCCACGTCGGCTCCAGCGGATGGTCGCGCAAACCCGCTCGATGACGATTGTCACGACGAATAGCGAGGCTGAGGCGCTGTTGCTTGAGGCGCAACTGATCAAGCGGTATCGCCCCGCGTATAACGTATTGCTGCGTGACGATAAAAGTTTCCCCTTCATCCTGCTGCGCACCGATCATTCCTTTGCGCGCATCCAAAAGCACCGCGGTGCCCGGCGAGCTAAGGGCCATTATTACGGGCCTTTCGCGAGCGCCGGTTCAGTTAATCAAACGCTCAATGCGTTGCAAAAGCTGTTCCTCTTGCGGTCATGCAATGACACATTTTTCAAAAACCGTGACCGGCCTTGCTTGCTCTATCAAATCAAGCGCTGTTCGGCCCCGTGTGTTGGGCGGATTGAAGCAGGTGCCTATGCCGAACTGGTCAGCGACGCGAAGGACTTTCTCGGCGGTAAATCAACTGCGGTGCAGACGAAGCTTGGCGCGGAAATGGAGGCCGCTGCCGAGGCGCTCGATTTCGAACGTGCAGCGGTTCAGCGTGATCGCCTGCGCGCGCTGACCTTCATTCAAGGCAGCCAAGCAATCAATGCCGAAGGCGTGGGCGATGCTGATATCTTCGCTCTGGCAAGCGGCTCAGGATCGATGTGCATCCAAGCATTCTTCATTCGCGGCGGGCAGAATTGGGGGCATCGCAGTTTCTTCCCCGCGCACACCAATGATGTGCCCGAGGATGAAGTGCTGGCGAGCTTCCTCGTGCAGTTTTACGAAGATGTGCCGCCTGCTAAAATGATTCTTCTCGACCGCGAACCTGCCGAAGCTGATCTGCTTGCCGAGGCACTGAGTGAAGCCGCTGGTAAGCGTGTGAGCCTGATTGTGCCGCAGCGCGGAGACCGAGTGCGCCTAATTGATCAGGCGAAGCGCAATGCTAAAGAAGCGCTCGAACGGCGGCAGGCGGAGAGCACCACTCAGGGCAAACTTTTGCAAGAGGTCGCAGACCTCTTCGAACTATCCGAACCGCCGCGCCGCATTGAGATTTATGATAATAGCCATATTCAGGGCACCAATGCCATCGGTGGGATGGTCGTTGCGGGGCCAGAAGGCTTTATTAAAGGCCAATACCGCAAGTTCAATATCAAAAACCCCGATACCGTTCCCGGCGATGATTTTGGCATGATGCGCGAAGTCTTTGCGCGGCGCTTTCAACGGGCGCAGGATGAAGACCCCGACCGTGATCAAGGGATGTGGCCCGATCTCGTGCTGATTGACGGCGGCAAGGGGCAGATGAGCGCGGTCAAGGGTGTGCTTGATGAAATGGGGATTGAAGATGTCGCGTTGATCGGCGTTTCGAAAGGGCCCGACCGTCATGCGGGGCGTGAGACTTTCCACTTTCCCGATGGCCGCGAATTTGATTTGCCCGTCGGCGCGCCCGTGCTCTTCTATCTGCAACGATTGCGCGATGAGGCACACCGCTTTGCGATTGGCGCTCACCGAGCCAAACGCAGCAAAGCGATCACTGCCAGCCCGCTGGATGATGTGCCCGGCATCGGCCCCGCGCGTAAGAAAGCATTGCTGATGCACTTCGGCACCGCACGTGCCGTCCGCGATGCCAGCCTAGAAGATATGATGCGCGCGCCGGGTGTTTCGGAGGCAGTCGCGCAAGTGGTGTATGATTTTTATCATGCGGCGGGGTGAGGGTTGGGAACGTCGCCATAATCTGTTATCAACATAACATGACCGCCGCGATTGATCCGCTGACCCGCAAAAGTGTCGAAGCGTTCCTTGCGCGGATTGCGGGTGATTATCCGATTGTCGAGGCGTGGCTCTATGGCTCACGCGCGAGGGGCGACGCGCGGCCCGATAGTGACGCTGATGTCGCGGTGATTTTGAGCGGGTCAAAGGGCAGGGCGCTTGAAGTTGGGCCCGAAATGGCGGGTGAGGCATTTGATGTTTTGCTCGAAACAGGTGTTCTGGTGTCACCACTTCCGATCTGGATCGAAGATTGGGTTGACCCTAGCCATCACAACAATCCTTGGTTGATTGCCAACATCAAGCGAGAAGGCCTGCCAATATGACTAGCGAACCTTGGCTTGAACGGGCACATCGTAGCTTAAGAACTGCACGACTTGCTCTCACCGACGGTGATGCTGCATCAGCGGGAAATCGTGCTTATTATGCGATGTTCTATGCCGCACGATCAGCGCTCTTGTTTGCGGGTGAGGCACGTCTTGCCGCTTCCAAAACTCACTCAGGACTAATTTCTTCGTTCAGTCAGCGCCTTGTTAAAACAGGAAAATTGCCAACTGACTTAGGTCGCGCGCTCTCAGTAGAATCGCATCGCCGCCAAGTTAGTGATTATGATGGTGGTGATGTCTCTCCCGAATCTGCGAGGTCTTCGATTTCAAGTGCTGAGATTTTTATTACCACTATCGAAGAATGGATGTCGGCCACTGGCTCAAGCGAACTCCAATGAAATTCCATATCATCGACGCTATCACTGCCCCCGGCAATCCAGAGAAGGCCAACGATGATGCATGGATGGCGGCGTCCACTCTAGCCGCCGTCATTGATGGGGCGACGAGCTTGAATGATCCGATCATGCCCGGAACAAGCGACGCCGCTTGGTTCGCGCACCTTGCGGCTCAACGGCTGCTGGCGCATCAGGATGGCGGTAGCGCGCAGGCTGTGTTGCACGCGGCGGTTGCTGATCTCGAAGCCGCTTTCATCGAGCACCGAAGCCGACCGCCAGTGGCGATGCATGAAATGCCTTGTGCATCGCTTATGCTGATAGCGCCCGCAGGTGATGCTATGATTACCGCGCTGTCATTCGGCGATTGCAGTGCGATTGTGTGCTATGAAGATGGCGCGGCGCTCATAATCGGCGACGCGCTCGCCAAACGGGCAATTGAAGCGAATGAAGTTGCCAAACTTGCACAAGTTGCGGGCGTCGACCCCGCGTCCACATCGACACGCGCTGAATTTTTGCCGTCACTGCGCGAATCGCGAAACCGCTATAATCGCGACGCGGGGAACTGGATATTGGTACCAGAAGTGGGCTGCGTCGATCACGCAAAAGTTGTTCAGTTTACAGCGCCTGTTGGGACAATCATTCTGCTCGCTTCAGACGGCTTCACCGCGCTAATTTCGGATTACGGTGTTTACGACGCAGCGGGGCTGGTACGTGCGGCAAAGTCAAAAGGTCTGTCGAGTTTGATGACTGAATTGAGGGATATTGAGAGCGAAGATCCCAGCGGCAAACAATTTGCGCGCTATAAAAAGAGCGATGATGCCACTGCCATCCTCGTCCAAATTTTGCCATAAATTGCTTGCATTCCCCTTCGACGAGGGGGCGACAATATTGTCGAAGGAATTGTCCTATGAAGTTTGTCTTCGTTATCAGCGCGGTGGCGCTCATGATGGGTGGATGCTCATCGCGACCACGCCAATTCATCGCCACGGTAAATCCTCCTGCCGTCGATGAGGCCGCTTATCAGCGTGATTTCCAAACCTGTGATACGCTCGCGCGCAAGGGCTATAAATCGGGCTTTAAGGCAGCTGCGCTCTCGACAGCAGGCGGGGCCGCAGGTGCCGTTGGCGGCAGTATTGTGGTCGGTTCAGGGGCCGTTGCGCTCGGAAGCGCTGGCTTTACCGGCTCATTAGCGGCAGCAACAGTTGCGTTTCCAATTGTTGGTATTGCTGCCGGTTTCGGAGTTTCACGCGCCATTCGAGGTGGTCGCGAAAAGCGGCTGAAAAGGAGTGTCTCGTCCTGTTTGGGTGAATATGGCTATACAGTCGATACATGGTCGCGTGTCATCAAGCCCAAGAAGGTCTCAAAAGCACCCTCATGATCACCTCACCCTGCACCAACATCTGTGAAATCGACGTGTCGAGCGGCTTGTGCATCGGCTGTTTGCGAACTCTTGACGAAATTGCTCGCTGGGGCAATGCGACCAATCAACAACGGCACGCCATCCTCGATCAATTGCCGCTGCGAAAGCCATTGGTGAAGCGCTCGCTTGCTTGCTAGGGCAGGGGGCATGCTGATCAACGCGCCTGCCATCGTCTGCGCAACGCTGCCGCACGGCGAACACGGCGTGATTGTGCGTGCGTTGACTGCCGACCACGGTTTGCTCAGCGGTTACGTGCGCGGTGGCAAGTCTCGCGTCAACCGTCCGATTCTAATTCCGGCGAACGAGGTAGCAGGGACGTGGACGGCGCGCAATGAGGGGGCACTTGCCAGCCTGAGCGTCGAACTCATTCACAGTCGCGCTGGCTTACTGGCCGAACCCCTCGCCACATCAGCGCTTGATTGGGTAACTGCGCTAGCCGCCGCGACATTGCCAGAGGCCTTTGCTTATCCCCTTATCCATTCAGCGCTTGATGGGTTGTTGCGCGCTATTGAGGCGGCCCCTGCCGCGCGGCGCTGGTCGACATCGCTCGTTCGCTATGAACTGCTGGTTTTGCAGGAGCTTGGCTTTGGCCTTGATCTCAGCTGCTGTGCGCAAACGGGGGCGGTTGATGATCTGGTATGGGTCAGCCCCAAATCAGCGCGCGCGGTGAGTGCAGCAGCTGGTGTGGGCTATGAGAGTCGCCTCCTGGCGCTGCCGCCATTTTTGCGCGGTGGCGCAGGCGATGGTGATTGGGCCGACGTCCTCACGGGCCTCTCGCTAACGGGCCATTTCATCGAACGATCATTGCTCGGCGACCGTCGGAACGATGTGATGTCGGCTAGGACGCGGTTGATTGATCGCTTAGAGCGCGCGGTTTAGCTATGGTTTCCGTGTCGCGTAAATTGCCACCGTGGGCGCTTGCCGGTAGAGCGATGGACCGCTGGGCTGCGTGTTGAGATAATGCTGGAGTGGGAATTTACGCGCCAGAATTTTCGCACTGTCAAAGGTTGAATAGCTGTAGAAAATACCGTCGCCCTCTGATTGGCTAAAGCCTTTGCCCTTTGTTTTTATGTAATAAACCACATCCCACAGCTTTAACTTGTGCAATGCCTGTTTGATGGCCCGCACGATTTTGCCACCTTGGCCAAAATTATTGCTATCCGATATGAACACACCGAGGCGCGCGACACGCGCCATTTCGGCCACCGCAAGATGATCTTTCCTGATATGATGCAACACGCCAAATTCACAAACGATATCAAAGCTATCGCTCGCAAAGCCAAGATTGAGCGCGTCGCCGTCAATGATCTCGCTGCTCGTCAGGCCTTTTTCTATCGCTTTCGCGCGTAACGCGGCAACTGGCTCAATCCCGAGTATCTTGAGATGAGGGAATTTCGCTTTAAGCTCAACCAGAACGCGGCCCGTGCCACAGCCTACATCAAGGATCGACTGCGCGCCGGTGTAACCGATCAATCCCGATAGCCAGGCGAGTGCAAACATATGTTCTTGATCAGCATGGAGGTGCAGATCATCATATTGGTCAGCGGTTTGCTCATAATAAAGCTGCTGCGCGATAACGTCTTGATCAAGCTGCACCATATTCGTTTTCATCCTATCAAATTTGCGCGAACAATAACCGCACTTATGCCTAAGCCGCAACTGCCACTAAATGGCGCAGCATTGTATCGGCAAGTTCAATCCGGTCATATTGTTTAGCCGCAATCGTTCCGTTGACCGATAATTGCGTGAGCCGCGCTTTGTCGCTCGCGAGCATCACTAGCGCCTTGGCAAGGTCGGCGGCATTTTCAGGTTCGAATGTGATGCCAGCGCCGCTTTCCGCAAGAATATCGGCAGCCTCCCCAACCACGCCAAGCACGACGGGAATTCCGCAGCCGAAACTTTCAAACATTTTTGAAGGGATGACGGTGCTAAATAGCGGCGTATTACGCAGATGGATGATCGAACAGTCAAGTAGTGACCAATAGCGTGGGATTTCATCTTTCGACACGCTATCGAGCAGAATGACGCTCTTGATGCGCTTGCTCTCAACATAAGATACAAGCCCCGCTTTCGCAGCACCTCCACCGATGAACATGATCATAATGTTCAGCTCAGCATGGTCGCGTTCTAGCAACTCCGCTGCATCAACAAGCGTTTCGAGCGCGTGCGCCAATCCGTGCGTGCCGACATATCCCGCGACAAAACAACCATCCAAACCGATCTGCGTTGTGAGTGCGGCGTCCTTTGCTCCGGCCTTGAAACGAGAGAGGTCAACGCCGTTGGTGACCACCTTAATCTTCGCACCATCAATCCCGCGCGAAACGAGGTTGCGCTTGAACGCATTCGTAACCACAACAATCAACGCGGCGCGGCGGTAAAGGAACATTTCGAGCGTTTCGAGCGCGCTGATCACGAACGACTGGCGCATCGCACCTACTGCTTTGATCGACTCCGGCCACAGATCGCGGAGTTCAAAAACATAAGGCACGCGCCGCCATAAACCTGTAAACCAGGCTGCGCAGACGGTGAATAATTGCGGGGACGTGCCGATGATCAAATTAGGTCGCTCGACGAAGAAGGCAGCGATGATTGCCATCACCATATAGCTGACGAAATCAAGTATCCGTTTCACAAAACCCGCATTGGGCGCGATATAGCTCCACACGCGCACGACTTTGATGCCGTCCATCTGCTCAACCTGCCAAAGCTTATTCCTGTAGCCATCAAAGACTTTGCCATGCGGGAAGTTTGGCGCGCAGGTGATCACTGTAATTTGATGTCCCTTAGTTGCCCAATGGCGACAATGTTCAAAGGTGCGGCTGGCAGGCGCGTTGACCTCAGGCGGGAAATTATCGGTAAAGAACAGGATTTTCACGGTTAAGGTTTCCAGCTGAGGGATAGCGAGGATTTTCCGCCCACAAAAGGCAGGCACAGTGATGATGTCGGGAGTGATATGCCAAAGTCTGGGTGATGAAGGCTCGGCACGGTCTGCGCGTGGTTCGCACCCACATGCCAGTGAATGATGCTGCTCTGTTTCGTCACAATCGTCCCTGATCGAGCATCAGGTGCTACCGTGAGCTGACAATCGGGATGAAGGTGAAAATAGGCAACCCCTGTTCCTTCGCCGTCGATTACGGCATCGCTGATGGTGATTGCCCCTAAATCAAATGTCCAAGTGCGGTGGTGATACGGGCCGTTAGTGAGGCGCCGATAGCCATCATGCGCGCAAGCGATTTCGATAGTAGCTTTTTCGACAATATTGAGGTCTCTCGGCTTAGCGCGCCTAGCTACGCGAAATCCTGACCACACTTCGGATGAATCCTGCCCGTCAACCGTCACTGTGTTATGGCTCGGCGTTGATCTTTGCGCCAATCGGTCAGATCCCGTCCCGTACACCGATGTGCCGCCGTTCACGAAAATGCGTTCACCACCCAGCGATAGTTCAAACGATAAAGTATCCGCGTGAGCATGGCCGGGGAGATAGGATGGGCCGATTTCGCCAACGTCAAGGATCGCTAATGCCCCGCCGTATTCCACGCGGATATAGCCGCTATCACGCAGGTGAGTGACTGCATCGAAGCCATGATCTGGTTCACCGAAGCCAAGGCGAATGGCATAATCCTCAAGCGCGATTCTGGTCGGCGCGATGCCTTGCGCGCAATCGTTGAAATGCGCGAACCGCTCATCAGGATGACACATCGCTGCCAGCCAGAAACGCATTTGCTGAACCCCTGACAGAAGCCGATCAAGCGGCAGCGTGTTTGCCACGGGCAGTGTTCGCATCAAATTACAAACGTCCAATATATCCTCAAGTGCAAGCGCATGATACATCGGACTTAGCTCAAAATGCCCGCCATCAGGCAGTATCTGCTCATCCAATTGTGCGGCAAGTATTTCGCCACCCTTTGCGCGCCACTGTGCGGCTTCACCGCCGTCAAAAAAGTGCCCCGCAAACAGCAATGCCTTTGCGTTGGTCATCAAATGATTGCCGAGCAGATGATGTTCGAGGTTCTGGAACAGCCAGCGCGCTTGAAGTGCGAGGCTCGCCCGCGCGGCTGCCCCCAAATCAAAACCCGAAAGTTCCGCCTTGATCCAGTTCACGATCCTGAGCGAGGTTGGATAGGGCTCCCATCCAGAGCCATTGGTGGGCGGATTTTCCGTAATCCAGCGGTAAATGATCGCGCGGTGCCACTCGCGCCGTTGATCCGCACCCGACGCGGCAAGATCATCGAAATAATGGAGGTTGTAGCGCCATAATTTGGCTATCTCTGGATTGTCCCAACCCAGATCATCGATATCACCATCGACATTAAGAAACTGAAATTTTGACACGCTGAATTGCGATTGGTGTCTCGCTGAATGAGGCACCCAAGCCTTGGCGACTGGTCGAATGCTGCTCGTAAATTCGCTCATATCAAGCTGCTGTCGCCACAGCATCCGCTTGACCCGAGTGGTGAACTGAACAAGCTTCAAATGCCGCAAGGTTTCAAAGTAGAGCCTTGGCTTGCTAGGCAATTTCGCCGTCATGTTTTTTGAACGAACAGACTATTGCCCAGCAAGCGAAATACACAGTCGGGCAACCTCAAACAGTTCGGCTTCAGCGATCGGCGCAGGTGCTTTGCCTTCGACTGCATTGATAAAGGCCTTCACGCTCAAATATTGTCCTTTATCCTGCTTCCAGAGTTTGGATGAAGCAAAGCCGGGCCATCCATATCCTTTGAGCGTCCGGAAATTATTGAGCTGCAATATGCCGCCATTTGCAAAAATCTCAAGCCTTTCCTTCGGAAAACTCCGATCCCCATTTGCCAGATAGTTGATCGTGCCAAGCGAGCCATCTTCAAATTCTAGCGAGATGGTAAAGCTATCATGGCAGCGCGTATCCATTCTGCTGATCGTTGATTTGGCAATGGGATGCCCTGCAAGGAAACGCAGAAGATCAATGAAATGGCAGGCTTCCCCAATCAAACGACCACCACCAATGTCCAAATCTTGCGCCCAATGATCGGCAGGAATTGCGCCTGCATTCACTGTCATGATGAACGCTTTGGGGCCATTGGTGCGATCGAGTAGCGCTTTGGCTTTGACTGTGTGTGCGGCAAATCGGCGGTTGAACCCCACGGTAAGGAGTGTGGTTGCGTTCAAAAGCGCGTGCTCAACCTTGTCGAGTTCGGCATCGGTCAACGCCAGTGGTTTTTCGACAAATACATGCTTGCCCGCAGCCAAAGCATCGCACACCAACCGCGCGTGGCTATTGTGACGCGTTGTGATGACAATCGCGTTAATCTCAGGATCGGCGAGCATATCGGCAACATCGGTAGTAGCGAGTTCAAAGCCAAATTTCTTCGCTGCATGGAGGCCGCTTACCCCAGCACTTGAGGCAACGCTGCGCAACCGTGCACCTGAGGCTTTTAGCGCTGGCATCAACACCGATAGCCCGTAATTGCCCGCGCCGATAACTCCGATAACTGCCTTGCTATTTGAGACGGGGGCCGTGCGAGGAAGGGCTATTGTTTGGCCTGAGCGAGCGCTTGACGTTGCGAGAGGCGGTGAAGGATAAGATAAAACAATCCCAAGCGATGGTGTGCTACCCGAAATCAACTCATAAGCTAGCTCAGCATCCTCAATCGCAAAACGGTGCGATACAAGCGGTGCCATATCAATGCGGCCGTCAGCCATCATATCCAAGACAGCTTCAAAATTGCGCTGTTCAGTCCAGCGGACGAAGCCAAATGGATAGTCTTGGCCCTTCTCCTCATAATTCGCGTCGTAACGGCCCGGCCCATATGAGCAGGAGACTTGAAAACTCAGTTCTTTTTCAAAGAAATCAGCACGCGAAAGATCAAGGCCCGCGACACCGACGAGCACAATCCGTCCTCGCTTGCGGCACATGGTCGCAGCATTTTTGATGGGATCATTGCTGCTCGTTGCGGTCGCGATGATCGCAGCGTCGATACCGCGGCCCCTTGAGAAGGCATCGGCAGCAGCCAAAGGATCGCCGCCGTTCGACAAATTGCATGTCTCTGCGCCAAATTGCGCTGCCAACGCCAGTTTTGCGGGGTCAAAGTCGAGGCCCAAAACGTGGCACCCTTGCGCGCGCAGCAATTGCACGGTGAGGAGACCCACTAAGCCAAGCCCAAAAACTGCCACACGTTCGCCCAGCGTAGGCTCAACAAGGCGAATCGACTGGAGCGCGATGGCACCAAGTACGGTAAAGGCGGCCTCATCATCGCTCACGCTATCGGGCACCACCGCACATAGATTGCGAGGAGACACAACAAATTCGGCATGTTTGCCGTTTGATACGAGGCGCTGGCCAGTTTTGAACTCAGTGACGCCGTGACCAACCTCAACAACCGTCCCGACATTGCAATAACCCAGCGGCACGGGTTGGCCCAATTTTGTGAGCACAGTTTCGACCGTGACTGCGATGCCGTCAGTCTTCAGTTTTCGCAGAACCTGCTTCACCTTATCGGGCTGCTGACGAGCCTTTGAAATTAGCCCCGCCTTGCCAAATTCGACAAGCATCCGTTCAGTACCCGCCGAAACAAGCGTCCGCGATGATGCGATCAACACACTTCCGCTCGCAACCATTGGGCGCGGAACATCCGCAATCGTCGTCGTTCCGGTCTTAAGATCTTGCAATATTTGTTTCACGCTAAATCGCTTTTTCGCTATTGTTATTGGCCGCTATGCATCGACGAAGCTTTGACACCATAGTTCGATACACATGGCAGAAAATAATGTGTAGGTTGCGTCGATCTTCCCCGCTTCGTTCTGAGCAAAGAGGCGCTGCAATGCCTGCCCGTCGAACAGCCCTCTACGGCGCACCGTTTCTGAATTCAACAAATCCATTGCCATTGGCCGCAAGTCTTCGCTCAGCCAGCTGCGCAAAGGAACGCCAAATCCAGACTTCGGCCGGTTCAAAATTTCCGATGGGACGCGGCCTACCTGCGATTGCTTGAACATCCCTTTTGCCTCACCGTTCAAAAACTTCCACTCAGCGGGGATAGTTGATGCAAATTTCACGACCTCAAGGTCTAACAGCGGAACACGAATTTCAGTGCCAACCGCCATTCCCATTTTATCAGTGTAGGTCAGATTATGGTCGGCGAGAAAATAACGGCGATCAAGCGCCAAACATTTTTCTACGTCGGGTATATCGCCCAGATTTTCGATATATGTCAGCAATACATCAAATGCGCGCTCGTCCTTCATCTCGGAGGCGATCATCAAGCTTTGCGCAGTCTCAGGCGTGCACCAAGCAAATAGCGCGGCAATTCGGGCGTTTCTATCACGCCCGATATCACGGAGAACTTTCGCCGCCCGCCGCGCTACGCTTGCATTTTGTTTGGCACCAGCCACGCTTTTTGAAACTGCTGAACGTAAACTTGCTGGGATATAATCCCAATAGGGGTTGTAGCGGCTGGCAACATGCCGTCGGTAGCCAGAAAAGATATCATCGCCGCCCGTACCCGAAAGCAGCACCTTAATTCCACTCTCGCGGGCCGCCGCCGCCATGAAGCGAAGATTGAGGCAGGCGGGGTCAGCAAGTGGCTCATCAAGCGATCGCACCATCGATTCAATGTTGCTGGTAATGTCCGAAGGTTTGATCTCAATTTCAGTCAAACTAACGCCTAATGATTTTGCGGCCAGGCGCGCATAGGCCAAATCCTCAGTCAATTCGCCTTGCATGCCGCCTGAAACGGCCATTGTGAAACAACTTATGCTCGGATCGACAAGGCGTGCTGCCGCGACGATTGCGGTTGAATCAAGCCCGCCCGATAGGAAAGCACCCACGGGCACATCCGATACCATCTGGCGCTCAACCGCTGCTGAAACACAGTCAGCAAGTGAGCTAGTGCACTCGGCCTTTGTCCAATCATGCCGAGGCTGGTATCTCGGCATGTGCCAATAAGAAATTCTTCGTGCAATGCGGCCATCGCGAACGATAAAGGCAGTGCCGGGTTCGAGTTTTTTGACGTGCTTGAACATCGTCCGCTCACCAGGCGACCAAATATAAGTCAGATGTTGTTCGACAGTGATAGGGTCAATCTCTTTGCTGATCGGGACTGCACTGATCAGCGCCTTAATCTCGCTTGCAAAGGCGAACCCAAAGGGTCCTTCTGCCCAATAGAGTGGTTTAATCCCCAAATGATCACGAGCAATGAAAAGCTCATGAGTTTCACTATTCACGATGGCAAAGGCGAATATTCCGTTGAGCCTTTTCAAAACGTCTGCGCCAAAATGAGCATAGCCTTCGAGCAGCACTTCGCTATCCGAATGCCCGCGAAACGAGACACCCCTGCTAACAAGTTCATCACGCAATGTGGCGAAATTATAGATCTCACCGTTATAGGTCATAGCATATTTGCCATCGTGTGATATCATCGGCTGAGCGCCAGCTTCGCTCGGGTCTAAAATCGCAAGTCGCGTATGACCGAGGATGACTTGACCAGTTGAATATATGCCGTTGCCATCAGGGCCACGGTGCGCAATTTTTGCGACAGCATTTTCCAAAGCGGGGACTGATTGCCCGCGCAGTGCCGCGACGCCTACAATGCCGCACATCAGTCTTTTCCTCTCGAACCAATATCTGCTGCGACTAATGACCTAATCAGCGCCATCTGTTGCGAAAATTTTTCGGCTGCCGTTGGATAGTAATCTCGCAACCGCACTTCGCCGCGCACAACAAGGTCTGCTGCCAAAGCCTTATTGTTCGATAGCTGCAACAATGTTTCAGCAATTGCCACAGGATCGGCTGGCGGCACATAAAGCGCGGCGTCCCCGCATAGGTCTCGTGCGAAATCATAATCAGACGTCACTAAGGGGCGCTTTGCTTGAAAGCTCTCTGGATAGACCGCCGTCGATGCTTCCCTGATTGTTGGCAGGAATATCACTGATGAGTTTTGGTAATGCGTTGCTAACGTAACCAATGTTAAATTGCCGAGCGTTTTGACATGATGACCAACACCGAGGCGAGTGGCGTCTTGCGCGATGGCCCGCCAAGCGGGCAGGTCTGGATCGAGTGTTAACAGAAATTCAAATTGAAAATCAGGCGTGCTTTTCGCGAGAGCAGCGGCCACTTTAGGGATGATCTCAAGATTCTTGTGCGGATAATGCGCAGCAGGAACAAGTATTGAAAACATTCCACCAGTTGAATTGGCGTGCGGCGCAGGCTCTGCAACAAACAGCGGATTGACACTGTTGCCTATGACCGAAATTTTGCGCCCCTCAATGTCTAACCGGTCAATCATTCTGACTTTAACCGTTTCAGTTTCAACGACGATATGATCGGCTTTCCTAAACGCGCGTTTGCCAAGCCACTCCTTAAATCTTGCGCTCACCGATGGTTGTTGCAGCGGCGGTTCAACATCATAGATCATCAAAGGGAGCGCAAAGCCGACGAGGTGAAACGCATGGGGGGTGAAATAGGTTGGCCCAAAAACTGAGAAGACAATGTCAGGGAGGAACCCCCGTTCTTCGCGCGCCAAAAGCCTGCCTATGCGAAGCAAATCGAACCAGTTTTGCTTCTTCACACACATAATGCGCGCGTCGTTCTGTAATGCGGGAGACAAGAGGCTGATCGTCGGCTTAGTCGCCACTGCACGCCAATCGGCGATATCTGCCTTGACGAGGTTTTCAAGAAAGGCGCAGGCCACCTGACTCCCTCCACCGCCAGATAAGGGCGCACAATCAACTAATATCCGAAGCTGCGGACGCGCAAAAGGGGGTTCGTCGATATGAGGAATGATGTTCATCAGCGTGGGTCTGACCGACTGACTGTGCCAATCTGCTTGCTATGCGTTGAGATAAGCTCGCTGACTATTTTTATAAACCCCTCGCCGCATCGTTGGTCGTTATAGAGCGTTGCGGCAGCCAACGAAGCCTGCGACATTTGGCCGCGAAGTTGTCGATTGGTTACGATCATTTCAACTGCCGCTGCTATTGCTGCGCTATCTCTCTCAGCGACAATGATCCCTTCGACACCATCACTCACCATCGTGCCGCTCGATACGGTGGTGATAATCGGTAAGCTATTGGCCATCGCTTCAAACGCGGTTGTGGCTGATCCTTCAGCAAGCGACGGCAGGCAAAGCATATCTGCTCTTGCATATTCGTCTGCCAGTTGAAGGCGGCTGAGTGGCCCAAGGAAGTGCAAATTCTCAGTTTCAGGCCGATTGCGCACTTTATCACCCACATGGCCAGCCACGTAAATTTCACAGTGCGGCAATTTCGTTCGTAACAATGTCGCAGCTTCAGCAAGGTAGGGGATGCCTTTGCGCAAGCCGGCTTCGCCAACAAAAAGGACGCGACCGACCTCGGGTTTCGAAGGTATCACTTCCACGCCGCTTATTCCATACGGGGTCAAGTGCGCTTTTGCCGGATCGAAACCGGGGAGCGTCGCAAGATCGCGAATAACGCCGGGTGACGGGCACAGATAAGCGTCTGAAATAGCGAGCAGGTCAGTCATTTTCTGGCGGTAAGCATCAATCGTCGATTGATTAGTGACTTGGCTTTCCCACGCTGGCCAGCGCTCGCGTTCAGCGCGCTCTATTTCGAGATAGAGCGGTGTGATAATGAAATCAGTCGCAATTTTCACGCCGCGCTTCTTGGCCCAGCGCAGCAATGGCCCACCGTTGCCGTGATAATTCACTAACAACTTCACTGGTGAAAGCGAACTGCGCTTTGCAATCATCGCGAGCAGAAAGTCAGCAATCACATAAGCGCGCTCTTCGTGCATGATCCGCTTCAGGCTAAGCGCTATTGTTGGCAGAATTGACGCTTTCAGGCGCTTGGGACCTACCGCTTTCACTTGTCGCCGCGCAATCCCGCCCGCCAATGCCGGGCGGAGCTGCAAGAGCAGCTTGACCAACCATCCCGCGCGCTCCCCAGTTGGCCATGCAGTGTCGGTCACGAGCGAATGCAATAGCCCAGCTTCCTCAAGCTGGCTTGCGTAAACGTAATTCCGCCTTGCCCCCATCTGGACCATCATGACGCAACGGTCGGTCAATTATTGTTGCCCAGTATTCGCAGTGGATGCCGATTGTGAAGCGTTCGTCTTAACCGCGATCCCAAGCTCGTAATATTGATCGAGCGTTTGACCAATGCGCGCAAAATAGGATGGTTGCTCGTTCGAAAATTGCTTGTTGAAAAATTCACTATCGAGGAAGTTGGGATGAACGTCACCCCACATCGCTTGCCAAGAACTAGGACTGAACTTCCGATACGCCATATTGCCATTGGGCACGAACGCGACAAACACACCGCCCGGCTTTAAGCATCGTCGCGCAAATTCAATCGACTTCCCGGGCGCTGGAACATGTTCCAGAACATGTGCTGAAAAAAAACAGTCAAAACTTTGATAAAGCGGATGGCCTTCAACGATCAAATCGGGATCATCGATCAACTGCACCCCTAGTCGTTTTACACCAAATGAACGTCGCTCCTGCGCGATATCATACGACAAAACGTCATACCCTGCCTGACGCAATTGATAGCTTCCATAGCCCCACGAGCAGCCAAAATCGAGGACACGACTACCCTCATGAACGCCCAAATTTTTGAGCGTTTGAATGTAGGAATCGTAATCATTCCAGTCGCAATTGAAGCCCACTGCTAACATCTGTTGCAGCGTTTCCTCATCTGGTATGCGCGTGGTCTGGCCTTCGTGATAGTTAAGGTTATAAAAGGCTTCATTCATCTGAACATTGTCTGCGGGAAGTCGAAACATCATTCGGCAGTCAGAGCAACGCTTGATACCAGTAAAAAAATATTTACGATCAATAATGACTCCAGAACTTGATCCACAATTAGGGCAAATCTTTGATCTCTTGTCAAAGTAAGATACCAAACTTCTCAGAAAATAGCGTGACTTACTCATTATTATATCTACACCAATTTGAGCGAAGGACTAAGAGGAAAATACTATTGCTCATTAGCAATCCGAACATTTTTCTGCAACCTCGGAAAGGCATCAAAGGTTGATCGCAGGCTCACTAAGCCAGGAATTATGATCGCGATCAAATAGCCTAATGCGGTGCCATATATGGCACCCGCACTGCCAATCAGCGGCAGTAACACGAGCGAGACCGGTAAGTTCACCGCGAACATTGCGATTTGCAATATGATGACACGCCGGTGCAGCCCGAGCGCGAGGAAGAATGCAATGATCGCGTTCGAAACACAAGCCACGACGCAATAAATCGCCATACCCAAAACCAATGTCGGTTCTGCGCGCACCACATTTCCCACCCAAAGTTCCAATATCTCAGCGCAGAATATCGCCAAAAAAGCTGCGCATAAGAATGCAAATGTAGTGATTACGCCGAGCGACTTGATGAAGTGCTTCTTTATCCAATCACCATCGCCGCGCCCTAAAGCTTCGCCATAAGAAGGCCACTGCGCGGCGACGAGCAACGCGACGAAAATCTGTGGTTGACTGAACAATCGTTGGATGACGGAGTAAGGCGCGACTTCTGATATGCCCAATACATTGGCGATCAGAATTTGGTCAGACTGAACGGCCATTGCCTGACAAAGCCCTGACAGAGTGAAAACGCCGCCCGCGATTAGCAGCATCTTTGACGTTGCCCATTCAACGTCGCGGCGCGCGGGGGCAGGGGCACGCGGATCAAGCGAAAGGAATAAAAGCGCACTGATTGCTTTGGGGACGGCAGGCAACAGAGCCCATAGTGCTGTGCAGGTAATGATGTTTGCGCCCATTGATGCTGCAACCACGAGCGATACTGTGGCAAGCAATAAACCTGCCAAATCCCACATATTCACCGCAACGCCTTGCAGCATGCCCAATCGTGCGTGGCGCACTGCGGCCAAAGGAAATTGTATGGCAATGCCAGCGCCGGTGAGGAAAACCACCCAACTGGCCTCGCGCGCGAGGCCCGATTTTGTTATGCTGAAAAACCGCGCCCAATCGATCATCTGCGTTGCGACGAATAGGCTCACGATCAACGCGACGGCTGCCATGAATGACATGAGCAATGTCGAATTGAAAAGCCGCTGCATCGCATTGCCATCGGATTGGCCAAATGCCTTCGAGAAATAGGATAGCATTGAATTCACCACGCCGAAATCGGCAAGTGTGAACAAACTTCCCAGTGATAATGCGATCACCCACACGCCGTATCGTTCAACACCAAATGCGTGCAAGATGATCGGAATCATCACAAAAGTTGAGATGATTGAGAACCCGCGTGCTAACAATGAAGACGCGATGTTCCGAAAAACAATCGAGCTGCGGTCACTCGCAAAAAGCAAATGAACTATATGCGATTTTCCGCCTGAGATTTTGTTGATTGCGGATTGGACAAAGCACATTTTCATTCAAAGCTTATCAAGGGTATTTTGCTTTATACGCTTCGATGGCAATGCAAAATGGGGGGGCACCAAAAACGCGCATCAACAGTTTATCAAAGAGGGGCGGGAGGGGGCGCAAGGGTAAAACGCACAGCCAGCCAAGTCCAGGATGCGTACATTCTCCAACGCGCGCCAAAACCCACGCACTGAATTGACTGATCGGGCCCGAAACATAGCTGATCTCTTCGATTTGCAAACCCGCCTGTTCACATAATTCGGTGAGCATCAGCCGGTTATAGCCGCGGCGCACATGGCGGCCATCTTCAAAATCAGGGAAGGGGCCATATTCCATGAAACTTTGCGGAATCGCGCGGATTGACGGTGTCGTGAGCAACAGCCTGCCGCCGGGCTTCAGGCATTTCCCCATCGCGATCATCAGCCTGCGATCATCGATGATATGTTCAATATTCTCAGTGCAGGTCACAATGTCAAAAGCTTCGAACAGATGCGTTTGCTGATCAAGCTCGCGCACGTCGCAAATTTCGAACTTGGCGCGCGGCGCTTTACAAAGTTTGGCGCGGGCTTCAGCAACATCTTGATTGCGCTGATCCCAGCTCAGCCCAAGGCTATTATAGCCCAATCGCCCAAAGCCAATCGCAAACGCGCCTGAGCCGCAACCGACATCAAGCAATCGCTCTTCATTTCGCGTTAGCCGGATGCGCGCGCGCAACCAACGCCAGCGATCCCAAACAAGTGCATCACCGTGTTGCAGCGTGGCTTGAAAGCCGAAGATTTTTACAAGAAGAGAATTAAACATTGATACCCCAACTACCCAAAACGACCAACGATCGACGCCACTTCATGAGCGAAGCGTTCGGGCCCAAATTTACATGCCAGCGCGCGAGACTCGCTGCCTGCTGCTTCCAACTGATTGTCATTCATCGCAGCAGCTTTATGCAAGGCGCTTAGCAGGCTTTCATCGTCAGTCGCAACAAACGACAGCGCGTTGTTTTTGCCAGCAAGATCACTAGCGCTCCCGATCTTATCGCTGAGCAACAGCGCGCATCCTGAAAGTGCCGCTTCGTGAACGACGAGACCCCAGGCCTCAATCAGTGATGGCAGAACAAAGATCCGAGCATTTCGGAATAGCGCACTCAACTTGTCGGCCTGCAAGAAATCCTGAACGATGATATTTGGATGTTGCGGTATTTGATCGCGCAAATCGCCGCTTCCACACAATCGCAGCTGCCAGTCGGGCCGTTGTTCAGCAAAGCGGATAAACACCCGCGCCAATCGCAAGATATTTTTGCGCTCAACAAACTGGCCAACGTAGAGAAACTCTTTGGGCCGCGATGTCAGCGGCTGTCCGCCAGCAAACACATCTGGATTAGCGCCATACATCCCTTCATAAATATCGTCGTCAGCAAAACCATAAAGCCGCATCAATCGCCGACCCTCGCTACCTGGAACAAGCATGACATCAAATTTTGAGCGTAGGCGCATTCGAAAGGCGAGCGTTCCCAAAACGATTTGCCTAAAATCGCCGCGCCAATTGGTGTCGCTCATCCCGATCACGCGGCCACCGTTTCGGTGCACTTCATCGCCTAGGCTGTTGATCGCAGGATAGCCCCAGCCAGACTGGAAAAAGATTTTGGGTATATCCAAGCCGTGATTTGCCCAGCGTGTCGGCTTTTCATGGTCGATCCAGCAAATCGGTGAGCTAAGCGCTTGCTCCATCCCTTTCACAGGAACGCTGGGCGGTGTGCCAATCACGTCACAATCTTCGCCGAGCGTTTGAATTGCGCGTGAGAGCAAGCAAGCCGCGTAAAACGGCAGGCCGCGCCAGGAAAAGGCTATTCTGCTCACGGTGCGCTCGCTCTAGCGGGCCATCAAATGGCGGAAATAGTCAATCGTGCTTTTCAGCCCTTCTTCCAATTCGATGCGCGGTTGCCAGCCCAATTCCTTGGTCGCGAGATCAATGATTGGCTTGCGCTGAAGCGGATCATCTTGGGGCAGCGGTAGGTAAACAATCTGCGAGCGCGATCCCGTCAGCGCGATCACTTTTTCAGCGAGTTCAAGCATCGTGAACTCGCCGGGGTTTCCCAGATTAACCGGCCCAGTGAAACCGTCTGGACTATCCATCAGCCTCAAAAATCCCTCAATCAGATCATCGACATAGCAGAATGAACGCGATTGCTGGCCATCGCCGTAGATTGTGATGGGTTCACCGCTAAGCGCTTGAACAATGAAGTTTGAGACAACGCGCCCATCCTTTGGGTGCATGCGCGGGCCATAAGTGTTAAAAATCCGCGCGACTTTGATGTCGAGGCCGTATTGGCGATGATAATCAAAGAACAAGGTCTCAGCGCAGCGCTTGCCTTCGTCATAGCATGAGCGAATGCCGATGGGATTGACATTGCCCCAATAGCTTTCGGGTTGCGGGTGAACGCTAGGATCACCGTAGACTTCGCTGGTTGAGGCTTGAAAGATTTTGCAGTTAAGCCGCTTGGCAAGCCCGAGCATGTTGATCGCGCCATGCACTGATGTTTTGATCGTTTGCACGGGGTCATGCTGGTAATGGACGGGAGACGCAGGGCAAGCCAAATTGTAAATCTCGTCAACCTCAACGTGCAAGGGCAGGGTGACATCGTGACGCATGAATTCGATACGTGAATGATTGTGGAGATGCTCAATATTCTGTTTGCTGCCAGTAAAAAGATTATCGACGCACAGCACATCATCGCCGCGCTCAATCAGCCGGTCGATCAGATGCGAACCGAGAAAACCAGCGCCGCCGGTAACCAGCACGCGGCGTCTCAAACTGTAACTGCGAGCCATTCAAACTATCTCCGGTAAATTCAAAAAGGATATCGGTAACGTGCTGATCACGTTGCGCGAGTGAAAAGCTCGCCGCGCGTGACAAAGGCGAGCGTCGGCGCGAAATCGGTGAACTTCTGAACGGTTCCGCCGGTCTCTTTCGCCCATGAATGAAGCTTCTCGCGCGCACGCGCACAACTGCCATTGGGTTCATCGTA
Source organism: Sphingomonadales bacterium (assembly GCA_043741135.1). Taxonomy (GTDB): domain Bacteria; phylum Pseudomonadota; class Alphaproteobacteria; order Sphingomonadales; family Sphingomonadaceae; genus Aquisediminimonas. The sequence goes on along the minus strand of JAYUAU010000003.1, from coordinate 8,651 downwards.
ATAAATCTGGTCAGAATTATCGAGATAGATGCAGCCGCCCGGGTTGAGGTTGCTGATCGCGGTATCAACACAATCATCGCGGTATCGCCCATCGATCAACACGAAATCGAATCCGCCCTTTTTCTCGACATCAGTCAGCGTTAGATAATCAGATTTGGTAGTGGCCAGCCTGAAATGAGCGTTCGCAATGCCGCGCTCAATAAATTTGCCTTGAACGGTTTCAAACCATCCGCGGTGATCCTCAATCGAAACGATTTCAGAAACTCGCGCGGCAAACCATGCGGTCGACATGCCTGAACCAAATTCGAGTGCACGCTTGCTAGGGCCTAAACGCCGCGCGATTTCAGCTTGTGCATCATAGGATATCCACGGCAATTCGGGGCGAACACCGAACAAGATGCGGCCAAAAGTCGTCATTAAGGCGCGCGGGCCGTTGCGAACAAGCCGGCCAGTCGAAATCAGTTCTCCCGACATGTCGTGCAATCGGCTCTTGTGAACTGTGGACGCAGAAAACAATTTCATAAATTCATTCGCGATACTGTTGAGGCAAATCACACGGTTTGGATAAGCAAAGAAACTTGGTTAGCCACTAGCGGTAAAGCGCAAAGCAACAGATGCCAACAAAAATTTACAAGCTAGCGCGGCGATAGCGCCATCGGCTGGTGATTGACTTTTGCGCCTTCACTGTGCGACGGGCGCGGTCATCAAACAATCGATTTACAATCCCCAACTAAGGGAATGACCATGAGTTCTGCGACCGCGACCGACCCCGAAGTCTTCGATCATTACGGTGAGGAATATTTTGCGTGGCAGCAAGAGTGCGGCAAAATGGGCGGCTGGGCCAATCAGGATAAGTTCCGTTCGACAGTGAAGCCAAATTTGCGCGTGCTTGATTTTGGCTGTGGTGGCGCGTTCATGCTTCCGCAAATGGACTGTGCGCAGCGTTTCGGGATTGAGCCCAACCCAGTTGCACGCAACACCGCTGAGCGAAACGGTATGACGATGTTTGCAGGGCCTAGCGAGGCGCTAGACGCACTCGGCCCCGATTCGATTGACCTGATCATTTCAGATAATGCGCTTGAACATGCACTTGAACCGTGGCGTGCGCTCAGTGCCTTGCTGCCGCTTTTGAAGCCCGGCGGGCAGTTGCATTTATATGTGCCGTGTGAAAACATTTCTTGGCGCTATCAAGAAAAAAACATCGATCAACACATGTATTCATGGAGCCCGCAAAGCATCGGAAACCTTGTCGCCGCTGCTGGTTTTGAAGTGCAATTTTCAAAGCCTTACATTCATAAATGGCCGCCAAAATCTCAGTGGATAGCGAAACTCGGGCGGCCTGCGTTCAATTTTGCGGCCCGAGTCTGGGGTCAAATTGATCGCCGCTGGTTTCAGATTGAGCTGCTCGCGATAAAGCCAAGCAATTGATTGCAACTGGCACAAGACGCCGCGTCTTTGCTCAGTCACTGTATTTGTAAAAATTAGACACTTGTTATCATTTCAATTCATGATATCTCAATGGTTACCAATGGCTGGGAATCATTCCGGCCATTGAGTAACCCCGGGGGGACGTGAGCGGATCAGTATCGTAGGGTCGCCTTAAGATCATTGCCATTGGCATTCGGGATGTATCCGAATTGCGATCAGATGTAGTGACTTTCTGTCGAAGCGGGACTTTTCGCGAAACACCGGACATCATCAGTGAATCCCAGCCGTTGTTTGGCTGTTGTAGCGTTGCGTCTTGTTTCGCATTCGAAGTTGTTCGGATGCCTTCGGAGTGTTGCGTCATGGGTGTTCAGGTGAATAACAATTGGTGGCGGACGCGCGGCGCGGGGAAACTCAGCGTCAGCCCTGCCTTTTATCTGCACCCGCTCTTCGACACCTCTCTCGTCGACACCCCCAGCGTGATGGCAATCACGCACGCTGATTCCAATCCACCCCATAGTGATGCGTCCGCGCGTGGCGTTTTTTATTTACCCAGCAAATGAACCTGCGGGATCGTTGCTGCGACCTAATGTTTACCTAACTAATTTTTAAGGAGAAGAACCATGGCCGATTTTACCTTTACCGATACCGCAGCCGATGACTCGTTTGAAATCCAAACCGGTCAAGAGGCCCTGGGAGTGGACGAAGTAGTGCAATCGAGCTTCCAGCCCGGCACTTTTGGTATTTTTGAAGTGTTTTCTGACGGATCCTACACATACACCCCCAACAATGCGGCCATCAACGGGGTGCGGGGTGGTGAAACACCGAGCGAATCCTTCGCGTTTTCCATTCTTGATGAGGATACCGAGGCGGTAATCCGTGATGTTATCGTGAGCTTTGAAGTCACAGGCGCGAACGACGATGCGAGGTTCTCTGTCGGCAGCGACAATAGCGGCACCGTGGTTGAAGACGGCTTGTCAACGTCGAGCGGCAACGTAACCGTCTTCGACATTGACAGCCCCCAAACATTGCGGACTGGAGTTCTAAATGGTTCGTTCGGGACGCTCAACGTTTCGGGTTCTGGGTGGAGCTATGTGCTCAACAATGCGGCTGTGCAGTCGCTTGGCGTAACTGACGTGGAAACTGAGACTTTCTTCCTTTCTTCGTTCGATGGTTCGGCTGAGTTTGAAGTCACCATCACCATCGAAGGCACCAACGATGCGCCGACGCTGAGCGCGCGTTCGTTCACCGTCACAGAAGATACTGGCGTTCAGATGGCGAACTTTGCGTCAGCCGCGAGCGACATCGATAATGGCGCGGTGCTGACATTCTCGCTCCCCACCCCCGTTGCAGGGGCCTCAATCACGAGCGGTGGTATCGTTAGTATTGATACCGACAATGCTGCTTATCAATCAGTGGCGCGGGGCGAAACACGCGCTGTCGTGGTCAACGTCCGCGTGACTGATGAAAATAATGAATTTGCTGAAAACACGCTGACCGTAAATGTTGTTGGCGTGAATGATGCCCCTGTGGCGAACGCGGCAATGCGGATGGCAACTGAAGATGGCGGCGTCTTCAGCGGCATGCTGACCGCAAGCGATGTTGATACCGGCGCGGTGCTGACGTTCTCGCAACGAGCCCAAGATATTCCGCAAACTGGCAATAAAGGCAGTGTGGCCAATGTCACCGAGCAAGGCTTGATTGCAGGCCTCACCATCAATTCAAATGGCAGCTACACCTTTGACGCCAATCATCCTGATTATGATTCAATCGCCGTGGGTCAAACGCGTCAAGTTGTCGCGAATTACCGTGTGACTGATCAGTTCAATGCGTTCTCAACAAGCACGCTGACGATCAATGTGACGGGCGTTAACGATGCGCCGGTGATTACATCTGCTGCGCAAACCGCGACGCTTGCTGAAACCAACGTCGCACTATCGGCGAGCGGTCAAGTTCGCGCGACTGACATTGATGCGACTGACAATTTGACCTTCATGGTTGATGGCAGTTCTCGAGCTACTAACGGCCGCGTTTTGACCAACGCACAGAGCGACGCCTTGTTCCAAGCCTTTTCGCTGCAAGCGACGGGCGCATGGTCCTATAATCTCGCCTCGCCAGATTTCCTCAACGATGGCGATACGGTAACGCTCACCTACCGAGTGAATGTTTCAGACGGAAACGGCGGGACTACGTTCCAAAATGTTGTGATCACGATCAACGGCCGCGATGAAATTTTCGTTGGTGGCGCGGGCAGTGATACCTTCGAAGGCACCGCTTTTGATGATCAGATCAATGGCGGCGCGGGCTTTGATACGCTTGACCTTTCCGAAGGCAGTGGCCCGGTATCGATTGATTTCTCAGAAGGCAGCCCCGGCACTGTCACGGGTAATGGCGGCGTCGACACAGTTGAAAATATTGAGAATTTCATTCTGACGGGCGGCGCTGACACGTTCATCGGCGGCAATGCTGGTGAATCTGTTACCGGCGGCGAAGGCGATGATGATATCGAAACCAACGGCGGCGATGATAAAGTCTTTGCAGGCGGCGGTAATGATCTGGTTCACGGCGGCGCGGGTCCAGGCGACGATTATTATGATGGTGGCGCGGGCACGGCTGATACGCTCACCTACGCTTCCACGACGCTCGGCGTGGTCGTAGACTTGAACGCGATTGACCGTTCGGGCAATGCTGCGGTTGCGGCGATCCTTGCAGGTGTTCCGCTTCCCACCAACACGCCAGTTGGCCTCGCCACAGGTGCTGAAATCGGCACAGACGCGTTTGTTAACTTCGAAAATGTCACCGGCGGTTCGGGCGATGATAGCCTTACCGGTAACAGCGGCGCGAACGTGATCAACGGCGGCGACGGCAATGATCTGCTCGACGGTCGTGGCGGCGATGATACGCTCATCGGCGGCTTGGGCATTGATACGATCACTTATGCCAGCCAATCCGGCGCGGTGCAGGTCAATTTGCTCACGGGCAATGTTAACGCGGGCGCGCAGGGCGGCAATGATACTGTATCAGGCGTTGAAAATGCGATCCTTACGGGTGCCGACGATCAGTTTATCGGCGATGCGGGTGATAATACAGTCACCGGCGGGCTCGGCAATGATCAGCTGAATGGCGGCGCGGGCATTGATACCGCAATCTTCGCCAATTCAGTCGCGACGAACGGCCTTGCGGTTGAAGTCGATGTTCCCGGCCTCCATGCGCTCGTTCTGGGAACGAGTTCGGGCGACGGTCAGGATACGGTCCAGAATTTCGAACGCTTGGTCTTTGGCGGCGGCACTCTGTCGACGGCGGACGATGTCACAATCCGAATTGTCAATTCAAACGCAGTTGTTGCGACGGTGAATAATGCCAATATGCTCAATGAAAGCGAGCTGATGGGCCCGCCTTCAACCAGAATGGGCAATGTTCTCACCAACGATATCAACCTTGATGCCGACGCGAACGATGTTGCGGTTGTTACCGGTTTCAGCAGCAATTTCTCTGAAACCAGTGCGGTAGCAGGCGGCACACTAACGGGCCAATATGGCACTTTGGTGATCAACGCGAACGGCAGCTACCTTTACACCGCAAACGCCAGCACCAATTCGCTGGGCGCGGGCGATACCTTCACTGATGTGTTTACCTATTCGGCCGATGATGGCGATGATGGCGATTCAGATACAGCCACGCTGACGATCACGATCAACGGCGTCGATGATGCCGCCGTGATTACGGGCGCGCGGACGGGTTCAGTAACCGAAGATCTGATGGTCAGCGAAACTGGATTCATCAGCACAACGGGCACACTCACCGCGGTTGATCCAGACACCGACGAATCAGGCTTTATCGCTACATCGATCACGCGCCCTACGGGCACCTTCGCGATCAATGCGGCGGGCGTTTGGACATTTACCGCCAACAATGGTGCGACGATCATTCAACAAATCGGCGCAACCGATAGTTTGACCGAAACTTTCAACGTTTCGTCAATCGGCGGCACGCCTTCATCGGTGACGATCACGATTAACGGCGTGAATGATGATCCTGTCGCGGGTGCTGTAACCTTTGCCGCACCCGCCGCCACGCTTACTGTTCCTGCCAATAGTGTGAACAACACATTGGGAACTGCGATTGTGCTCACCGGAGGATCGCTCAACGCCAACCCCGATATCTATAACTCAACGGTCGTGCCCCATATCACAATCATCGCAGCCACTGATGCGACGCCCGATTTTTACAGCTATAGCTTCACTAACGTCGCCTTTACGGGACCGGGTACCTATTTCACGGTGGATATTGACGGCGTGGTTGGGAGCACGCCTGCTGTGCTAACAGCTTTCTTCAATGGTTTCTCAATCGGGAGCAGCACTCAGCCGTTTGCGTTTGGTGGCTCGCTGCCATTCGATATTGGAACCCCAACAAATCCGTTGCTTCAACTTTCTTCGAGTGGTTCAGTTACCGGCACCTTACAATTCAGTGTTGGCAGTGCAGCTTCAAACGGTTCTGCTGGGCTCGGTGTTGGCAATGGCTATGTGCTTCACGTATCGTTGGTAGGCGGAACTGTCTTGCCCTCGACATTCTCAGGCACGTTCGAAGAAACCAATGCGGCGCTCAGCACATCGGGCACTGTCGCCTTCACCGATATCGATACCAATGATACGCCGCAGGCGGCCTATACTGCAGCGACTGGCCTATCAGCATCGGTTGCGGGTGGCCCGCAATTAACGACGGCGCAGGCGGCTGTTTTCGCCAATGCGTTTTCAATCACTGATGCTGGTGCGTTCAGCTTCAACGTTGCTTCACCCGATTATCTCGGCGACGATGATGTGTTGACGCTGACCTATACCGTTAACATCACTGATGATCACGGCGGCAGCACAACGCGCAATGTGGTGATCATAGTCAACGGCAACAATGATCAACCGGTGATCACCTCGGCGGCCCAAACCGCGACGCTCGACGAATCGGCGGAGCCTGCGCAATTGGCGCTTTCGGCTTCGGGTGCGGTCACCGCGAGTGATGTTGATAACGGCGATATCCTCTCGTTCAGCTTAGCCGAAGGCGGAACAAGCATCTCTGCGACGGGCACAGTCCTGACTCTCGCGCAGCAAAATACCATCCGCGCGGGCTTCACGCTCAATGCCAATGGCACATGGACATATAACATCGCGTCACCAGACTTCCTCGGCGATGATGATGTTGTAACGCTGACCAACACAGTTGAAGTCCGTGACGGCAACGGTGGCAGCACGTCACAAAATGTCGTGATCACGATCAACGGCACCAACGACGCGCCCGATATTTTGCCTGGAAGTGGCGCTGGCTACACGCCGTCACTGACCGAAACAAACCTACCGCTCTCGATTTCGGGGAATGTCAATTTCAGAGACGTTGACAATGGTGACACTCCAGAAGCCAGCTACACCGCTGCAACCGATGCGTCAGTTACGGCAACAGGCATCACGCTCACCGCTCCGCAGATTGCGGCGATCAAAGCGGGCTTCACCCTCGTTAACAATGCGGGCAATTACACTTACAACCTCGCCTCGCCTGATTATCTCGCGCTCGGCGATGTCGTGACGGCGGTGTTCAACGTCCATGTTATCGATGATCTCGGCGTCGATACGGTTCAACCGATCACAATCACCATCACCGGCACAAACGATGCGCCGGTGCTGGCCAATTCGGTATTCACGATCAACGATACAGCGGCTTATGATCTGCTCTCATTCGGCACTTCAGCAGGCTTTAGCTTTGCCAATCTGGCCAGCGACATTGACAGCGGCGATACGCGCACCTTTGAACTCGTCAGAGTTGCTGAGGAGGGCGAAGAAGGCGAAAATGCCAGTTTTGACGAAGTAAGCGGCAACACGTTCATCGTCACTGACTTTGGCACAATTACCGTGGCGACCAACGGCGCGGTTTCGTTCGTCGCCAATGATGCCGCGATCAATGCACTTAATCCAATGGACGTTCACATCCGCACCTTCACAGTGCGCGTGACTGACAACAATGGCGCGTCCGCTCTGGCGACGCTGACAGTTACAATCAACGGCGCGAACGACAATCCAATTGCGCCAAGCCCGCTCGTGTTTGTTCCGACAACTGACAATGAGGGGCTGATAACGATCAACTTGTTAAGAGGCGAAACGGGCACCGCAGACGATGCGTTTGATCCTGATGCGGGCGGAAGCGTTGCGGTTGATCCTATGGGCTTCACCGTTTCGGTCGCGAGCAGTGCGCTCACCAATTCGGAAATATTGTCAATCCAGTCGACGCTTCTGGGCATTGTGCCGAATTCTATGCCAAATGGCGGCGGCTATACGTTCAATACCGCGCTGTTCGATACGCTTGACCTTGGTGAAACCGCAACGATCACATTCTCTTACTTTGTGCGCGATGCGACGGGTAACAGCGTGGCACGCACCGCAACCCAAGTGGTCCATGGCCGCCTTGAAATCGCGACGAGTCTCACCGAAGGTGACGATATCTTCAACGGCGGCAATTTCGGCGATTTGATCGACGGGCTTGACGGTGATGATGTCCTCAACGGCAATGCAGGTAATGATGTTATCATTGGCGGCGCAGGCGATGACCGTATCTCGGGTGGTTCGGGCGATGATATGCTGAGCGGCGGCAACGGCGATGATAATATCAGCGGTGGTTCGGGCATTGACATCATCTCAGGCGGTGATGGCACTGATACGATCTCGGGCGGTTCAGAAGATGATATCATCTCGGGTGGTGCTGGCGCGGATCGGATCGACGGTGGCGCAGGCTTTGATACCGCGACTTATGCCAGCGCAACTGAGGGTGTTTCGTTCAACCTGACAGCGGGCACCGCCACCGGCGGCGATGCCAATGGTGATACGTTCATATCGATTGAATCATATGTTGGCTCAGCCTTTAATGATACAATCATCGGATCAGCCGGCAATGACACGATCGAAGGCGGTGCTGGTAATGATGTGCTTGTCGGCGGCGCTGGGATTGACACGATCAGTTATGCAGGCAGCGCGTTTGGTGTGACGGTTCATCTCGATAACCCAACCCCGCAGGATACGCTCCAGCAAGGCATCGACACGATCTCAGGCTTTGAAAATATCCTCGGATCAAGCCAAGCCGATGCCCTTTACGGCGATGACTTTGACAATGTCATCACCGCTGGCGCTGGGTTTGATACGATCACCAGCGGCGGGGGGACGAATACGTTGATTGGCGGCGACGGCGGCGAT
>JAYUAU010000002.1:0-13550 GCA_043741135.1 Sphingomonadales bacterium | reverse complement strand
GGCGACGCGGCAATCCAGAAAGTCTCACATTTCCGCCACCTTCTGGATTGCTTCGCTACGCTCGCAATGACGAAGTGGAGGTTGATGGAGGTTCCCAGGGGCAATGGCGGTGATGAGTCTGAACAAGTGATAATCAATCCAACCTTTGTCAAATTACAACGCGTCGCTCCATAGCGGGGTGACACGGCTAAAGGAAGGCAAGTCGCGCTTGCGCTCAGGGCAATCGCTACTTCACATCAACCGGATTATACTGATCCAACCACGCCTGCATCTCCTGCAAAAATTGGAGCCGATCAGCTTGGCGGCTGAAATTATGATCGCCTTTGGGTTGTTCAACGTAGCGGTAAACTTTGCCCGCTGCTTTGAGGCCTTGCGCCATATCGCGCGATTGTTCTACCGGGACACGTAAATCGGCTTTGCCGTGGATGATGAGTGTCGGCGTGCTGAAATCTTGGGGGTGTTTGAGCGGCGAAACCGCTTCAAGATCAGGTGTTTGTTCTTTCCAATAATTCTTTCGATAATTTCCGTTGAGGAATTGCCCATCATAGCGGCGCATTGAGCGAAGGTCTGAAACGCCGGCAAATGAGATTGCGCATTTGAACAGCGCGCCATCGCGCTGTGCTGCCCTTAGTGCTGCATAACCGCCATAGCTTCCCCCCATGATGCACACGCGCTTGGGATCGGCGATTCCTTCCTTTGCTAGATGGGTGATCGCATCGTTCAAATCATCCTGCATTTTGAGGCCCCATTCACCGTCCCCTTTTTGAAGGAACGCGTCGCCGTAACCCGTTGACCCGCGGTAATTCGGCTGGATCACCGCATAGCCGCGCCACGCGAGAAACTGCGCTTGCCAATCCCAATTTTCCGCGTCGCGGGCATGCGGGCCGCCGTGGGGGAGTAGGATCAGCGGCAGGCTCTTGGCCGAACGGTTGGTTGGCAATGTCAAAATTGCAGAAATTTCGAGGCCGTCGCGCGCCTTATACCGGATCGTTGAGACAGGCGCGAGCTTGCGGGTTTTGAGCGTTTCATCAACATGGGCAAAGCGCTGCATCGCGCCGCCACCGTCACGGTCATACGTGAAATAGGCGCCGGGCGTATTCGGCGCGCCAACATGAACGAGCAGGATACGCTGGTTTTGGCTCAAACTTGTAATGCTCGCGCGGCGCGGGGCCACGGCCTTATCCAAACTTGCTTGAACTTCGGCAATGCCAGCATCGATCCAGTGCACACGCTGATAATCATCGGTATAAACCACCCCCGCGAGCGCATCGCCGCTTGGGGTTGCGATCAGGCGATCAACATCATAGCCGGGCACGCCAAACACTTTCTTTCCGCGCGTCATCGTGGTCAGATCAAGTTCGAATACCGCGTCATGCCCCTCATCATCGCCAATCGTCAGCGCTTGGTTGGGCGCTGCTAAAAAGAGCGACGGCGCAATCAATTCCTCTTTCTTTCGAAAATCAGCCCGGCCTACTTTCTTCAACGCTGCTTTTCCGTCGGGTCGGTAAAGCAATGTGCCAATCCGGTTGGTATCGTTATAGCCGTAAGCCAAGCGGACGGCGCCACTGGCATCAGCGTAATAATCAAGGAACTCCTCGCGCGGCGGCAAGATTTTCCGATCGGACCCATTCGAAACATCGATGCGCACCACCGCAGGCCAAAAATCTATGCCCTCATAAATCGAATTTTGCACGCCAACGATGATGTACGGGCTGCCGTCCCTGGCTATCCACAGAACGTCAGCAGCATTATATCCGCCTGCATCCTTCGTCAGTCGGTTAATTTTGCCCGTCAGCCGATTAACCGATAGCAATCTACGGATGCGCGTTTTGTTGCCTTCAATGTCTTGGACGCCGCTGATCCCGACCAGCAACCAATCATCATTGACCCAATCCCACCAATCAACGTCAACTTTGGCATCATCACCGCCAAGGCTTAACCCTACTGATTTATAATCGTCCTTAAACAGCGACGCCATCGTCAAAAACTGTGCGCCGTTTGAGGCAACCTTCGTTGCCACATAGCGACCATTGGGCGAAAGTCGTGGCCCCTCGGCAAACGGCGTGGCCGCAAAGCTTTCGAGGGTGATCGGCTTTTCGGAGGTTGGGGGCGCAATTGACTTAGGCGCGGTTTGCGCAAATGCGGTAGGTGCCGCCAACAATAAACAACAAGAAATGGTAAGACGCCCGATCATATACGCAACTTTCGTGTCCAAGTTCATTCACGCTACTTTGTCGGTGACGTTGCTCCCCAAGTCAAATAAAAACCCCGCCCGAACCAAAGTCCAGACGGGGCATCTTTACGCCGCGACTAGCGCGTCTATCAATTAGAGCGTGATGAGGATTAGTTGAATCGTTCCCCTGCGGAGGCAGGGGTCCAGACCTTAACAAAGACTCTTTTGTCTGGGACTGGACCCCTGCCTACGCAGGGGAACACATTTGCTCTACCTAAACTCATCATGCTCTAGAGCAGCGTGCGATAAATGTGAAACGCACTGTTCCCCTGCGAAGGGCACCCATCAAAGTAATACTTTGATGGGACCCAAGGCAGGGGTCCAGAACCAAACAAACAGAGCCCGCTTCGCGGACGTTTTTCAGTCCGAGGCTGGGCCCCTGCCTTCGCAGGGGAACTGATCCACATTTAACGCATCACGCTCTAAACAGACCAAAGCCCGCTTCGCGGACGTTTTTTAGACGAGGTCTGGACTCCGGCCTGCGCCGGAGAACAGCGGCATTTCACATTCATTGCCCCCCGCCTAAAACAGCCCCGGCACCTCGCGCTGGCTGATACTAGGCGCCTCAGGCATCATCAGTTCGCGTCTTTCCACAGGCCCACTCTGCTTCTGTGATGTTTGCGTTTTTGGCCCAATCGGGGTGCAACTGCGTCCGTTCAGAAAATCAATCGCTTGGCGCGTTGAGGCCTCAGCGGGATCACCCAGCGTCCGCGTCAGATCATCGCTGGCTTGGCACGTATTGCTTACAAAGGGCGCTAGTCCGTTGAAATAATCGCCGCCGTTCGCTGCGTTTCGTGTCGAGAATGCTACAACGCGAATGCGGTCATCACACGCCGCGCGGTCAATGCCGATTTGGCCAACGGGTTTGCCCAGCGTATTTTCGCCAATCATCGCCATATTGGTGCCGAGATAGGGAATCATCGAATTGATCACGAGTTCGCTCGCTGATGCGGTGCCTTGGCTTGTGATGAACGCAATTTTCATCGGTGCGACTGATTGCGATTGCGGCGAAAACCGTCGCGTAGAATTTTGCGCGGACTTTTCAGGCCGAAACGCGGTCATTGAAAAGACTTCATTGGTTGAGCGATTGCTGCCGAGCAAATCGCCGATCAGGTTAGCGGTCGAAACAAGCCCGCCGCCATTATAGCGGAAATCGATGATCAATTCACGGACGCCCTGCGCACGGAAACCATCAAACGCCGCGCGCAATTGCGGATCAGCTGATGAAATGAAGGTGCGCAAATTGAGGTAGCCAATCCGCCGCCCGCCATCATCAATCGTCCGCACACCGTAACGTGATGAGACTGCGGTGAGTGAAAAATCGCTCTTTGTGACGTTGATATCGCGGGTTACGCCGGCAGGGCTTCTCACCCGCAACAGCCGCGACGTGCCAGCGGTGCTTGGGCCGAGCGCAGTCGTCACCGCGCCAAGCCCGCCGCTCGCGATGATATCGGTTGTAAGCCGCAGATCAGATGTGGTGGTGCCAATCGCGATGATGTCGTCGCCGCGGTCAATGCCTGCCGCGAGCGCTGCGCCGCCTTCAAACGCCTCAGCAATTATGACGCGGCGGGCAACTGCATCGGACATAAGCCGGATGCCAAAGCCTGCACTTGATCCTGAATTAAAGAACGCATTTTCACCCGCGATTGACGTGATGAAGGTAAATCCAACATCGCGGTTTTGCGCGCGTGCCGTGGCGGTCAGTGTGTCGATATAGGATTGAACCGTCGCAAAGGGGGTAGGATCAAGCGAAGCGGGCAATGTCTCGGAGAACAGATACCATTCGTTGAGTGTTGCAAAGGCAAAGTCCTGGCGCGCGCGGAGCGAACAGGTTGATGATGTATCGCTGACGGTGCCGCCGCCACCACTTTGGATGGGGGCCGAAGCGTTGCCGCCGCCGCATGCCGTCAGCGATGCTGATAGCCACAGTGCGAGCAAGGTTGAACCGATACGCTTCATTTCACACAGACTCCTAGATCGTCCGATGCGGATAATTGCTTATTCTTAGCTAAACCGCAAATGGGTTACACGTCTTACCGCCAGCGAATGTTATCGCGACTTAGATCAGCTACGCTTTTGGCGCCCATAAGCTTCATCGCGCGCTCAATTTCATCGCGGAGCAGTGAGACCGCGCGTTCGACACCAGGCTGGCCCGCGGCCGCCAGCGCATAAAGGTAAAGTCGCCCGCCCGAACAGGCTTTCGCGCCCACACTCAACGCCTTCACGACATGCGTACCACGCGTAATGCCGCCATCACAAATCACATCAATCTTGTCCCCTACCGCATCAACAATTTCGGCGAGCTGATCGAATGGCGCTCGGGAACCATCCAATTGCCGCCCGCCATGATTGGAAACCATGATCGCGGTCGCGCCAATATCAACCGCCCGCTTGGCATCGCCAACCGACATAATCCCTTTGAGGCAAAACTCGCCGCCCCATTGTTTACGGATATCGGCCGCAGTGTTCCAGTCCATCGACTGATCAAGCATCGTGTTGAAATAATCAGCGACTGAGAGTGCAATATTGGTGCCTTGGGCCACATGATCCTTGAGGTTTGACAGCTCAAACTTAGTCCGGAAGAAATAGTTGAACGCCCATGCGGGATGTAGCGCAAAGCTTGCCACGCTCGCCGCGGTCAGCTTGATTGGCGTGGTAAACCCCGTGCGCAAATCACGCTCGCGCCGCCCGCCGACAATAGTATCAACCGTCAGCGTCAGCGCATCGAACTTTGCCGCTTTGCAACGCTCGATCATTGAATGGTTCAGCCCCTTATCTTTGTGAACATAAAGCTGGAACATCTTGGGGCTGCTGACACGCGCGGCAGTGGCTTCGATGCTTGTCGTGCCTAGCGACGAAATCCCAAACCATGTATCCTGCGCCTGCGCCACAGCGCCCACCGCATCTTCGCCGTCGGGATGAAACATCCGCTGGAGCGCTGTGGGGGAGAGGAACAGCGGCATCGCAATTTGCTTGCCCATCACTATCGTGCTCATATCGACGTCGGCAACACCGGCGAGGACATTGGGCACAAGATCGCACTGGTCAAAGGCACGCGTATTGCGCCGCCGCGTCACCTCATCATCCGCGCCGCCATCAATATAATGAAATATCGGCCCGGGCAGCCGCCGCCGTGCAAGTTCGCGGAAATCGCTGTGGTTATGGCAATCGTTCAATCGCATGGGGTTCTGCTTTGCTGTAAGGTTGCGTAGCGATGGCACAGAAATGAAGTTGAGAACACCGTCACTGGGGTTTTGCAGAAAATGGCACACCGCTGAGATTTGCCTGCTGAATACATTAGAAAGTGGTGACGAATGTGCGCATAATCGGTTGAGCCATCTCTGTCAGCGCGCTATCACTCACCGCCTGATGACGTAAGGATAGCACAATGGCTGAATTTTCACTGCCCGCAAACAGCAAAATTAAGAAGGGCGTTGATCACAAATCGGCGACAAGTGCGCGAATTAAGAAATTCAAAGTGTATCGCTATGATCCCGATAGCGGTCAAAATCCGCGCTACGATAATTTCGAAGTCGATCTCGATAGCTGCGGGCCGATGGTGCTTGATGCACTCATTAAGATGAAGGCTGAGCAAGACCCGAGCCTCACTTTTCGTCGGTCATGCCGCGAAGGGATTTGCGGATCATGTTCAATGAATATTGACGGCACCAATACGCTTGCTTGCACCAAGGCGATTGAGGATGTGAAGGGCGAGGTGAAAATTACGCCACTACCGCATATGGATGTGATCAAGGATTTGGTGCCTGATTTCACACATTTCTACGCGCAATATGCGAGCATTGAGCCATGGCTCAAGACTGTCACGCCAACGCCTTCGGGCAAGGAACGCCTCCAATCGCCCGAAGATCGCACCAAACTTGATGGGCTTTATGAATGCATATTGTGCGCTTGCTGTTCAACAAGCTGCCCGAGCTATTGGTGGAATTCGGATAAGTTCCTTGGCCCCGCCATCCTGCTTCAAGCATACCGTTGGCTTGCCGATAGCCGCGATGAGATGACGGGTGACCGACTTGATGAGTTGGAAGATCCATTTCGCCTTTACCGCTGCCACACGATCATGAATTGCTCTAACGTTTGCCCCAAGGGGCTTTCGCCGGGTAAGGCGATTGCTGAGGTGAAGAAGATGGTGGTTGAGCGGGCGATTTAGGTTGGACGATAATCGCGGATTCATCAGTGAGCCTGACCCCGAAAATCCGGGCTGGCTGACGTGGGAATTGCTCGACAAGCGCCGCTTCAACGGAGCGGTGTTGGGCAAAATGCTTGTTCGCAAGGAAAGTGAAACAACCGCGCGGCTGCGGATGTTTCCTGGGATCAAGCATTCAAACCTTGCTAATAATGTCCACGGTGGGGTGACGCTCGCGTTTATCGACGTTGCCTTGTTCGGTGCCTCACGGGTGTTTGGGTTGATTGAGGCGGGAACGGCCGTCACGCTTGATCTCTCCACACAGTTCATTGGATCGGGCGCGATTGATATCCCGCTCGACGCTGAAGTTGAACTGCTCAAGGAAACGGGGCGATTACTGTTCTTGCGCGGGTTGATCGTGCAAGACGAAAACAAAATTGCGGCCTTTGCAGGCACGATCCGAAAGCCCACAAAACGCTGATGCCCAATACACTCGCCCGCTACGAACAGTTAATTCAAGCCGGCGAATTGCGCGCAGACCCCGAACAAGCTGCAGGCGCAGCACGGCTTTCGCGGCTTCAGGGTGAGCTTGAGGAAGCCCCGCAGCGCGGCAGTTTGCTCTGGCGATTGGGCCGTGCAAAACTCGTAGCGCCAAAGGGCGTTTACTTGTGGGGCGGCGTCGGGCGGGGTAAATCGATGCTGATGGATTTGTTTTTTGGCTGTGTTCGGATTGAGCGCAAGCGGCGCGTTCATTTCCATGAATTCATGCTCGAAGTTCATGATCGGTTGCGGATTGAGCGGATGAATGAGAAAGGCGATCCCATCGTCTCGGTTGTCGCAGGGATAGCTGAGGAAGCCAAATTGCTCGCCTTTGATGAAATGGTGATCAATAATTCAGCCGATGCGATGATCATGTCGCGACTGTTTACGGGGCTGGTTGATTCAGGCGTAACGCTTGTTACCACATCAAATCGCCCGCCGAGCGACTTGTATAAGGACGGGCTTAACCGCGAACATTTTTTGCCCTTCATTGCGCTAATCGGTAGCCGGCTTGATGTGATTGGCCTCAATGGCCCGACCGATTACCGGATGGCGCGGATGGCGGGGGTAAAAACTTGGCATACACCAGCGGATGAAGCGGCGACCGCAGCAGCGCGTGATGCCTTTTTCAAAATGACTGACTATGCGCCCGAAGATGCAGCGCACGTGCCAAGCGAAGATATCATATTGAGCGGAAGCCGCAGCCTCCATGTGCCTAAAAGCCTTAAAGGTGTTGCGGTTTTCTCGTTCAAGCGGCTTTGCGGCGAAGCGCGCGGGGCGACTGACTATCTCGCCATCGCGCGCAAATTCCACAGCGTGATCATCGTGGGCATCCCAACGCTTGGCCCCGAAAACCGGAACGAGGCCGCGCGCTTCGTAACGCTGATTGATGCGCTTTATGAACATAAGGTCAAATTGATCGCTACCGCTGATGCGTTTCCCGATGGTCTTTACAAGGAAGGCGATGGCCGCTTTGAATTCGAACGAACGATCAGCCGTTTAACCGAGATGCAAAGCATCGATTATCTCGCGCTCGGCCATGGGGGCTAAGGCATCTGGGTGTCACTCGTCATCACCCAGCGGTCGGGGCAGCAATAAAGCAAGCAGTTTCGCGCGGCATTCACCGTCAATAATCCCGTCAATAGTGGTTGGACGAAAACGCCGCTGGAACGCGCGGATCGCCGCGAGCGGATCAGCGACGTCATAACCAAAGCGTTCGAGCGCGAGCAGAAAGCCGCCATCAGTCCAGTGCGGGTCCATCAAATTCTTGGTCGGGCTGGGAAGTGCCAAACGCAACCGCGCTAGCCGTTCCCACGGGAAAAGCTCCCCTGGGTCTTCCTTACGCGCGGGCGCGATATCCGAATGGCCAACCACATTTCCGCGCGTAATCTTGTGCCGCATCATGATATCTTTGACGAGCGGGATTAGCGCATCGATTTGCGCAATCGGAAACGGGCGATATCCCCATTCATGCCCGGGATTGACGATCTCAATCCCCACACTCACTGAATTCAAGTCTTTGAGCCCGCGCCAATGTGACCGCCCCGCGTGCCAAGCGCGCTTTGCCTCATCGACCATTTTGATGACCTGACCATCTTCGGCAATCAAATAATGCGCAGAGACTTTCGCCTCCGCATTGGTGAGCCGCTCAATCGCTGATGCCGCATCCTTCATGCCGGTGTAGTGGAGTACAAGGATTGATACGGGCGCGGTTCGATCATCAAAATTTGGTGATGGCGTATCAATCACACTGTCTCTCCCGCTTCACTGGCTTGGGCGGTGCGGATTGTGACGATGGCAACGCCAATCATCACGATGATCCCGCCGACGATCATTATAGGGGTCATCCTCATTTGGAAATAGATCGAGGCGGCGATCACCGAAATCACCGGCGTCAGCAATGTGAGCGGAATGACGGTGGTCAGCGGATGTCGCGCGAGAAGCACACTCATCGCTCCTTGCCCAATCACCGTTGAACCAAGCGCTGAGAATAAAATCCAGCCATATGCGGCTATCGGAATCGCGGGCAGGTTCGCCATCGTTTCAGGTTCGAATATGAATGCCACGGGAAAGAGCAGAACTGAACCAATCGCCCCTACCCACGCATAGATGGAGAGCACCGGCGCACCCGCCAGCCGCCGCTGAATGAGCGAACAAATTGCCCAGATAAGGCTCGCGAGGGCGGTGAGCGCGAGGCCCAGTCGCTCATCAATCGCGGCAGGATCAAAGACGATCAGAACAACGCCTAGAAACGAGAGGAACACCCCGCCAATGCGGTATAGTCTGATCCGTTCCTTCAAGAAGATCACCGCGAGGATGAGTGAGAAGGGCACACCAAGCTGACCCGCAATCGCGAGCGCACCCACATTATCCGCAACCGAAAGCGAGAGGTTCACGATAATATAGAATGCCGCGCCAGAAAGCAGGCCGAGCGTGAGCAATTCACGCATTTTGCCCGGAATGATGCGCAGCGCGGGCAGGCAAATGAGCAGCACCATCGTTTGCCGCAACCACGCGGCGGTGAGCGGAGAGACCATCTCAACCCCAATCTTCACCGCGATCAGATTAAGCCCCCACATGATATTCATCACGAGCGCTAACCCAAGATCTTGCGCTGAAAGCCCGCGAGGTTTTGGGGTGGTCACGACGCCTTGATCGTTGCCCCGAATAGCAGGAAAGGATCAGCAGGGTCTGACGCCTGGATCATTCCGCCATTCTCGGTTGCCAGTTTGTGTGCCAGCCACGCAGCAGCGGCACGCGGGGCCATTTGGTTTTCATCCGCCTGGCCGAGCAAAGCGGTGCGCAATTCGGGATCAAGAACGAGGCGCGGCCCTTCGGCGCGGATCACGATCTCAGTCATATTGTCGCGCGTTTCGGCGCCAACATCCAACCGACCGCCGCGCACCAAAGCATCGCCTGCGATCAGCGCAAGGTTAAGCAGAAGTTTGATCGCTGGTTTTGAAAGCGTAGCATCGCCGACGATCCAGCCCAGCTCAACCTTACCGCCTGCGCCGTAAACGCCTTCAATCGCGGTCTTTGCCTCGCGGGCATCAACTTGATCGCCAAACCCGCCCGCCGCACCGAACGCCAATCGGAAAAACTTCAATTTATTGGCTGATGCCCGCGCGCTATCGGCAAGCAGCTCAAGCACGCGCAAACGCATTTCGGGATCATGTTCATCGGCCAGAAGCTCAATCCCATTATTGAGCGCACCAACGGGGCTTAAAAGATCATGGCACAGCCGCGAACACAGCAGGCTTGCAAAATCGACGGCATTGATTGGCATGGGGTGGCGATCCTTTGGTTAAATTCCCTTTGGCGAATCGGGCGGGTGGTTGCAAGGCTTGGCGGTAAACTTCCACGCCAAAGGTATCACGCATGCAAACGCAACTATCAGACTGGATTGGCCACGAGCATATTGCGCATGATGTGCTGACCTCAGCGCTGCTCGCACGGTTTCGCGCGACGATTGATAGTGAGGCGACCGGCGATTTGGCACCGCAAGGCATTCATTGGTGCTTGTGCTTACCCGAGGCGGCAACCGCGCAATTGGGCAGCGATGGCCATCCACAGCGCGGCGGCTTCCTGCCCCCCATTGAGCTGCCGCGCCGAATGTGGGCGTCAAGCAAGCTTGAATTTCACGGTGGCATTCCCGTGGGCGCAGTGATTGAGCGACGATCAGTAGTTGCGTCAATTGACGAAAAACAAGGTGGCAGTGGCACGCTCATTTTCGTGAACATTGATCACGAGACGATGAGCGACGGCGCACTTGCGGTGAGCGAGCGCCAGACACTGGTTTACCGCGATGCGCCTGATGAGGCGATGGTGGCCCCGAAAAATGAAGGCGCAGAGGTTAAAGACTGGGCGTGGACGCGCAGCCTCGTTCCTTCTGAAAGCCTGCTTTTCCGCTTCTCAGCACTGACCTTCAATACGCATCGCATTCACTACGACGCACCTTATGCGAAGGTGATCGAGGGCTATCCAGCGCTTGTCGTTCACGGGCCATTAACCGCCACCTTGCTGCTTGATCTGGTTGCTCAAAACTTGGGCGAGAACGAGCTGGCGTCATTTGAATTTCGCGGGATGGCCCCTGCATTTGTTGGCGATGCACTCCACCTTGTTGGCAAACCGGATGGTGGGCAAGTAACACTGGCGGCGTTGGGCGGTGATGGCCGGGTGGTGATGTCGGCTAAGGCGTCGGTTAAGCTATAGCGGGGTGAGATTTCACTGAATCGTCTTTGCGAGGAGCACAGCGACGCGGCAATCTACGCGCGGCACCACCCGTATGGATTGCCGCGCTTCGCTCGCAAAGACGAAGGGTAGCGACTCGTCTAACTCGAACCCGAAGCCTTCTTCGCGGGTGATTTCTTCGCAACCACCTTCTTCTTAACAACGGGCTTCTTCGCCGCAGCCTTTTTAGGTGCCGCCTTTTTCTTGCGCGCGATGCCTGGCCCTTTTGCCGCACGAATGGCGAGCAGTTCAACCGCCTCTTCTATCGTCATCACCTGCGGATCAGCGCTTTTGGGCAATGTCGCATTGGTCGTACCGTCGGTGACATAAGCGCCGAAGCGCCCTTCCATGATTTTCATCTCAGCGCCGGTTTCAGGATGCGGGCCAAAGGCTTTCAAAGGCTCACGCGCGGCACCGCGCCCGCGATTGCCGCCTGCCGCCGCTTCGGCAAGCTTGACAACGGCCGCATTCATGCCGGTTTCGAACACATCATTGGTGCTCTGCAATCGCCCGTATTTTCCGTTGTGCGACAGATAGGGGCCGTAGCGACCGATGCTTGCGGTAATCGGCTCTCCGCTTTCAGGGTGAAGCCCGATTGTGCGCGGCAAGCTCAGCAGTTTGACCGCCCAGTCAAGCCCGAACTCCTCAGCAGGCACGTCCTTGGGGATTGATCCGCGTTTGAGGCTGTCACCTTCGCCCATTTCGACAAAGGGGCCAAAGCGCCCTGATTTGCGCATGATATCTTGGCCGGTTTCGGGATGCTGACCGAGCAATTCAGGGCCAGTATCAACCCCATCAGCGCCGCCCGCTTGCGCAAATTTGCGCGTGAATTTGCACGTCGGATAATTAGCGCAGGCAATGAACGCGCCAAATTTTCCACCGCGAAGCGATAAATGTCCGTCAGCACAAAGCGGGCATTTGCGCGGATCACTGCCATCGTCTTTGGGCGGAAAGAGGTAATCACCCAGAAACACATCAAGTGCCGCGGTCACTTCGGACGGCATTTGCTCCATCACTTCAACCGTTTTGGGCTTGAAATCCTTCCAAAACGCCTCAAGCACCGCCTGCCACTGCGCACGACCACCTGATACTTCGTCAAGCTGATCTTCTAATTCCGCAGTGAAATCATAGCTGACATATTTTTCGAAAAAGCGTTCAAGAAACGCGGTGACCAGCCGTCCGCTTTCGTTGGGCGTGAAGCGGTTCTTATCGACCGCTACATAATCGCGCGCCTTCAATACTTCGATCACCGAGGCATATGTCGAAGGCCTGCCGATCCCTAGTTCTTCCATCTTTTTAACAAGGCTGGCTTCGGAATAGCGCGGCGGCGGTTGGGTGAAATGCTGTTCACTCTCAACTGACTTTTTGGCGGGTGCGTCGCCTTCACGAAGCAAGGGAAGACGACGGGCATCCTCATCCGCGCTGTCATCAACGCTTTCCTCATACACCGCGAGGTAGCCGGGGAAGATGACAACTTGACCCGTCGCGCGCAGGCCGGTTTGACCCGTCCCGTCACTCATTTCAATCGTCGTGCGTTCAAGCCGCGCTGACGCCATCTGGCTCGCCATCGCGCGTTTGAAGATCAGGTCATACAGCCGCGCATGATCGCCGCTGCCAAGCTTATCCTTGCTGAAATCGGTTGGGCGGATCGCTTCATGCGCTTCCTGTGCGTTCTTTGCCTTGGCGACATAATGCCGCGGCTTATCGGGCACGTACGACGCATCATAACGGTTCGCGATGGCTCCGCGTGCAGCGGAAATCGCGCTGCCGTCCATCTGCACGCCGTCGGTGCGCATATAGGTGATCGAGCCATCTTCGTAGAGGCCTTGTGCAACGCGCATCGTGTGGCTCGCTGAAAAACCAAGTTTACGCGCCGCCTCTTGTTGCAGCGTTGACGTCGTGAACGGCGGCGAAGGATTGCGCGTCATTGGCTTGGTTTCAACGCTCGATACGCTAAACCGTCCAGCCTCAACCGCTGCTTTAGCAGACGCTGCATCACCCGCATTGCCAATCGTCAGCCGGTCAATCTTTTCGCCTTTATGGCGAACGAGCCGCGCGACGAAGGCAATGCTATCATGCTCCATATTGGCGATAACCGACCAATATTCTTGGGGCCGAAACGCCTCAATCTCACGTTCACGGTCAACGACCAGACGAAGTGCGACAGACTGCACGCGACCTGCCGATTTTGCGCCGGGTAACTTGCGCCAAAGGACGGGCGAAAGTGTGAAGCCGACGAGATAATCAAGCGCACGCCGCGCGCGGTAAGCATCGATCAAATCATGATCAAGTTCGCGCGGCGCTGCCATTGCGGCGAGCACAGCTGGCTTGGTAATCGCATTGAAGGTGACGCGCTGCACATTTTTCGGCAGCGCCTTCTTCTTGGCAAGGACTTCTTGAATA
>JAYUAU010000001.1:0-13719 GCA_043741135.1 Sphingomonadales bacterium | reverse complement strand
GCGGAGGCAGGGGTCCAGACCTTAACAAAGACTCTTTTTGTCTGGGACTGGACCCCTGCCTACGCAGGGGAACACATTTGCTCTACCTAAACTCATCATACTCTAAGGCCAGCGATCACAGTTGAACAAAGTATGGGGGCTGCCGAAGGGCGGCTGCTTCACTTTATATCCTTTTTACGAGGCATTTAACCAAAACGTCATAAAGCGCTGTTAGGCGAGCGAAGGCAACGCGAATGGTCGACGACCATGCTCATTGTCCCGCCGCAATTTATACACAGTTCGCAGACTATCTTAGCGTTAGCTAAGTAAGCATATACGAAAAAGCTTGATTTCCCCCCGAATCGATGCGATTGACTAACACGTAGATTAAAACCAAAGGAGTATTTTATGAACCTTCGTAATTTTGTATCAGCAAGCTTAGCTGCAATCTCACTCGTTGCAGTTCCTGTTGCAGCACAAGCGGCAACGGCGAATACAGCGGCTGTCAGCAAATTGTCGGTTCGTGCGGCTCCTGCTGTTCGGCAAGGTGCGCGCATCGGCAAAGCGTCAAAGCTTGAAGGTGCCACGGTTGTGATCGTCCTTATCGCGACAGCTGCGGCAGTCGCAGGCATCGTGATTGCTGCTGATGGTAGCAATAACGCTCGTAGCCCATCATAAGCGGCCATTTTGGCAAAGATTAGGGGCAGCTTTAGGGCTGCCCTTTTTTTGTCTGCTGTTTGTGAGTTCGGTTGAACCGCACTTGCCTGCAGAAGATTGTTTTGTAAGTGCGTGAAGGTCTGAAACAGTCAATATGAAAGCCTTTATGCGAACTCCACGTTGATGGCACTTCACACTAATACGGCGGTGATTTCGCGTCGGCTGCCGGTGGTGGTTTTTTTCTTCTTTTTGGTCTTATGCGTGCTCGGCGGTGGATCATCGCGCGCTGATACTCAAGTCCAGCCGTTGATCTGGATCATGTCGATAGTATGTTGCGGAACGGCATTTTGGTTCCGATCACTCTCTGATTTTCGCGCGATAAGACCCGTTCTCATCTTTATATCTTTAATCGCGGCCATCACTGCGGTGCAACTCGTGCCTTTACCGCCGTCACTCTGGCCGGTTCTGCCAGGCAGGGCGATGTATGCGCAAACTCTGATTCTGACCAATATTCCGCTCGGTTGGCACGCAATCACCTTAACGCCAGACTTAACATGGGCCTCATTATTTGCAGTTCTCCCCGCCTTTGCAACGGTCATTGGCTTTGGCTGTTTATCCCCGAAAAGTGCTAAGACTATTTTGCCCTTCGTGCTTGCCGCCGTCGTTGGTAGCGCTCTCTTGGGGTTGGCTCAGCTCAGTGCTGGCGCTGAGTCAGCACTGCGCTTTTATCCGATCACCAATTCAGAATCAGCTGTTGGTTTTTTTGCCAATCGCAATCACAACGCCTTGTTCCTTGTGCTTGGATTGCCAATGCTCACGGTATGGGCGCGATTGGATCCGGGTGATCAACGTCGCGCTAATATGCATTATTGGGCCGCGATTTTTGCTGCGCTTTTTTTGGTGCCAATGATCATTGTAACGGGATCGCGTGCCGGTGTTATTCTTGGTGTTTTAGCACTCGGTGGCTCATATTTGCTCGCGCGATCAGGTTTATCCAAAGTGAGTAAATCGTCTCACCGCCGAACACGTCTGTCAATGATCCAGATCGTGCCATTTGTGTTGGTTGCGCCGATCATTGCGGGACTGTTTTTCCTGTCTCGCGCAACGGTGATCACAAGGCTGTTTGCAACAAATGTTGCTGAAGAACAACGTGGTCAGATGCTGAAGCCGCTGTGGCATATGCTGCTCGAATTCTTTCCCTTTGGCAGCGGCTTTGGCTCGTTTGATCCGGTTTACCGTGCATTTGAACCGTTCGATCTTTTGGATACGAGTTATATGAACCACGCGCACAATGATCTGCTTCACATCATTATTGAGGGCGGGTTGCCAGCGGCATTACTGCTCATCGCTTACCTCGGATGGTGGGCGGTTCGCGCGCGTACGCTCTGGGCCGCACCGGTGCGGTTGAGTTCAGCGCAACTGATGGGGCGGCTTGGCACTGTGATGACCGCGCTGATGTTACTCGCGAGCCTTGCTGATTATCCCTTGCGTATGCCGCTGCTTGGTGTGGTGTTCATCATCGCGACGCTTTGGATGGTGAAGGTGCCGGCGCGTGGGTAACGCGCTATCCAAGTCACAGCCTGTTGTGATCCGCCGATTGCTCGTTGCCGTCATGTGCGCGTTGCTCATTTGGGGTGCAATTGTCATAGGTATCAGCGGAATTGCGCGCTCAAGCAATCCAGAATTGGCGTTACGCGTATCGCCAACTGACTCGCGCGCGATGACATATCTGGCTGATCGATTATTGATCAAAGACCCCACTTCGCTGCGGCGAGAGCGACCGCTCGAACTGGCCCGAGCAGCATTGCTGAATGATCCGACCAATGTGTCCGCGCTCCGTATCCTTGGATTTTCAGCTCCCAAGCAAGACCAGCGTGCCATATTTGACCTCTCCAACCGGCTTTCGCGCCGTGATCTTGCCACGCAATTATGGCTGATTGATTATCATGTGGGGCGCGAAGATGCACCTAGCGCACTCGCTCATTATGATGCCGCGCTGCGCACATCGACCGTCGCGCCGCAATTGCTGTTCCCCGTATTAGCAAAAGCAAGCGGCGATGTGACACTTGCTCCGCAAATTGGCGATGTGCTTGCTAAACGACCGCCGTGGGCCAATGCTTTTCTCACTGACTTGCTGTTCTCGTCTCCCTCAGCCGATACGCTCCTCACAATTTTCCAGCATGTGGTGCGCGACGGGGGCAAAGTGCAGCCATCACAAACTGACGGCCTGATGGCGCGAATGGTGCGGGATTACCGGTTTGATTTGTTGCGAGACGCCTATTTTGTAGCTGGCGGCAGTGACCGTTCAATTGGCATGCATATCAGGAACGGTGATTTTTCAGGCGAGCCATTACTGCTTCCGTTCGATTGGTTGTTTGCGTCGGACGGGACAATCTACGCTGGTCGTTTCAAAAGCGATAGTGATGCCAGTGATTTTCGGCTGGGGGTTCAAGCTTCCGAAGGCAATGGAGGCGAAGCGGCTCGACAATTATTTATGCTACCCGCAGGGCGATATTGGCTCGAATCAACGTCTGGTTCTGTAAAGCCTTCGCAAAATGCGAACCTTTCTTGGCATGTGACATGTGCAACCAAAACAGGTGCGAAGTTGCTAGACATTGGCCTGCCGCCTTCGCCCGATACGGGCAGGGCGAACGTAAGTGCATTTAGCGTGCCCACCTCAAATTGTTCTGCGCAGTGGCTGAGCCTGCAAGTTGTAACGCAATCAGGCACTGAAGAGTTGAATGCGTGGGTTGATAATGTTGTGGTGAAGTGGCTGAATTAGAGCGTGATGACATATCGTTGAATCGTCTCCCACGAGGAGCCCTTCGGCTGGCTTGCCAGCCAGTCAAAGGGCTCCTCGTGGGAGACGAATTTGTCATATCTCACCACACTCGAATGCCGCCCTGACTACCGCACACGCTCGCCTGAGAGCCGTGTTATCAGAATTGCCGCGCGTTTGGCTTGGCGTTTGATGCTCACCAGATCGACCGTCTCGCCCGGGGCATGATCGCCTTTGCTCACAGTGCCAAGCCCGACCAACCCGTCGACATCACCCGCGACGAACGATATGTCTCCCGCGCCGCGTTTCAAAGGATCAAGTGCTGCCATTGCGGGCAGGCCAAGGTCTGAGTTGACGATGTTTAGTCGACCTAACAAAGCGCGGTTGCCGTCGGTGGGTGCCATCGCGGGATAGCCGCCTTGTTCAAATTCGATTGCAGCACTGGTGCCGCTTGCATGATCAGCGACAATCGCCGCCATTTTCGCACGGACACGTGTGCTTTGTTCTTCGGACAATGTGCGGAAATCGCCGCGCGCAATCGCGCTACCGGGGATGATATTGGTCTTTCCTTTGGCGGCGATCCGAATGCCATCATTATCGAGGCTCACTTCTTGGCCACCCGCAATCAATCCTGTGTTAAAGGTGAGGTTCGGCTCAGGCAGTTCGCTGCGGAACCGAGCGAGGATGCGCGCAATTTCGTTGATCGCCCCATCGCCGTAAGTGTTATTAAAAATAAGCGAGCTGTGCCCCGTTTTCCCGCTCGCTGTCAGTTTCCAGCTGTTCGAAGAGCGCCGCGCGATTGACCCCATATCTTTGCCGTCTTCAACTGAAAGACCTTCGAAATCGAGCGCGACATCAGCGCGTTTGCCCGCCGCGATCAAGTCAGCGCGCGCAACCTCTATCGGGTCACCTGAATCCTCTTCATCGCCGGTAAGCACGATCTCGATATTGGCATTTTTGAGGCTACCAGCCGCTTTCATCGCGCGCAGCGCTGATAGAATGACGACCATCCCGCCCTTATCATCGCCCGCGCCTGGGCCTTCGGCAAAATCGCCCTTGCGCACAAAGCGCTGGAAGGGTGAGTCTATCTCAAACACCGTATCAAGATGGCCAATCAGCAGCATCCGTTTGGTGCCCGCTCTGCCTTTATGGATTGCGGTTAAATGGCCAGCACGCTTGGTGTGGCGCATCGGCGTCCATGTGGCTGTGAAGCCAAGTGGTTCAAGCTCAGCGCGTAGCATCCGCCCCACCGTTTCGACGCCGTCTAGGTTGAGCGATCCGCTATTCTGATTGACCAAGCGCTCAAGCAACGCGACCGATTGTTCATAGTCCGCGTCAACGGTGGCAACCATTTTGCTCTCGGCGGGTGAAAGCTTGGCGGTTGCGGGCGAAGCGAGCGCCAGCACTGCCGCCGTCATTAACAACAAAGTTCTCATCATCATCCCATCATTAACGCATCAATCGCACCTTGGAGGATATACGCCGCTGCGGCATTGTCCACTCGTTCGGCGCGTTTCCCGCGTGAGACATCCGCCGCGATCATCGCGCGTTCGACCGCCTGGGTTGACCATCGTTCATCCCACAACAGGATTGGCAGGCCAATCACATCAACATTGCGCGCAAACGCCCGCACAGACTGCGTGCGCGGGCTATCGCTACCGTCAAGGTTGAGCGGAAGGCCAATGACAATGCCCTTCACAGATTGCTTGACGATCATCGCTTTGATCATTTCGAGATCAACCGAAAACTTAATGCGCTTGATCAAATCAGCGGGTGAAGCGAAATTCCACTGCGCATCGCACAGCGCGGTGCCAATCGTTTTGGTGCCAACATCTAGCGCGATCAAGCGTCCGCCTTCGGGGAGCATCGCGCGATACTCGGCTGGCAATAAAGTGATCATTTTGCGCTGAAAGCGGCAAGTCGCCTGAGCGCATCAGCGCGGATATTCGTCCAGAACAAGCTGAAATCATAAACATGGTAGTTGTTGCCCGGCAAGACATAGGGCCCGAGATCAGGTGCTTCACTGATTATCAGGAAACCGCGTTCATCGCAGCGCGCGCCAACACCGCTGGGGATAATCTCACCGTCACTGAAATCAGATTTGTTCTTAAGCGTGCCCAGATTGGAAGAGGCGGGCGCTTCTCCGCCTGCTATGCCCGTGAGCGGATTAGTGCAGAGAATGGGCGTATCTTTGCGCGGTTGCCCATTAAACCCAATCGTCTTGTCATACGCAGCTGTCACTGATGATGGGTCAGCCGGCTCGGCAAAGCTTGCCCAACTCAGCAAGCAGCCATTTTGATCGGGGGAAGTGCACGCGGGCATCCCCATCGCGTCAACATCAGTCACGGACGAAATTGGCCATCCGATGACATAGGCAGCAACAATCCGCTTTGCGAACGGCGTGCCCGCAATGCGTTCGCGGATCAGCCTTGAGAGATGAAGCGCGCCTTGGCTATGCCCGACAAGGATCACGGGCTGGTTTTTTGGGATGGCGTTGATGAAATAATCAAGTGCAGTCGCAACGTCAGCATATGCCGCATCGAGCGCTTTCACCCCCTCGACCTTATCAGTGAGGAACGAAGCGAAATTGGCTTGGCGGTAACGCGGTGCCCATACCTCACCGGCTGCATTAAACGGCGATGATTGCCCGCGAACGAAGATGGCTGCGCGGTCATTGGTTTCTTTATCGGCTAAACTGGCGTTCCACGTCGCACTTTGGCTGACCGTAATGAATGATGTCGGGTGAATGAAGAAGATCGCGGCCTTCCCGCGCTCTTCTGTCGAAACGGGCAGCCCCTTGGGCGTCCAATCCGAAGCATTATCAGCAATATCGGGGCGCGATAGCCACATTTTGGGATCAGCATAAAGTTCAGCGACTGCGGGCGGTTGTGACGTGAAAGCGGTGGTCGGCACCATTGCAGTGGTCATCAATTGAACACCGTAAAGGCGGAAGGTAAGTGCAGCAGCAAGCACAAGCACGATGAGCGCAGCGAAAACATAGAGGAATTTGCGAACCATAATGGCTATGTAGGGTTGCGATCAAAAATGTCGAGTAGTGGGAGCGGATCATCCCCGCTTTCAAGATTATGGAGCGTGACGCCGAGCAGCCTCACATCTTGTTCCAGCGGCGCAAGGCTCTCTAAGAGCTGGGCGATGACAGTTTCAATCTCGGCCGCCTCTCTCACCGCGCGCGGGCAAGACCGGCTGCGCGTTACCGTTTTGAAATCGGCATAGCGCAGCTTGAGCGTTACCGTCCGTCCACCCGTTTCGTATTTTGCACAGTGGCGCGATACGCTCGCGATCAGTGGACGGAGTTCAGCCAAACACGCGCCAGTTGAGCGCAAATCAGTGCCAAAGGTCGTTTCTGATCCGATTGATTTACGCTCCTGATCAGGGTTGACCGTGCGGTGATCGATCCCGCGCGCCGCATTGTAATAATAGCTTCCCGCCTTACCAAAGTTATGATTGAGGAAGAGCAAGCTTTTGGCACGCAAATCTTCGCCCAAAAGGATCCCCAATCGCTCCATCTTCGCAGCTGTCGTTGGGCCGATACCGTGGAATTTGCGCACGGGCAGCGTCGCAACAAAGCCCGGCCCTTGCGCGGGCTTAATCACACAAATCCCGTCAGGTTTATTGATGTCAGACGCAATTTTGGCGAGGAATTTATTGTAGGATACGCCTGCTGACGCGGTCAGCCCGGTCTCAGCCTTGATCAGCGCGCGTATCTCTTTGGCAATCTGCGTTGCTGATGCGATGCCTTTGAGATTATCAGTGACATCAAGATAGGCTTCATCAAGCGAGAGTGGCTGAACGAGCGGCGTGTAGCTTTCAAAGATAGTGCGAATTTGCCGCGAAACATGGCGGTAAACCTCAAACCGGTGCGGCACAAAAATGAGATCGGGGCACAGTCGCCGCGCCTTTGCCGATGCCATTGCAGAGCGCACACCGAAAGTGCGCGCTTCATAACTCGCCGCAGCCACCACCCCGCGCTCGCCCATGCCGCCAACCGCAACAGGTTTCCCTCGCAAATCAGGATTGTCGCGCTGTTCAACACTCGCAAAAAAGGCGTCCATGTCGATGTGGATGATCTTGCGGTGGGTCGGAGTATCGTTCACCTTATGTGCTATAGACTTAAGCCCAGCGGTGCTCAAGTCTTTGCCATTTGATTTCAGCGCCAGCCTGCGCCAGTCTCTGGCAAAACAAGAATCGGAGAGTGACTGTTATGAATGAAGCCGCGCCCTTATTGTCGTTTGACGGCTTTATTCGAAATTGGGCGAATGAAGCGCCTGACCGGACATCTCTGAGCGAGGGCAGCCGCCGCCTCAGCTACGCCGAGCTCAATGGTTTCACCGCAAAGATCGTTGGCGGGCTGATCGCGGCGGGGCTTAAAAAGGGTGACCGGATCGCGTGGCTTGGCAAGAATAGCGATCTCTACTTCGCGCTCTTTTACGGCGCGGCGCGGCTTGGCGTGGTGATGGTGCCCGTTGGCTGGCGGCTATCCCCTGCCGAAATGACATATATTATCGCTGATACCGAAGCGCGGCTGTTGTTCACGGGGCCGGGGTTTGCTGACGCGGCACGCGCTCTCCAAAGCGATCTCCCTCATATCGAGCATGTCTTTTCCAATGAGGAAGCGCGTGCGTGGATTGATGCTGCAGAGCCAGCAGACTTCACCCCCGCTGGCCCCGATGATGCGGTGCTCCAGCTTTACACATCAGGCACTACGGGTAAGCCAAAGGGCGCAATCCTCTCAAACCGCAACTTATTCGGCCTGCGTCTGCCCACCGAGGATGCGGGGCTGCCATGGGCGAAGTGGGACGGCGATGAGGTTGTTCTCGTCGCGATGCCGTGCGCGCATATCGGGGGAACGGGGCTGGGCGTGATGGCACTCGCGGCAGGCGTTGCGGGGCATATCTTGCCTGAATTCACGCCTGACGCCGTACTTGATGCCGTTGAACAAAACGGCGTAACGCGCTTTTTCATGGTTCCCGCTGCGCTCCAGATGATCACCACGCATCCGCGCGCCGCCACTACCGATTTCGGACGTCTCAAATATATATTCTACGGCGCAGCACCGATCCCGCTTGAGCTCTTGCGCGAATGTATGCGCGTGTTTGGTGCGGAGTTCATCCAAGCCTACGGGATGACTGAAACAACGGGGACGATTGTCTCGCTATGGCCAGAGGATCATGATCCGAACGGTAATCAGCGGATGCGCGGGCAAGGGCGTCCGCTGCCCGGGGTCGAGCTGAAAATCGTTGACGAAGATGGTAACAGTCTGCCGCCGCACAGTGTGGGTGAACTGTTGACGCGGTCGAGTAACAATATGATCTCATACTGGAAAATGCCTGAGGCCACCGCGAAGACCGTCTCGGCAGATGGCTGGCTCGCCACAGGCGATGCGGCGTTTCTTGATGAGGATGGCTATCTTTATATCCATGACCGGATGAAAGATATGATCATCACAGGCGGCGAAAATGTCTATCCCGCTGAGGTTGAAAGCGCGATTTACGGCCATCCCGCGATAGCCGAAGTCGCCGTGATTGGCGTCCCCGATGACAAATGGGGTGAGGCGGTAAAGGCGGTGTGTGTTGCAAAACCCGGCGCGACGATTGACGAAGCCGATGTGATTGCGTGGACCCGCGCCAAGATTGCAGCGTTCAAAGTGCCTAAATCCATCGATATCATCGCAGCGCTTCCGCGCAACGCATCGGGCAAAATTCTCCGCAAGGATCTGCGTGCCCCGTATTGGGAAGGGCGTGAGAGGATGGTCAATTGAAGGGGGGGGAGACGCTCTCTCGCTCCGACTTTGCGAGCGAAGCCGGCAATCCATTCTATGGTGCAGCGAGTGGATTGCCGCGTCGTTTCACTCCTCGCAATGACGAAATCAAACAATCTATTATCACCACCCCCACACTCATCGTAATAAGCTGTCGCAAAAATGTCACGGTGCGCAATGATTCGGTGCGGGCACAGCAAAAGGGCATTTACACCCGCCACCGTAACGTTAAATGGCATGCACCAATCGTTTGCGGGGGCAATTCCTTACCACAATGATGGTTTTTGGAGACAATATATGAATTCAACACTTAAATCAGCGATTCGCGGAGGCCTCTTGGCATCTGTGGCCATTCTATCAACCCCGCTCGCGTTCAGCGCGGCTTACGCTCAAACTGCGGCCCCTGCGGCTGAGGAAGATGATAGCAAAGAACAGATCGTTGTCGTCGGCACGCGCCGCACCGATCGTTCGGCATCTGATACAGCGTCACCTGTCGATGTGATTGGCGGACAAGAACTTGCTTCGCAGCCGTCGGCAAACTTGCTTGATGCGGTTAAGAATATCGTTCCTTCATTCTTCGTCAGCCAGAATACGATTTCGGATGCGTCGTCATTCGTTCGCTCGCCGTCACTGCGCGGACTTCCTGCTGATAACATCCTCGTTCAGTTAAACGGCAAGCGTTACAACCGCTCAGCACTCGTTCAAGTCTATGTCGGCAGCGACACAGCGCTTGGTTTTGGCTCGCAAGGATCTGATATTGGTGCGATCCCAGCAATCGCCGTTGGGAATTTGCAAATCCTGCGTGAAGGCGCAACCGCACAATATGGTTCGGATGCCATTGGCGGCGTGATCAATTACGGCCTGCGTGAAGATGCCGGTTTTGAACTCCAAGCGCGTTACGGTCAGCATTATGACAATGGTGGCGACGGTAAGAGCAAGCAAGTTGCGGCTTATGCTGGCTTCAAACTTGGTGACCGTGGTTTCATCAGCCTGTCAGGCGAATATACCGATGATGGCCAAACCAGCCGCGGTGCGACGCGCCCGATTGCGCTTCAATTTGCTGCGGCCAACCCATCGCTCGCCTCACGGCTTCCAGGATTTCCTGGGCCAGTGCAGATTTGGGGTCAGTCACCCAACCATGGTTATAAGGCGATACTGAACGCCGCATTTGAAGTGACCGACAGCAGCAAGCTCTACATTTTCGGCAACATAGCGCGCAGCAGTGCCGATCAGAGCTTCAACTTCCGTTCGCCGATTTCGGCGACGTCACCGTTTGTTGTAAATGATGGCTCGGGAACGCCTGCTACTCGCTCACCGGGCCGCAACGGTGCCTTCGCTCATCCTGCTTTCCTAACGCGCTGCCCCGCTAATAACGCGACCTGCCCCGCTGGCGGTTTCGTGCGTGACGCGAACGTGTTCAACTTCTCAACTTTGTATCCCGCTGGCTTCACGCCGCGGTTTATCGGGATTTCAAAGGAAATCTTTGGAACGATTGGCTATAAGGGCGAAACTGATAGTGGTTTCAAATATGATCTGTCGGGCTCGCTCAGCCGCAACTCGCTCAGCCTGTCACTGCGTAATTCGCTCAATCAATCATTTGGGCCGCAGTCTCAGACGTCGTTTTTTGCGGGTGATCTGATCCAGAAAGAAACCGATATAAACCTTGATGTCAGCTATCCATTGGAAGCTGGCTTGGCGAGTCCAGTCACTTTGTCAGCAGGTGCTGAATATCGTCGCGAGACTTACAATCCAACGCAGGGTGATTTGCAGTCATACGGTGCTGGTCCGTTTGCCATTCAAGATTTGTTCTTGCAAACGACACCAACGTCGGGCGTTTACACTCCTGACGGACGCGTTACCTTCAGCCCTGCCGCCAGCGGCTATGGTGGCACGCCGCCAGAATCAGCTGGCAGCTTCAGCCAACGTAACTACGCTGTCTATGTCGGCGCAGAAGCTGATCTGACCGACGCGCTAAGCTTCGGTATTGCCGGTCGCTACGAAAATTATAACACATTCGGCGGTGCCTTCGTTGGTAAGGTCAATGCGCGTTATGAAGTTTCGGATGCCTTCGCGATCCGTGGCACCGTGGGCACTGGTTTCCACGCACCGTCACCTGGGCAAAATAACGTCGAAATTTTGACGACTGGTTTCACCGCCGGCAATCAGGTTCAGACGGGAACATATCGGACAACTAACCCCATCTCAGTCTTCTACGGTTCGCGGGCTTTGATTCCCGAGCGGTCGACAAACTTCGGCTTGGGCTTTGTGTTGAAGCCGACAAGCTCGTTGTCGATCACGGTGGATGGCTATTCGATCAGCGTCCGTAACCGGATCGGTATCTCAGCAAACCGCAGTGTTACGCAAGCTGATATCAACCGCTTGCCAGCTCTGGCAGCAGTTGGCGTGGGCGGCGATGTTAACTATTTTACCAATGGTTTTGATAGCAAGACTCAGGGTGTCGACGTAATCGGCAGCTACAGAACACCGTTTGCCGGTGGAAAATCAACGTTCACGCTTGCTTATAATTATAATAAGAGCAACGTAACGCGGGTGCTCAGGGCGGGCGACATCAGTCCAGAACGTGTCTTCGATATTTCAAACGTCGCGCCAAAACACCGGATCATTCTTTCGTCAAACTTCCAGATAGGTGATTTCGCGCTCAACACACGGACTAACTATTATAGTAAGTGGGCCACGCAAACTGATTATCCGGGCCAAGTGTTCGGTGCGAAATTCACGTCTGATCTCGACGTGAGCTACACTTTTGCTGATCACTTCACCGTTACCTTGGGTGCGAATAATCTGTTCAACACCAAGCCAGACCGGATCGCGCCAACAACGTCGAACCCGATCTTTGCGGTAACAGGCAGCACTGCTGATGGCCAAATCTATCCGCGTAGCGGTGGGCCATTCGGCGTCAACGGCGGGTTCTGGTATGCTCGTTTGAAAGTTAAGTATTGATCCTAACGTGCTAACTTAAGTTCGAAAAGGCGGTCAGCACTCACAAGGTGCTGGCCGTTTTTTGTATGTTCATTATTCAATCGTCTTTGCGAGCAGAGCGTAGCAATCCATACTAAGGTGCCGCGAGTGGATTGCCGCGTCGCTGCACTCCTCGCAATGACGAGGCAGTTTTTCAACAGGAGGAAGTCCAATGAATCCACGTGCCTTTATACAAACGATGATCGCGCTGGCCTCGGCCTCGCTTGGGCTGGTCGCCGCACTTGCTTGGAACGAAGCGATCAAGGGCGCGCTTGCGCTGCTTGGGCTTGGCGATAGCTTGGCGGGTAAATTCACTTATGCGATTCTGGCGACTATCCTCGCGATTGCGGTGCTCGCTTGGCTCGGTAAATTATCGTCCAAAATTGGCGGCGATGCTGCGTTTGTGCGCGAAGCCGAAGGTTAGGTTCTGATCGCTTAAAGCGCACTACTTCGTCTTTGCGAGCGAAGCGCGGCAATCCATAATATGGTACAGCGAGTGGATTGCCGCGTCGCTGGGGCATGTGCCCCAGCCTGTCCTGAGCGGCTGGCTTGCCAGCCAGTCGAAGGGCTCCTCGCAAAGACGAAAGTGCAAGCCTGATCGCAGGTGAGGTTAAACCGACTGCCTCACCCGCGCGCGGAGGAAGTCTTCGCGCGCGGTGAGCCGTTTGAGATAGGCTTGGCACTGCTCGCCTAATTCGGCGGCAATCCCAAGCGTGCTCGCAAGGAACAGCGCATAACCAACGCAGATATCGGCAATCGTAAAGCGGTCTGCGACCAAATATTCGCGGCCCTCGCTCAGCGCCGTTTCAATAGATTTCGCGCGGCCAAGGAAGAACAATTTATAATCCTCAACCGCTTGTGCCAACCTTCGCTCGCCCTGCTCAACCACCGTATAACGGATCATGATCGCAAGCGGGAATGTGAGCGTAGCATCGCTGCGGTGGAGCCAGTTGAGATATGTCAGATAGTCAGCTTCACCCGGGGTCACTTCAATCGACGTTCCTGCCGCAATGCGCTGGCAGATTGCGGCGGATTCAGTAAGTGTGACGCCGTTTTCCACCCATGCGGGCACGGTAGCGAGCGGGTTGACGAGCTTATACTCCGGCGCAAAAAAGCGCGGAGGAAATGGAAGCACGTTCAGCTCAATGGGAAGCTTTACCTCCTCTGCCGCCCACAAACAGCGCAGCGATCGCGCATCAACGCAGTGATAGAGGATTGGCAAGGTCACGGCGATATCTCCTTAGTGCGCTTGATCCGAAGCCGATGCTCACGCGCGGCGATGTATAGGCCGCTGAATATGATGATCGGTGCGCCAATCCATGTCGCTGCGCTCGGCAAATGGTTCCACACCAGATACCCAAAGATCGTTGACCAGAGCAGCGAGATATAGTCCATCGCGACGACAACCGAAATCGGTGCCCAGCGCAGTGACGCGGTGAAGGCAATCTGGCCGACGCCGCCAATCATGCCGATTGCAATCAGCAGGAGCCAGCCAGTCAGATCGTGGCTTGATCCAAACCAGATCAGAAACGGCGCGAGGACGGGC